>JBCCOF010000243.1:0-1525 GCA_039025455.1 Pseudomonadota bacterium | reverse complement strand
GGTAAGCGTAGCATGAACACGTTCCTCGGCGCGTCGGTGGAGTTCTCCCCTGGCGACGTCAATAGAGCGACGGTGGAAGCATCACAGATATTGTACATGGAAGGCTATCTTTTCGACAAAGAAGTGGCGAAAGCCGCTTTTGTACATGCGGCCGAGATTGCGCACGCGGCGGGTCGGAAAGTGTCCTTGACCCTGTCCGATAGCTTTTGTGTGGACCGCCATCGTGAGAGTTTTCGGCAATTGATCCGCTCGCAGGTCGACATTTTGTTCGCCAATGAAGAGGAATTGTTGAGTCTCTATGAAACGCGCGATTTCGATGCCGCGATCGCGCAATTGCGCACCGAAACGGGATTGGCGGCGATCACGCGCAGCGAAAAAGGGTCGGTGGTGATCGGTGACGGTGACCCGGTCGCGGTGTCAGCAGAACCGGTCAGCAATGTAGTGGATACGACGGGCGCTGGTGACCAATATGCGGCCGGGTTCTTATTTGGGATCGCGCGTGGTTTGCCGCTCGCAACCTGTGCGCACTTGGGTCATATCGCAGCCGCAGAGGTGATCTCGCACTACGGCCCACGCCCAGAAGTGTCCTTGGCCGCGCTCGCCGCTAAGGCTGGGATTGCGGCTTAATCGATGCTGAGGGGCTGAGCGCATATGGGTCACCGTGCACCCAGCAAATGGCATCTCACCTGTAGCTAGGCGCTCAATTCTTCTTCGACATAATCAAGCCGATCATGCCCGAAGAACATTTCGTCGCCGACAAAAAAAGTCGGCGAACCGAAGGCACCGCGCTCGACGGCTTCATCCGTATTGGCGCGCAGCATCGCTTTCGATTCAGGATCATTGCCGAGCGCCCAGAGGTGATCTGCGTCAAACCCTTCTGCAGCGAATGCGGCTTTGAATTGCGCTTCATCACCGGTATCGATGCCGCCCTCAGGATTGCCCCAAACGTGTTTCCAGGCCGCTTCGAACAGCCGCATCTGTTCATCTGGGGTCTCCCCCAGGCGGATGGTTGCGCAGGTGAGCGGGCGCGTGTTCATCATTGGAAAATGCTTGTTAAAGTGAAGCTCGATCCCATACCGCTTGCAGATACGTGCCATATCTGCGGCCATATATTTCCCTTTGGCAGGGACCATGCCCGGCGGCGAATTCCCGGTCGCCTTCATCACCCCGCCTTGGAACAGTGGACGAAGCTTGAGCTCGGCGCCGGTGCGTTCCAAAACCCCACGCAATGGCACACGCGCAATGAAAGATGTCGGACTGATATAGTCAAAAAAGAATTCAAGTGTCTTCGCCACGGGGCCCTCCTAGCGTGATCTTAAGCGCTTGGATCCGATGACAATCCGCGCTTGATAGTTCTTATTTGGAACTTAGGTCAAATCAAGCTATGCTGGCAAGTATGAAGTGGACAGATTTAGATGATAATTGGTGTCCCGTTGCCCGGACCCTGTCTTTGGTGGGGGATCGTTGGACGTTGCTGATCTTGCGCGACTGCTTTCTCGGTCTGTCGCGGTTTGAGCAATTTGTG
>JBCCOF010000242.1:0-1545 GCA_039025455.1 Pseudomonadota bacterium | reverse complement strand
GCGCGGATCGAAGAGCAACGCGCCCGCTCCGGCGGCGAATAGACCCATTTCGCCTTGAGCAAGGCTGCGCATTTGTGCACAAGCAATTGGCCTGCGCTTTTGGCTTTGGCCCGTATTCCTTATAGATTTGAAGACTACACCGAAGGATTTCTCCCGATGACCGTTTCACGCCCCAATCTGTCGCGCCTGTCCGGTTTGGCCATCGCAGCTCCGATGGCGCTCGCGCTTGCATCATGCGGAGGCGAAGCCGAAGGCGGAGACGGTGTCATCACGTCGGACCCGATTGCCGATATCGCTGCGCCCGAAGGCACAACCTGGGCCGGCACGACCACGATCAGCGATCAATCGGGCTATGTGCTCGGCAACCCCGACGCTCCGATCAAGCTGGTTGAATACGCCTCGCACACTTGCGGCGCTTGCGCGAACTTCTCCACGACGGCCAAACCGGAGCTGAAGCCCTATATCGAAAGTGGCGTGGTCAGCTTCGAGCACCGCCAGTTGATCCGCAATTCCTTCGATCTCGTGATTGCAACCATGGTTCAATGCGGCGCAAAGGAAAGCATGCAGCCGCTGTCCGATCAGGCATGGACAAGTTTTAACGAGGTCATGGCTGGCATTCAGGCCAATCCAGAGGGCATGAACGCCACCGGTGATCTGCCCCCCAATGAGCGCTTCGTGAAAATTGCCGAACTGGGCGGCCTGACCGATTTCTTCGCCGCGCGCGGGCTCTCGGCGGATCAGGCCAAAGCCTGCCTCGCCGACACCGACAAAATCCAGAAGATCGCCGATGCTTCGGACAAGCAGGCCAAGGAACTCGGCGTGACCGCCACCCCGACTTTCTTCCTCAACGACACCAAGCTCGACGTGAACAGCTGGGACAAGCTCGAACCGCTCCTGCAACGCGCCGGCGCGCGCGACGAATAAGCGGCACGCGGAGGGCACGACAGCTTCATGCAGATCAGCCGACTCAAGCTCAGCGGATTCAAGAGCTTTGTCGAGCCGGCTGAATTGCGCATCGAGCCGGGTCTGACCGGCGTTGTCGGGCCCAATGGCTGCGGAAAATCCAACCTTCTCGAAGCGATCCGATGGGTCATGGGGGAAACCTCGGTCAAATCGATGCGCTCTGGCGGGATGGAAGATGTCATCTTCGCCGGGACCGCGAGCCGCCCGGAGCGTGCCTTTGCCGAAGTCGTCCTACACGCCTCAGACGACGCGGGCGAGGAGCTGGTGGTCACCCGCCGGATCGAACGCGGCACGGGCAGCGCCTATCGCGTAAATGGCAGTGATGTGCGGGCCAAGGATGTCTCGCTGACCTTCGCCGATGCCGCGACCGGCGCGCATTCACCCGCTCTGGTTAGCCAGGGCAAGATCGCGCAGGTGATCGCTGCGAAACCGGCCGCCCGGCGTCAGATGCTCGAAGAGGCTGCGGGGATTGCGGGCCTGCATGTCCGGCGCAAGGATGCCGAGAGCAAACTGCGCTCGACCGAGGCCAATCTGGAGCGGCTCGAGGACCTGATGGCGGGGCTCGATTCGCAGATGGCTTCG
>JBCCOF010000241.1:0-1601 GCA_039025455.1 Pseudomonadota bacterium | reverse complement strand
GTTCGATCATGGCGAAATGGTGCCTAGCGCACCACAAAGAGAGCTTCCTCTACGAGCGCTTTGACGAGATCAGCGAGATCATGAAGGCCTATGACATCGCCTATTCGCTCGGCGATGGATTGCGCCCCGGTTGTATCAACGATGCCAATGACGAATCGCACTTTGCCGAGCTATACACTCTGGGCGAGTTGACCAAGCGTGCGTGGGATCAAGACGTGCAGGTCATCATCGAAGGGCCCGGCCACGTTCCGATGCACAAGATCAAGGAGAACATGGACAAGCAATTGAAGGCGTGCGGCGAAGCACCCTTCTACACGCTCGGGCCGCTCGTTACCGATATTGCGCCCGGCTATGACCACATCACCAGCGGCATTGGCGCCGCGCAGATCGGCTGGTTCGGCACCGCTATGCTCTGCTATGTCACGCCCAAGGAGCATCTGGGCCTGCCTGATCGCGACGATGTGAAAACCGGCGTGATCACGTACAAGCTCGCCGCCCACGCAGCCGACTTGGCCAAGGGGCATCCAGCGGCCAAAGTGCGCGATGATGCTCTTTCCAAGGCGCGCTTTGAATTCCGCTGGCGCGACCAGTTCAACCTCTCGCTCGACCCGGAAACAGCCGAGGAGTTTCACGATCAGACGCTTCCCGCAGAGGGCGCAAAGACTGCGCATTTCTGCTCGATGTGTGGCCCGAAATTCTGCTCGATGGCGATCACGCAAGAGGTGCGCGAATTCGCCGCCAAGCAGAACCAGCCGATCGAGAGCTTTATGAGCACTGATGATGTCGCTGACACCGAAGCGGCGGCGCTTAGGGAAGGCGGGCTGGTCGAAGGTGGCACGGGCGTAAAACCTTCCAGTGAAGACGCAGCCAAGGGCATGGAAGAGATGGCAAAGCTCTACGAGAAAAAGGGACGCGAGCTTTATCTTCCCGAAGATGCCGCTGAATGATTGAGGTGGATAGTCCCGCGGTCGCGGTGCAGGCGCTGATGGCGCCCGCTCTTGTGCTGATGGGAATGTCGCACATTGTTCAGCCGGGCATGTGGCGCGACTTTTTCGTTCACCTGCACGGCTTGGGCACCACGGGCGTGGTCTACCGCACTGTCGCGCTCGAATTGTGGCCCGCTTTGTTGATCGTGGTGTTCCATCAGGTGTGGAGCGGGCCGGGGATTGTGCTCACCATCTATGGCTGGCTGCTAATGACCAAGGTTACGCTGTCACTGCTGTATCCCAAGCTCGGATTACGCTCTTTGGGCATGGCCGAAGGCACAAGTGACGCGAAATGGGCGCTTGCGGGCGTGGTGCTCATCGCGCTCGGTCTAAGCTGTGTCTGGGCGTTGATAGACGCCTAGCTGTAATGCGCTAGGTGGAAGTGGGAGTGGGGGTCGGCGTAGGCTTCGCGGCACGGCGCACATCCTCGCGAACCGTCTCGACCTCTTCCTCTGTCGGCGCAAACTCGCTTTCGGGCGACGCGCGGTGTTGCAGGAAATCGCCGAAGGAGAACTGACCGCGCCAAGCGCGCTCATGGAAGAAGAACACCACCGCGTTAGCCAGCGGCTCAACCATGGCGATCGCTCCGGCAATCGCCAACTCGCCGGTGAAGAT
>JBCCOF010000240.1:0-1806 GCA_039025455.1 Pseudomonadota bacterium | reverse complement strand
GATGAAACGATGCAGGCCACACTGACCTTTGCCGGCGGCGTGACCGCCAGTATCCATACATCCATGAGCGATGAATTTGCGCGCGCCTCGCAGATCAAGATCGTGTGTGATGAGGGCGAGGTCACACTGACCAATTCTGTTGCCCCGCATGATCGCGGCGCGCTGACCGTTACGCGCGGTGATGACCGTCTCGACGAACCTGTGAGCCCGATCACAACCTATGACTGGCAGCTGGCAGCGGTTGAGCGCGCCTTGCGATCGGGTGAGCTGCTGCCCGCCGAAGGCAATGCGATTCAGCGCCAACAGGACGTGCTGGATGAGATCTATACCGCAGCAGACCTTCGCCACTTGCGCTATCAATGATCCTGGTGGTTGACAGGAAAGCGCAAGCTGTCCCCATTGCGAAGATCAATTCATCAGACGAGCGAGCCCCCACCGCGTGCCCCCTGCCCTGTTGTCCGTTAATGACCTGAATGTGCAGTTCGAAACGCCGGACGGGGTGGTCGAAGCGGTTAAGGGCATCAGCTTTGAGATTGCTGCGGGCGAATGCCTCGGCATTGTTGGCGAAAGCGGATCGGGTAAGTCGCAGACCGTGCTGGCCGCCATGGGTCTGCTCGCTGACAATGGCGCTGCGACCGGTTCGGTCATGTTCAATGGCATCGATCTGCTCACAGCCGACAAGCCGACTTTGCGCGATATTCGCGGCGACCAGATGTCGATGATTTTCCAGAATCCGCTGACGTCGCTAACGCCGCATATGACAGTGGGTGCGCAGATGCGTGAAGTGCTGAAACTGCACAAGGGTGTGCAGGGTGAGCCGGCGACCAAAGTCTGCGTCGACTGGCTGGAACATGTCCGCATTCCCGAAGCGCGGCGGCGCATGGAGCAGTTTCCACATGAGCTGTCGGGTGGGATGCGTCAGCGCGTGATGGTGGCAATTGCCATGTTGTGTGGACCGAAACTGCTGCTGGCAGACGAGCCGACGACGGCGCTTGATGTCACCGTTCAGGCGCAGGTGCTTGATTTGATGGACGAGCTGAAGCGTGAAACAGGCACCGGGATAGCATTGATCACGCACGATATGGGTGTGGTCGCCCGCATGTGTGACCGGGTGATTGTGATGCGCCGCGGCGAGGTTGTTGAGATAGGCTCGCTAGATGACATCTTCTATGCGCCGCAGCATGACTATACCAAAATGCTGCTCGAGGCGGTGCCGCGCCTTGATCAGCCGAGCCGGCCAGGCCGCGCCGCGCTTGGCCCTGCGCCGGACAGGCACGACCGTCCGCTGCTCTCTGCTCATCAGTTAAAAGTCCACTTTCCGATGAAAATGGGCAGCGGCCTCTTTGCCAAGACCAAGCCGCTGAAAGCCGTTGATGGGGTCAGTTTCGACCTGCATCCGCGTGAGACGCTTGGCGTGGTCGGGGAGTCTGGGTGCGGAAAGTCAACCCTGGCGCGCGCGGTGTTGCGTCTTGTGCCCCAGACGGCGGGACAGATTGCCTGGATTGGCCGCGATATTACGCAGGCCGATCGCCGCGCCATGAATGCGCTGCGCGAAGACCTGCAAATTGTCTTTCAGGACCCGATGGCGAGCCTTGATCCGCGTATGACAATCGGTACCTCGATCGCAGAGCCTCTGACCGTTCATGCACCGCAGCTTGATAAAGCGGCGCGCGAAGCGAAGGTGGCTGAGATGATGCCGCGTGTCGGCCTCGATCCGGCTTTGATCAATCGCTATCCGCACGAATTGTCAGGCGGTCAGAACCAGCGCGTCGGCATTGCCCGCGCAATGATTGTTCAGCCCAAGCT
>JBCCOF010000239.1:0-1868 GCA_039025455.1 Pseudomonadota bacterium | reverse complement strand
CATCGAGGCGACATCCTTAGGATTTTTAAATCCGCCCCCTTCGCCGCCCTCGACGATCAATCCATCCACGCCCGCATCAATCGCACCAAGCGCTGCTTTCAAGCTCGGCACGACGTGAAACACGGTCAGCCCCGCTTCTTTGAGCTGCCCAGTATACTTTTTCGGATTGCCCGCGGATGTGGTGACGAATTTAATCCCTTGATCGATGACGAATTGAACAATGTCTGGGTCGCGCACAAAGGCTTGGGCGACATTCACCCCAAACGGCTTATCCGTGAGGTCCCGCATTTTTAAGATCTCAGACCGTACCGCGTCCAACTCGCCTGAACTGGTCTCGATAATTCCCATCCCACCGGCATTGGAAAAAGCCGATGACAGCTGAGAGCGGGCGATCCAGCCCATTGCGGCTTGAACGATTGGCTTCTCGATTTCGAGCATTTCTGTGATGCGCGTGTTTAGGGCCATTGTGTTTCCTCTGGGCAATCTTGTCTGCCACCGAGTTAGCGCTGCTATCGCAGCGGAAGCGCAAGACCTGCTATCGCGTTTGGAAAAGCTTGCCGCGTTCTGTCAGTAAAATGATGGTCAAAGAGCCCAACCCTAAGGCGACAAAGCCCCACATAAACGGCGCGACGGTCCCATTATACTGGCCGGCGACCAGATAGCCCATCAAACTGGCAAACGTGGTGGATGCAAACCCGTAAGCCGCGCTGGCTGTGCCTGCAATCTTGCCCTGTGGTTCCATCGCGAGCGCCGTGAAATTCGCCCCGAGCATCCCAAAACAGCCAAATGTCAGACAGAAAAGCGGGTAGAACAGCCACAAGTGTTCGCCGAAAAATGTCAGAGTCAGCGCATTCAACAGCGACAGCGTGATGAAGGTGAGCAAGACCGAATGACTGATCCGGCGCATCCCAAAGCGCTCGACAATCCGCGAATTGAGAAAGTTCGACAGCGCCAGCGATGCCGCAATCCCAGCGAACCAAAGCGCAAACGTCTCATGCTTTTCGAAGACATCTGTGAAGATCTGCTCGGACGCCGCGACGAACGCAAACAAGGCGCCGAAGATCACACCGCTCGCACACATATACCCAAACGTGATCCGGGTTGAAACCACCTGCCAATAGGCCCGTCCAGTTTGCTGCACGCTCAGCGGTTGGCGCTGGTCGGCGGGTAATGTCTCAGGCAAACGGACCAAGATCCAAATCAGGTTCAGCATCGCCGCGAGGCTGAGAAGCGCGAACGTCCACTGCCAAGGCGCGAACAGCATCACACCTGCGCCAATGGTCGGAGCCAAGATTGGCACGACCATGAACACGGTCATCACAAGCGACATGATCCGCGCCATGGCGCGTCCTGCGAGCAAGTCACGAACAATCGAAACCGCAATCACGCGGACACCGCTGGCTAAGACCCCTTGAATGAAGCGCGCGATCAACAGCGTCGAAAACGAGTTTGTGGCAATACAGGCGAGGCCGGCAATCGCATATCCGATCAGGCAGAGGCTGAGCAGCGTCTTACGACCGAAACGGTCAGATATCGGCCCGAAAACCAGCTGAGGTGCGCCAAACCCAGCAATATAGGCGAAGATCACCAATTGCTGATCATTGTCCCGCTGCAAGGCGTAGTGGTCCGCGATGTTGCCCAGAGCGGGCAGCATGATGTCGATCGCGAGCGCGTTGAGTGACATCAAAGCTGCGACCATGATCACCAGCTCCCATTGCGGCAATGGCAGCGCTGGTGCCGGCGCGTCTATTGCTACTTCATGAGACTGAGCCACGGGTCCCTCGCGATTAACCAAGGCGCGGGTTGTGAACCCGCATGGTTGCAATCGCAAGTGATTTCTAAGCGATTAAGTTGTGCAAGGCTCAGTT
>JBCCOF010000238.1:0-1922 GCA_039025455.1 Pseudomonadota bacterium | reverse complement strand
GTGATTTGAGGAACGCGGCCTCGAAGGTCAGGTCGATGCCCATCACCTCGCCGGTCGACTTCATCTCGGGCGTGAGCACCGGATCAGCTCCGGGAAAGCGACCCCACGGGAACACCGCCTCCTTGATCGCCATATAGGACAGGTCGCGCTTGAATGGTTCGAAATCCGCCAGCTTCTCGCCCGCCATCACGCGGCTGGCGATCTTGGCCACTGGTTGTCCGATGGCTTTGGCGACGAAGGGCACCGTGCGGCTCGCGCGCGGATTGACCTCGATCAGATAGACCTCACCATCCTTCACCGCGAACTGCACATTCATCAGCCCGCGAACGCCCAACGCCTTGGCAAGCGCCTCGGCCTGACGCTCCATTTCCTCGACGATTTCCGGCGGGAGCGAATAGGGTGGCAAGGTACAGGCGCTATCGCCCGAATGGACGCCTGCCTCTTCGATATGCTGCATCACGCCCGCAATCCGCACCTCGTCGCCATCGCACAGTGCATCGACATCGCACTCGATGGCGTCTCGCAGATACTGATCGACCAACACCGGACTATCACCCGACACATTCACCGCAGTCTTGATATAGTCATCAAGCTGCGCCTCGGAATCGACGATCTCCATCGCGCGACCGCCAAGGACATAAGACGGCCTGAGCAACACCGGATAGCCAATCCGCGCAGCCACATTGGCGGCTTCATCGCGGCTATAGGCGATGCCATTGTCCGGCTGTTTCAGTCCAAGCTTACTCACGAGTTTGGCAAACCGTTCGCGGTCTTCGGCAAGGTCAATCGCGTCGGGCGACGTGCCTAGAATAGGGATACCCGCATCCTCCAGCGCCTGCGCCAGTTTAAGCGGCGTCTGCCCTCCGAATTGCACGATCACCCCGACCAGCTCGCCCGCGCTCTGTTCGACCCGCAGGATTTCGAGCACATCCTCGTCGGTCAGCGGTTCGAAATAGAGCCGGTCAGACGTGTCGTAATCGGTCGAAACCGTTTCGGGATTGCAATTGACCATGATGGTCTCGAACCCCTGCTCGGCCAAAGCAAAACAGGCGTGAACGCAGCAATAGTCGAACTCGATCCCCTGCCCGATGCGGTTTGGACCGCCGCCCAGAATGACGATCTTTTTGCGGTCGCTCGGCTCGGCTTCGCATTCCGGCTCGCCAAAACTCGGGGCCTCATAGGTCGAGTACATATAGGGCGTGATCGCTTCGAACTCGGCGGCGCAGCTGTCGATCCGTTTGAACACAGGGCGCACGCCGAGCTTTTCGCGAAGCTCGCGCACTTCGGCTGAATTGGTTGCCCCCGCCATCGCTTGAAGCGCATCGTGAAGCAGACCGGAGCGCTTGGCCTGCGTTTCCGCCAGACCATCCTTCACGCCCACAGACCGCACCGCAAGCCGCGCCAGCCGCCGGTCGGAAAAACCCATCGATTTCAATCGCCGAAGACCATCGGCGTCTTGCGGCAGACCGTCCGCCTGAATCTCGCGCTCGGCTGTGATGATATCCTCGATCTGGCGCAGGAACCACGGGTCAAAGCCCGTGATCGTCTGTATTTCCTCGACAGAGAGGCCTTCACGCAGCGCCTGTCCGATCTTGAGGATGCGGTCGGGTGTGCGGCTGGAAAGAGCAGCGGTGATCACATCCTTGTGCACGCCTTCGAGCGACTGCACGCGGTTGAACCCGTCCAGCCCCGTCTCCAGACCGCGCAGCGCCTTCTGCATCGATTCCTGGAAGTTGCGCCCGATGGCCATGACTTCGCCAACCGATTTCATCGCGGTCGAAAGGTTGGCTTCGGTGCCTTTGAACTTCTCGAAGGCAAAGCGCGGAATCTTGGTCACCACATAATCGATGGTCGGCTCGAAACTCGCTGGCGTCGCGCCGGTGATCTCGTTCGTGATCTCGTCGAGCGTGTATCCCACCGCC
>JBCCOF010000237.1:0-1961 GCA_039025455.1 Pseudomonadota bacterium | reverse complement strand
TCATCGAGGACCTGAAGCAGCGTGTTGAACAGATCCGGATGCGCTTTTTCGACTTCGTCAAACAGCACGACCTGATAGGGTCGGCGTCGCACCGCTTCGGTCAGAACACCGCCTTCATCATAGCCGACATAGCCGGGGGGTGCGCCGATGAGCCGGGCCACGGAATGCTTCTCCTGGAATTCGGACATGTCGAGCCGCAGTACGGCGCTATCATCATCAAACAGAAACTCGGCCAGCGCCTTGGTCAGCTCGGTCTTGCCGACGCCGGTCGGGCCGACGAACAGGAAAGAGCCGATCGGGCGATTGGGATCCTGCAATCCGGCCCGGGCGCGGCGCACCGCATTCGAGACGGCTTGTAAGGCATCTTCCTGCCCAACCACACGGGCGCGCAAGGCATCTTCCATGCGAAGCAGTTTCTCGCGCTCACCTTCCAGCATCTTGTCGACCGGAATGCCGGTCCACTTGCTAACCACGCCGGCAATATGATCCGGACGGACGACTTCGGACACGAGGCCTTCATTGGCGCTTGCCTCCTCGCTGCCTTCGACATCCGAGATCCGCTTTTCCAGCTCCGGAATAGCTGAGAATTTCAGTTCGGACGCCTTTTGCAAATCGCCGACACGCTGGGCTTCCGCCATTTCAGCATAGGCGCGATCAAGTTCTTCCTTGGCAGTGGCTGCACCTTTCAGCTTGTCTTTCTCGGCCGCCCAGGCCGTGGTCAGCTCATCAGACTGCGTCTGCAGCTCACCAATCTCGCCTTCGATCGTTTTCAGGCGTTCCTTGGAGGCGTCATCCTTTTCCTTTTTCAGCGCTTCCGCTTCGATCTTCAATTGCAGCAAGCGCCGATCAATCTCATCCAATTCCTCCGGTTTCGAGTCGACTTGCATGCGTAAGCGAGAGGCCGCCTCGTCCATCAGATCGATCGCCTTGTCCGGCAGGAACCGATCGGTGATGTAGCGGTTGGACAGGGTCGCCGCTGAGACGATCGCGCTATCGCTGACGCGCACACCATGATGGGCTTCATATCGCCCCTTCAATCCGCGCAGGATGGAGATCGTGTCTTCAACGGTCGGCTCATCAATATAGACGGCCATGAAACGGCGGGCCAAAGCTGCGTCGCCTTCGACATATTTGCGATACTCGTCCAACGTCGTGGCGCCCAGACAGTGTAACTCGCCCCGCGCCAGAGCCGGCTTGATCAGGTTGGACGCGTCCATTGCGCCATCGGTTTTGCCGGCGCCAACCAGCGTGTGCATTTCGTCAATGAACAGAACAATGCCGCCTTCGGCCTGTTCGACTTCCTTCAGGACCGCTTTCAGACGCTCCTCGAACTCGCCTCGAAACTTCGCACCTGCGATCAGAGCCCCCATGTCGAGGGCGAGCAGGCGTTTGTCTTTCAGGCTTTCCGGCACATCACCATTGACGATGCGCAGGGCCAGGCCTTCGGCGATGGCCGTCTTGCCGACGCCCGGCTCACCGATCAGGACCGGATTGTTCTTGGTCCGGCGAGATAGGACCTGTATGGCGCGGCGAATTTCCTCGTCGCGGCCAATCACCGGATCGAGCTTGCCGGAGCGCGCATCCTTGGTCAGATCGCGCGTATATTTCTTCAAGGCCTCATAGCCTTCTTCGGCATTGGCACTATCGGCGGTCCGGCCCTGGCGAAGTTGGGTCACTGCGGCCTCGAGCTGGTTGCCGGTGACGCCCGCAGAGGTGAGGGCTTCTGCGGCCTTGGATTTTTTCAATCCGGCCAGGGCGATCAGCAGGCGTTCGACGGTGATGAAGCTGTCGCCGGCTTTCTTGGCGCCGGCTTCGGCATCGGCAAACAGTTTGGCCGTACTCTGATCGAGGCGCAGCCCGCCTTGCCCGCCTGAGACTTTCGGAATCGCGCGCAAGGCATCATCCAGCAACTGGACAACCCGCTCCGGCTGTCCACCGGCGGCGCGGACCAGATTGACCGC
>JBCCOF010000236.1:0-1975 GCA_039025455.1 Pseudomonadota bacterium | reverse complement strand
TCTGGTCTGTTTCGTCGATATGCAAGGGCGACTGATGGGCAAGCGGTTCCACGTGTCGAACTTCATTGATACCGCGCACGAAGAAACCCATTGCTGCGATTACCTCTTGGCGACGGATTTGGAAATGGCCACGCCCGATGGCTATGCCGCATCGAGCTGGCAGCGGGGCTATGGCGATTATCTGATGAAGCCCGATCTATCCACGCTGCGCCCTATGCCGTGGCTCGAAGGAACGGTGATGGTGCTTTGCGATATCCTCGACCACCACACCCACGCGCCCGTGCCACACGCACCCCGGCAAGTTCTGAAAGAACAGATCGCCCGGCTCGCCAAACACGGTTTGACACCGATGATGGCGACCGAATTGGAGTTCTTTATCTTTCGGAAACCGCTCGATCAATTGCGCGCCGAGGGCTACCGCGACCTGGAAACGCTCGGGCCCTACAACGAAGACTACCATATCCTCCAAACCTCGAAGGAAGAGCATGTGATGCGCCCCCTTCGAAACCACCTTTTCGCGGCAGGCATCCCGATCGAGAATTCCAAGGGGGAGGCCGAGGCGGGGCAGGAAGAGCTCAACATCCGCTATGCCGACGCGCTGACCTGCGCCGATCACCACACCATTGCCAAGCACGCCGCGAAGGAGATCGCCTGGCAACAGGGCCACTCGGCGAGCTTCCTACCGAAGTGGCACCCGTCCCGCGTCGGCAGCGCGAGCCATATTCATATGTCCCTTTGGAAGGATGGCGCGAACGCTTTTCACGACGCGGGCGGCGCGCATCAGATGTCCGACCTCATGCGCCAGTTTATGGCGGGGCTCATTGCCCATGCGCCCGACTGCACCTATTTCTTCGCGCCCTACATCAACTCATACAAACGCTTCGCCAAGGGCACATTCGCGCCGACAAAAACCGTATGGTCAGTGGACAACCGCACCGCGGGCTTCCGCCTCTGCGGTGCCGACACCAAAGCGGTGCGCGTTGAGTGCCGTATCCCCGGTTCCGACATGAACCCCTATCTCGCCCAAGCCGCGCTGCTCGCCGCCGGGATCAAGGGCATCGAGGATAAACTGACGCTCGCCCCTGCCGCGACCGGCGACCTCTACGAAGACGACACAGTGCACGAAATCCCCAACACGCTCCGCGCCGCTGCCGATAGTCTCACGGGCTCTACCATGCTTCGCGATGCCATGGGCGATGCGGTCATCGATCACTACACCCGCGCCGCCAATTGGGAACAGGAAGAGTTCGACCGCGCGGTCACCGATTGGGAAATAGCTAGAGGGTTCGAAAAGGCATGACCAGCACCATTACCTGCATCTCGCCCATCGACGGCTCGGTTTACGCCGAGCGTGAGTGCCTCGACCTAGATGCCGCCCGCGCGGTGTGCGACGGCGCGCGGGCCGCGCAAGCCGCTTGGGCCGCCACGCCGATGCGCGAGCGGATCGCTTTCGTTCAAAAGGCCGTCGCTTACATCGGCGAGACGACCGGGCGCATGGTCGAAGAACTGGCGCACCAAATGGGCCGCCCGGTCCGCTACGGCGGCGAGTTTGGCGGGTTTGAGGAACGCGCAACCTACATGGCCTCCATCGCGGAGGATGCGCTGGCCCCGATCATGGTCGAAGACAGCGATAGCTTCCTGCGCAAGATCGAGCGCGAACCCGTCGGCACCGCACTGGTCGTGGCACCCTGGAACTACCCCTACATGACAGCGATCAACACCATCGCGCCTGCCTTGATTGCCGGGAATACGGTCGTGCTGAAACACGCCTCACAAACCATTTTGGTGGGGGAGCATCTGGCGGACGCCTTCAAGGCGGCAGGCCTACCGGAGGGTGTCTTCGCAAACGTTGTCCTCGACCACGACACCACCTCGACGCTTATTGCGGAGGGGCGCTTCGGCTTGGTGAACTTTACCGGCTCGGTCGCCGGTGGGCGGGCGATGGAACGCGCGGCGGCGGGCACGTTTACCGCCG
>JBCCOF010000235.1:0-1988 GCA_039025455.1 Pseudomonadota bacterium | reverse complement strand
TCTTTGGCCAGAACGCGGCGATCGAGGCGCTGTCTTCGGCCATCAAGCTAAGCCGGGCGGGCCTGCGCGAGCCGGAGAAGCCCATCGGCAACTACCTCTTTGCGGGCCCCACCGGCGTCGGCAAGACCGAGGTCGCCAAACAGCTTGCCGACACGCTCGGGGTGGAGCTTTTGCGCTTCGACATGTCGGAGTATATGGAAAAGCACGCCGTCAGCCGCCTCATCGGCGCGCCTCCGGGTTATGTCGGCTTTGATCAAGGCGGTTTGCTGACCGATGGCGTGGATCAGCACCCCTATTGCGTGCTGCTTCTCGACGAGATCGAGAAGGCGCATCCGGATGTCTTCAATATCCTGCTCCAGGTCATGGATCACGGCACGCTGACCGATCATAACGGTCGCTCGGTCGATTTCCGCAACGTGATCTTGATCATGACCTCCAATGCGGGCGCCGCGGAACAGGCCAAGGCGGCAATGGGCTTTGTCCGCGACCGTCGCGATGGTGAGGATACCGCCGCGATCGAGCGGACATTCACGCCAGAATTCCGCAACCGCCTGGACGCTGTGATCAGCTTTGCACCGCTGCCGAAATCGGTGATCATGCAGGTCGTCGAGAAGTTCGTGCTGCAACTCGAAGCGCAGCTGTTGGATCGCAACGTCACAATCGAGCTGACGAAGCCCGCCGCCGAATGGCTGGCCGATAAGGGCTACGACGATAAAATGGGTGCCCGTCCTTTGGGTCGGATCATCCAGGAATCGATCAAGAAGCCGCTGGCCGAGGAATTGCTGTTCGGCAAGCTTGCCAAAGGCGGCATGGTCAAGGTTGGCGTCAAGGACAGCAAGCTCGATCTGCGCATCGAAGAGCCGGACAAGCCGCAGATCAGCTCCAAGAAAAACCCGCCGCTTTTGACCGCGGACTAGAGCGCGCCAAGCTTCACTTGCGGAACGCCCGGGCCTGGAAAGGACCGGGCGTTTTCCATCTTGGATGGAACGCTGTGGTCACGGCCAAGCAAGCCGCGGCCCGGCGCGAAAAAACGAGACATTGTTGGTAAACGTCGTCTCCGGCTCCAGCCGAATAAGCCGGCCGTTCGGGTCTTCGATGGCCGCGATAGTCTCGATGAACCAGGCGTTCCAGGCCTGGGGATCCGGCCCTAGATATCGGCTAAGCAGGCGGCGGAAGAGCAAGGGGTCCATCGGCTGAACGCTGGCCTCACCGCGAAACCCCAGATGCGCCAGCACGCCGCCCGCATTGTCATAATGCACGATCTCAACGGCCACCCTGGGATCCGCCTCGATGCGCCGGACCGAGCTGCCATCCCTCCCACCGAGCAGAAACAGCGCGCCCTCCTCCCAGTGAAACCAGACGGGAGCATTGCGCGGCCCGTCGGGCGACATCGTCGCCAGATTGGCCATCAGCGGCATCTGCAAAAGGGCTTGCGGGTCAAAGGGCCGGGGCATCAGCGCTCCGTCAGTTTGATCTCGATCCTGCGGTTCTGCGCGAGTGAGGCATCGTCGTCCCCGACCGCAATCGGCTGATATTCCCCGAACCCGTTGGCCGCCAAACGATCGGGGGGAAAGCCAAACTCATCGATCATAAAGATCACCACCGACAGGGCGCGGGCCTGGCTCAACTCCCAATTGTTAGCGTAGGGCCCGCCCGTTCCGGTCGGTGTCGCATCGGTATGGCCGTCAACCCGTACGACCCAATCGAGCCCCTCCGGGATCTCGGCTGCGATCTCCAAAAGCAACTCCGCGACACTGGCGATCTCGGCCTCGCCCGCCGGTTCAAGCTCAGCCGCGCCCGGCGCAAACAGCACTTCTGAGGAAAACACAAATCGGTCACCCACAATCTGCACGCCCTCGCGCCCCTCCAGAAGCAAGCGCAAGCGGCCGAAAAATTCGGAGCGATAGACCTGAAGCTCGGCCGCATCGGCCGACAGGCCCTCATTGTCGGCGGCCAATTGTTCGGCCAGATCGCGTAGGCGTTGCGCC
>JBCCOF010000234.1:0-2055 GCA_039025455.1 Pseudomonadota bacterium | reverse complement strand
CGTCCTGATCCGAAGCGGCCCCATCGGGATTAAACTCGCAGACCAGATCGATCCCCTTTTTCTCCGCGCTCGGACGGTGCAAAGCTGCGCAGTCTTCGATCGTGCTGCGCAAATCGACAGCGCTGCGGTCAATTGAAATCTGACCCGCCTCTATCTTTGACAGATCAAGAATATCGTTGAGCAGGAGCATCATCGAACGACCCGATTCCACAATCATTTTGGTGTGGCGGCGCTGATCGGGGTCAAGATCGCTGTCGAGCATCAGCTCTGCAAATCCGAGCACGCCGTTCATAGGCGTGCGGATTTCATGGCTCATATTGGCGAGAAACTCCGACTTCGCATGGGCGGCGTTCTCGGCGTGGCGGCGCGCGCGGGTGAGCAGCAGTTCAAGCTCGACCCGCTCGGTCACATCGCGAGCCGAGACGATAATGCCTTCAGGCTGATGCGTGCTCGGATTAACCGCAACCGCGCATTCCGCCTCGATAAAGACAGGGGTGCCGTCCTTGCTGTCGGTGAAGCGGCGATAGGTGAAGCGCTCCTTCATCGATTCCCCGCTCAGCAGCCGCTGTTCCGCTTGCAGGATAAGCGCGCGCGCATCTTCGTGCATGCGATCCGATGCGCGCCTGCCGACATAGGTTTCCGGCTCTTCGTCCAGCACCTCGCGCACCGAGCTTGACGCATAGGTGCACACGCCGTTCAGGTCGTAGCGGAAGATTGCATCGGTGATGTTTTCCGCAAGCAGTTGCAATTGGCGTTTGCCGTCCGCTACTTCGTGCATGATCCGGTCGCGTCCGGCCAGCACCGCCGCGACCGGCAGGCCCGTCAGGAAGTTCGCCGCGACAAACGCCTGAATTACATGCATCCGAAGGGATTCGGATTCGCCCGCCAACACTATCGGCCCAAGCCCCATGCCCGTCATCGCGGTCGCCATCGCGGCGGCCAGACCAACAAAAATCGCAGTGCCCAGACTGCCAAGCCGGAAAGCATGCAGCAAGGTAATTGGCGGGATTAGGAACAGCAGCGGCAGCGTGGTCTGGTTGAAAACCAGAAACACGCCCAGCAACCCAAAGATCAGGACAAGCGCGCGCTCGGTCAGGTTTTCCCGCTTGATCCGCGCGCCCGCCTGGATCGCATCGGTGATCAACAATGCCGCAGGCACCACCAACACCATCGCCATGCTGTCGGTCAGGAACCAACGCATGACGACTGCCCAGACCGCCGCGCTGTCCGGCGCCAGAGCCAGGGCCGCGACACAGGCCGACAAGGCCGGTCCGACCAGTCCGCCGGACCAGACAAACCACGAAAGATCGGTCAATTCGGTCATGTCGGGCCGCTGGCCACACGTGCGCCGCGTCAGCCAGACAATCGCGACAATATCGACGATATTGGCGAGCGAGAATATCAGCGACATCTCCAAAGGCGTGCCCGCCATCGTATTGCCCATCGTTCCGCCTGCCAGAACCGCGACGATAAAGGGGATTTCATTGCTAAGCCGGGCGCGCAGCAGAAATGCCACAGCGCAGGCATTGGGCAGCCAGATTGTCGCCAGTGTGGAATCGAACCGCGACACGGTCAGGCTGAGGACGGCAAGCAGCCAGAAAGCGGCGCCACCAAGGGCACCCGCTATCAGGCTGCGCAGGTCGATATGACCCATCATCCCGAGCTTTTGGCCAGACAGCACTTCAGTTTGGGCCAGAGGTATGATCGTGCGCTCCATCGCAATTCTCTCAACATCACGGTATAGAGAGCGCGGGGCATTTCCGGGCAAGCGGGCGAAAAAATCGCTCCACTTCGGGTTGGATGGGAAAGCAAAGTAATGAAAAAACGCCAGTTTTCGCGCAAGAGCAAACGGCTAAGCTGGCCGCTGCTGATCGCGATTGGGCTGTTTCATATTGTCGCCTTGTACCTGCTGGCGCATGCGCTCGCGCCAAAGTTCACGCAGTCGGTCGAGCAGTCCGTCGCTGATGCGTTCACTGTGACGGTAACAACCTCCGATCCGCCCCCACTACCGCCCGCTGACCCAGCGCCGGACGAAGGCGCACAGGGCGATCCGGG
>JBCCOF010000233.1:0-2126 GCA_039025455.1 Pseudomonadota bacterium | reverse complement strand
TCGCCAATTGGGAGGACAGCCTCACGCGTTTCGTCAAGGTGATGCCGCGCGATTACAAACGCGCGCTCGAAGCGCTTGAGGCCGAGCGCCTCGAAGCGGAAAGCGTGGCGGCGGAATAGGTCGGCGGAATAAGGTTTAGAGCAATGGGCAAGGACACCGGATTTCTCGAACTCGATCGGCGTGAGCGCGACTATCTCGCGCCCGAGAAGCGGCTGACCAATTACCGCGAATTCGTGGTGCAACCAGCGGACAATATCCTCGCCGATCAGGCCTCGCGCTGCATGGATTGCGGCATTCCCTATTGTCACAATGGCTGTCCGGTGAACAATATGATCCCGGACTGGAACCACCTTGTTTACGAGGCGGATTGGAAGAACGCGCTCGACGTCCTCCATTCCACCAACAATTTCCCCGAGTTCACCGGCCGCATCTGCCCCGCCCCGTGCGAGGCGAGCTGCACGCTCAACATTATCGATCAGCCGGTCACGATCAAATCGATCGAATGCGCGATCATCGATCGCGGTTGGCGCGAAGGCTGGGTCACGCCGCAAGCGCCCAAGGTCAAGACCGGCAAATCGGTTGCGATTATCGGCTCGGGCCCCGCAGGGCTCGCCTGCGCGCAGCAATTGGCGCGCGCGGGCCATTCGGTCACCGTGTTTGAAAAGTCGGATCGGATCGGCGGCCTGCTTCGCTACGGCATTCCCGACTTCAAGATGGAAAAGCACCTCATCAATCGCCGAGCTGTGCAGATGGAGGCCGAGGGCGTCGAGTTTCGCACAAGCAAAGAAGTCGGCGTCGATGTCTCCTTTGCGAGCCTCAAAGAGAATTTCGACGCGGTCGTGCTCGCGGGCGGATCGGAAGACGCGCGCCCGCTCGCGATACCGGGCGCGGAAATGTCGGGCGTGCGGCTCGCGATGGAGTTCCTGACCCAGCAGAACAAGCGCAATGCCGGCGACACCGAAGAACGCGCCGCGCCGCGTGGCAGCCTGCTCGCTACCGGCAAGCATGTCGTCGTCATCGGCGGCGGCGATACCGGCTCTGACTGTGTGGGCACTTCGAACCGGCAGGGCGCGGCGAGCGTCACCCAGCTTGAAATCATGCCCAAGCCGCCCGAGCACGAGGACAAGGCCCTCACCTGGCCTGATTGGCCGGTCAAACTGCGCACCTCTTCAAGCCACGAGGAAGGCGTTGAGCGTGATTGGGCCGTCCTGACCAAGCGTGTTGTCGGCGATGGCGAAACCGTCACCGGCCTCGAATGCGCGCGGGTCGAATGGGTGGCCGATGAAGATGGTAGGGGCAAAATGCGCGAGATCGTGGGCAGCGAGTTCACATTGAAGGCCGATCTGATCCTGCTGGCCATGGGCTTTGTCGGGCCGAAGAAGAAGGGCCTGCTTGAACAGGCGGGCGTCACGCTCACGGGCCGCGGCAATGTCGAGGCGGATGAGCAAAGCTACGCCACGAGTGAGCCAGGCGTCTTTGCCTGCGGCGACATGCGGCGCGGCCAAAGCCTCGTCGTCTGGGCCATCCGGGAGGGGCGCCAATGCGCGCGCAGCGTCGACGAAGCGCTAATGGGCGCAAGCGAGCTGCCACGCTAAGCCAGACGCGCATCTGGAATTTCTCCGCCCCCGGACATCAGCTTTTGCTGCTTGTGCGAGGCTGCGCAGCGCGCAACCAGAAACAAAGCTAAATCGCTTGATTTCATTCGCTTATCATGCTTGAGCAAACGCAACGAACAAGGTCGCTGTTCAATCTATAGTCGGTTTTAAGAAAAGTGTTCGCGAGCCGACAGTCATTGGGGGCCTTTATGTTGTTTTCACGAAAAGTTGTTTTGGTTCTTGGCGCCGCAATCGGACTCACCGCTTCGCCTGCGGCGGCGGTGACCTCGCTGGAATTTGATGGTGTCGAGTTTCCGCAAGGCGCAATCTCCTTCGCCGATGCGGTGGTCTCCTATGACACTGGTCTGCGCGCCCCGACCGCCCCTTATCAAGGCTCTGCAAACGCGCTCGGGATCCCTGACTACGTGAATGTAAACAGTTGCCCTACACAAGAGGCATGCACTTTCGTGAGCCTTGGTCGAGGCGGGAGCATCGTGCTGCAATTCACCGACAATTTTCTCACCGGAAGCG
>JBCCOF010000232.1:0-2168 GCA_039025455.1 Pseudomonadota bacterium | reverse complement strand
CGAAGCGTTGCCCCGGTTCCGTCTGCAAAACTCTCATCCACGGCATCAAGCGTTCCGGTCACCACCGTGTACGCATCGCCGCTGATCAAATCTGTACTGACCCCATTTCGGTCCACAATAAAGTCGGAAACGATCGGGGTTGTATTGCTCGCATCGGCGGCCCAAACGATTGCAACACCATCCACATTGAAGTGGGGACGATCAATCGTGTCAGCTGAGCCGGGCAACGTCCCGCACACGCCGGTGCTAAGGAGCACCGCACCAATACGCCACAGAGCAGGGAAGTTATATCTTTGCTGATCCCTCATAAGACGACGGATACCAAAACTCTGTTCGGATACAGATAAGTCAATCGATTGAATTTGATTGAATTAACCAAGCTAACGAAGCCCAGTCAGGGCCTTGCTTTTTCGGTGTAATCGCGGTCATTGGCGCGGGTTCACTCGAGACGGAGTTTTCGGCATGGCTGGTGTTGTCGTTGTCGGCGCCCAATGGGGCGACGAGGGTAAAGGCAAAATCGTGGATTGGCTGTCCCATCGCGCAGATGTCGTCGCGCGGTTTCAAGGCGGACACAATGCTGGCCATACACTGGTCATTGACGGCAACACGTACAAGCTGAACCTGCTCCCGTCCGGGGTCGTGCGTGGGGGCAAGCTCTCTGTGATCGGCAATGGCGTCGTCGTTGATCCGTGGCAGCTTTTGTCCGAACTCGACAATATGGAAAAAGCGGGCATCAAATTGTCGCCAGACGATCTTTTGTTGGCGGAAACAGCCTGCCTCATTCTGCCCTGGCACCGTGACTTGGACGCGGCACGAGAAGGCGCCGCCAGCGACAAAGCCAAAATCGGAACAACGAAACGCGGGATCGGACCTGCTTATGAGGACAAGGTCGGGCGGCGCGCCATCCGCGTAGCAGACCTGGCGGATGAAGCCGCGCTCGATCAGAAGCTGGAACGCCTCATCGCTCACCATGCGCCGCTTCGGACAGGGCTTGGGCTCGAAGCCCCCGACGCGGCCGCGTTAAAGGCAGACTTGCTTGCCATCGCACCGAAAGTCCTGGCGTTTTCCGGGCCCGCCTGGAAAGTGCTGGGCGAGAGCCAAAAGCTCGGCCGGCGGATTCTGTTTGAAGGCGCACAGGGCGTCATGTTGGATGTCGATCATGGCACCTACCCGTTCGTAACCTCCTCAAATGTAGTTTCAGGGCAGGCCGCGGCTGGGACGGGACTCGGCCCACGCGCGGTAAGTTATGTGCTCGGCCTCGCCAAAGCATACACCACGCGGGTCGGAACGGGCCCATTCCCGACCGAGTTATTCGATGAAATTGGCCAGGGCCTTGGTGAGCGCGGACATGAATTCGGCACGGTCACCGGGCGCGCGCGCCGGTGTGGGTGGTTCGATGCCGTCATGGTGCGCCAGGCCTGCGCTGTGTCTGGTGTAGATGGCCTTGCCTTGACCAAACTGGACGTCCTCGACGGGATGACGGAAATCAAAGTCTGTACCAGCTATCGCCTTGGCGATGAAATTATGGATTACCTGCCCGCAACGGCCGCCGCACAAGAAGCAGTCGAACCGATCTATGAGACTATGCCAGGGTGGAGTGAATCGACTCGCGGGGCACGCTCGTGGAACGATTTACCAGCAGCAGCGGTGAAATATGTCCGCCGGTTGGAAGAGCTCGTCGGCAAACCCTGCGCCTTGGTCTCCACCTCTCCCGAGCGCGAAGACGTGATTCTGATGCGCGATCCATTCGAACAGCGCTAAGCGCTCTCTATCGCTTTGCAGCCTCGTTAAAATGTCGGCATCTGACCGGTCGCGGCCCACGGCATTCCGACGGCCAGTATGACACTTATGACCAGGCCGATCAGAGCGCGCCCAGCATCCGAACTCACATCCATGATCGCGGCGCCGCGCTCGCGCAGCGCGGTGACGAAAGAGATCGCCATTTCGCGTCCCGCCAGGAGCCCGAGGAAGACCCAGGTCGTGCTCATCGGGACATCATTCAACTCTTTGAAATAGAACAGAACAATCGCGTAAATGAGGTCGACAATCGTTGCGGCGCGAACGTCTGTGGTATGGGTCTTGGACAGAACGATTTTCTGGATTTCACCGCCGCGCGTCTTGAAGATATAGGCCATCATAGCGGCCATGAGCAGCGCGCCCCCGATAAT
>JBCCOF010000231.1:0-2170 GCA_039025455.1 Pseudomonadota bacterium | reverse complement strand
GGCGCGCGGGCGGAGGCGTGCCGACGGGTTCGGACAAGATACCCGCAATGCGGCCGGGCCGTTCCATGATGCGCGCCTTCAGATCGTCGATCA
The DNA here is from genome assembly GCA_039025455.1 of Pseudomonadota bacterium. GTDB lineage: Bacteria > Pseudomonadota > Alphaproteobacteria > Sphingomonadales > Sphingomonadaceae > Erythrobacter. Next base: position 2,077 of record JBCCOF010000231.1, on the reverse strand, counting down.
TAGCGCTTTCGACGTAGTGCGTGGCGAGGCCCGCCCACAGGCACTCCTCGCCCTTCAATCGCGCCCCGGTGAGCGCGAGGAACTGGCCGAGACGCCCGCCAAGGCGCGAGAGATACCAGCCGCCGCCGACATCGGGGAACAGGCCGATGCCGGTCTCGGGCATGGCGAATCGGGTGTTCTCGGTCGCGACGCGGAATTTGGCCGGCATAGAGATGCCCACACCGCCGCCCATCGTGATCCCGTCCATAAAGGCGACGACAGGCTTGGGGTAGGTAAAGAGCTGGTGGTTGAGCTGGTATTCGTCGTGAAAGAACTGGCGGCCTGAAACCCCGCCATCGTTGAGCGCGCTATCGCGCAGCATGGCGATATCACCGCCCGCGCAAAAGCCGCGCGAGCCTTCGGCGTGATCGATGATGATGGCCTGCACTTGCGGCTCGCTCGCCCATTCGGAGAGCGCGACCGACATAGCGTGGCACATCTCCAGCGTCAGCGCGTGGAGCGCCTTGGGGCGGTTGAGCGTGATGTGGCCGACAAGGCCGGTCTTGCGGGTAAGAACTTGGGTGGTGGTCATTCAGAAGCTTTCGGTTCAATCAAGTCCCAGCGATTGCCGAACGGATCGCAGAAGACAGCGACGGTGCCGTAGGCTTCGGTGCGCGGGTCTTCAAGGAATGTCACGCCCGCCGCTTTGAAACGAGTGTGGGTGTCGGCGAAATCATCGACGTTGAGGAATAAGGAGACGCGCCCGCCACTCTGATTGCCGATAGCGGCGGTTTGCGCGTCGTCCGCGGCCTTGGCGAGGAGCAGCGCGGCTCCTTGGTCAGGGCGGACCACAACCCAGCGTTTGCCTTCTCCGAGGTCGGTGTCTTCGACGAGGTTAAAACCCAAAGCATCGCGGTAAAAGGCGATTCCGGCGTCGTAGTCGGGCACGACGAGCGTGATGGCGGCGAGGGTGAGGGTGGTCATTGGCTCTCGATAGGTGGGTCCATCCGCCACGCTACAAACCAATAGGCCACTGCCGCCGCAGTCGTGGATGGAAGTATGTGCGATCCAAGAATAAGGAATTCTTGCGCTGCGCCGGATCGGGCATTGGTCACGATAGCAATAAAGGCGAGCACAAGCGCTCCGATCACAAGGCCGGCGGTTGCGAACCACCAGAAAGTAAGCCTGCGTGTCCTTTCGCTCCAAAGAATGATCGGCAGCGCGAACGGAAAGGCAAGCACGGACCCAATGATACCGCTTAGTATCGCGCCCGGTACAAGCGTGCTCAAAGCTCCCTCGTGGATAGCTAAAGTAAGCCCCATCACTGCGGCTCCGCACGCACACGCCGCAAAATAGGCGATAGCTATCGTAGGGACCCGGTACATTGTGATGTCACTGCCGCAGAAGATCCCGGCCCACGACCATGCGCATAATCTGGTTCGTGCCTTCGAGGATCGAGTGCACCCGCAGGTCGCGCCAGAAGCGTTCGATCGGGTAGTCCTGAAGGTATCCGTATCCGCCGTGCAGTTGCAGCGCGCGGTCAACGATGGCGCTGCCGTTGTCGGTAGCCAAGCGCTTGGCCATGGCGGAAAAGCGAGTCTTGTCAGGCGCGTTGTCCGTCACCTTGGCGGCGGCGAGATAGAGGAGGGCGCGCGCGGCTTCGAGATCGGTCGCCATGTCCGCGAGGGTGAACTGGGTGTTCTGGAACTCCGACACCGCCTTGCCGAACTGGCTGCGATCCTTGGTGTAGGTAATCGCTTCATCCAGGCATCGTTGCGCCCCGCCAATCGAGCATGCGCCGATGTTCAAGCGACCGCCGTCGAGGCCCATCATCGCGATGCGGAAACCTTCGCCCTCGCCACCGACGACATTTTCCACCGGAACGCGCACGTCCTCGAGGATCAATTGCGCGGTTGGCTGCGAATGCCAGCCAAGTTTCTTCTCGTTCGCGCCGAAAGAGACGCCTTCGAAATCCTTCTCGATCACCATGCAGGTGATGCCGCCGGGGCCGTCGTCGCCGGTGCGCACCATGGCGACATAGACTTCGTTCGAACCCGCGCCCGAAATGAACTGCTTGGTGCCGTTCAGCACATAGTGG
>JBCCOF010000230.1:0-2185 GCA_039025455.1 Pseudomonadota bacterium | reverse complement strand
TTCGTCCGCTGCCGGAGCGTCCTCGCCCTCGGTGGTGGTGTCGCCTTCGCTCTTCTTGAGCGCGGATGGCGCGACCAGCGTTGCAATCGTGAAATCGCGGTCGGTGATCGCGCTGGCGCTGCCTTCTGGCAGGGTCACTTCGCTGATGTGGATCGAATCGCCCACTTCCTTGCCCGAGACGTCGATTTCAATCTCGCCGGGGATTTTGTCCGCGGCGCAAACCAGCTCAAGCTCGTAACGCACGACGTTGAGAACGCCGCCCTTCTTGAGGCCCGGCGAATCGTCTTCGTTGATGAACACAACGGGGATCGAGACCTCAACGCTCGCGTCCTTGGAAAGGCGCAGGAAATCCGCGTGGGTGGGGCGATCAGTTACCGGGTGCAGCGCGACGTCCTTGGGCAGGGTGCGCACCTTGTTGCCGTCGACTTCGATCTGCACGATCGAGTTCATGAAATGGCCGGTCATCAATTGCTTGACCAGTTCCTTTTCCTCGACGTGGATCGTGATGGGATCTTCCTTGCCGCCGTAAATAACAGCGGGGATCCGACCTTCGCGGCGAAGTGCTCGGGAGGCTCCCTTGCCAGCCCGTTCGCGGCGTTCGGCCGGCAGTGTAAGCGTATCGCTCATAGCACAGTGCCTTTCGAATGCGTGTTAGTAAGAGTGTACCAGCGCCCCGCCTCCAGGGATGACCAGAGCGCTGAGGTGCGGCCCGTTAGAGGGGAATGGGGCTCAAAGCAAGAAAATTGCGCGGGCGGTGCGAAGACCACCCGCGCATATTATCGCCGAAGATGGCGCTTTACTGGACGCGTTCGACTTCGATTTCGCGCTTGCCGAGCAGGTCCTGGACGCTCTTTTCGCCTGCCAGATGGCCTGCGCCAACCGCAATGAAGACGGTGCCGGGCGTCGTATCAAGGCGAGTCTCAATCCAGTCCACCCACTTGGCGTTACGTTGGTAGAGCAGCGCATCGGCCAGCACCGGATCGCTGAGGCCTTCATTCATCAATTCAGCGAGAGCATCGGCATCGCCTTCGAGCGATTCTGCGACCATCGCATCGAGCATCGGCTTGGCCTCATCAATGCCCTCAACCGCTTCCATCAGAAACTCGACTTGCTTTTCCTGCGGCAGGGTGTCGAACAGGTCGAGCTGAAATTCAGCGGTCTCAAGCGCATCTTGCGGCTTGTCGCCGATCTTGGTCAGCAGCACCTTTTCAACGCCGCTATCGGGGGAATAGCCCTGCTTCATAAGCGGGATCATGGCCATGCTCAGGCCGACCATCCAGGGCTCGAGCCGGTCAAACTGTTCGATCGGCAACTCCAGCTGCGTCATCGCCGCTTCGTAAGTTGCCGTCTGCTCTTCGTTCAGCAGATCGCGCAGGGTCGAACCATCGGTTATCAGCCCTTTTTGGATAGCGATCGCCTGCATTGCGGCTTCGCTTTGCTTGTCCATGCGGATTTCGGTGACGATAGTGTCGGAAGCCTCGAGCGCGTTGGCAATGCCGTCGCCGTACCATTCCAGCCCTGAGGGGAGAGCGTGGACGGTGCCGAAGAGGTAGATCGTTGTGTCGTCATCCGCGACCTTCCACAAGGCCGGGCCGCTGGTTTTGCTTGGCGCTTGTGCTGTTTCATTATGCCCGTCAGCAAGCGCCGGGGCTGAAGCAAACAGAGCAAAGGCAACTTTGGTCGAGGTCAGGAGGTGGGAGAGTTTCATCGCGTGGGGTCCTTTCTTGGTGACACAGATAGCCCGAATAGATCGCAGGGCAAAGACGAAGACTGCACCGACGAGTAAGGGTTTGCCTGGTCTATTTGCTGCGCTGCACCATTGACCGCGAATGACCCATGCGCCAAAGGCCACGCGCCATGAATGCTGATGCCTCTGCGGTCCCGCCTGCAATCCCTCACGCCAACGGCGCGGCGCCGCGCGATCCGACCCGTTCGTTTCAGGATATGATCCTGACCCTCCACGATTTCTGGAGCCAGGCGGGCTGTGTCATTCTTCAGCCTTATGACATGCGCATGGGGGCGGGCACGTTTCACCCTGCGACCACTCTGCGCGCGCTGGGGCCTGAGCCTTGGAACGCTGCTTTCGTCCAACCTTGCCGCCGGCCGACCGACGGGCGCTATGGCGAAAACCCCAATCGCTTGCAGCATTATTATCAGTACCAAGTGATCCTGAAGCCGAGCCCCG
>JBCCOF010000229.1:0-2214 GCA_039025455.1 Pseudomonadota bacterium | reverse complement strand
TGACGATCAGTCGCTGATCAACGGGGTTTCGCAGATCGCCCCGTTTGACCCGGCCTCCAAACAGGCGCTGCTCGAAGCCAAGACGCTCACGGCGCGGTGTGAGCTGCTGGTGCAGCTGATGCAATTCTTCAGCCGCGGCGATGGCGGCGAAGAGATCATGACGCTGCAATAAGGGCGCTGTTCAATGCGACAGATTGTCGCATCGCAGAGCTTTGCGCAAAGCCCCAGGGTAACTAGACAGTTCCCCATGAACCATCCAGCGACCCCGACCAGAGGTGAACGTACGCGCGCATGTATCGTCGCCTGCGCCTCGGCGCTGTTCTGGCGGCGCAGCTTTCACGCGGTGTCCGTCGATCAAGTGGCCGAAGCGGCTGAGGTCAACAAGGCGACGGTCTATCGCTACTTTGCCGATAAGCGCGATCTGGCCGGTGCGGTGGTCCGGCACAATGGCGTGATGACGCTGGAGTTGATCTTTCGCGCGAGCTTTTCCGATTATGACGCGCCGCAGGACCGCCTCGCTGCGATCTACCGCGCCGCCTTCATGACGCACTCGCAAATGCACGCCAGCAATGGTGACATGTATGGCTGCCCGATCTTGGGGCTCTCATTGGAGCTGGGGCAGGAAATGCCCGAAGTCCGCGAGGAAGCCTCGCGCATCTTTGATGAGGTCGAACGCTACTTCACTGCAATTGCGCAGCAAGCGGTTGCAGCGCGCAGGCGGGCCGACGACCCAGCCACCCTTGGCCGCACTCTGACCCAGCTGATGCACGGCGCCAACGCCTCTTCGCGCCTCGCCGTCGACGCGGGACGGGTGCTCGACGCGGGGCGCGCGTCGCTTGCGCTGATTGGATTTCCCGACACTCCCATTTTTCCTGAGGAACCTTCGCGATGATCAACCTGCCGATCTACACCGCCGGGCTTGGCGCCTTTCTCATCCTGTTTCAGGTGATCTTGATGTTCACCGTCGGCCTGCACCGCGCCAAGGGGCAGTTCATCGGGGTCGGAGACGATCGCGATCTGGAACGCAAGGTGCGTCGTCACGGCAATCTGGCGGAGAATGCTGGACTGTTTCTTGTCGTCATCGCGCTGCTCGAAATGCTCGCCGGGCAGACGACCTATGTGCTTGTCATCGCGATCGTTTTTGCCGCTGCGCGCCTTCTCCACGCGCTCGGCTTCTCCTCCCTTGCCGGGTCACATGGTGATGATTTGACAGGGGTTCGCCGAGCGTTTGCCGGAATGCGCGCGATAGGCGCTTTCGGAACGCTCGGCGTGGCTCTGGCTTGCGCATGGTTCCTCGTTGTGAACCTGACGGGGTCGCTTAGTTGATCGCATGAGCCTTAAGCGCCTCGTAATCGGCGCGGCAGGCTTCGGCGACGGCAAGGTATTCGCCGTCTAACTTGGGCAAGGGTCCGGGCGGAGGGGCGAAGCCGGTCGAGGCGTTGACCTTGTCATACCAATGCGCGCCCCAAACGCCGTCTTCGGGCAGGGGCCCCTTTCCCCAGGCGAGCATGGCCGAATCCCACTCAATGCCCAGCGCGCCGCATAAGCGAGAAAGCACACCAGCCGGATCTTGCAGCACTTGGTCGGTATCGATCACAGGCGGGGCTCTTCCTATTCGCTCGGCCTCGACTTCGAAGTAATCGCGCAATTGGGCAAAGCCGAGGAGTTCGGGGCGCCGCAGCTCGTTCTTCGCCGCGTAGCTGGCAACCACACGTTCGGGTGCGCGGATTAAGAAGGCGTGGCGGTGCCGCGGAAAATCCCCGATGCCAACCGGGCCGACCATGTGGTGGGGCATATGCTTTTGGTACCAAACGGACTTGCCGCCCGGAATCGCTCCTGACTGCGTTGCGATAACGCTGTTCCAGTCACAATCCATATCGGCGATGGTCTCAGCCGCCATCGGATGCGGTTCGCCGGTTTCCTTTAAGAAGGCACCATAGAACGGCTCATCCGACACCGCGCAATCGGCCCGCGCGCCAAAGCTGCGCATCATCGCGGTCGAGATATTGCGCGGGCCCGACCACATTGCGATGCGGATCGGTTCGCTCACGCGGCCACATCCCGGTCCATCAGGCCGCGATAGAGGCCCTGCAAGCGCTCGACCATGGCCCCACGTGCCGGGGTAAGCGCGCGCCCGTCAACCGCAGTCACCGGGACCACGCCGGCAAAGGTGCCGGTCACAAACGCTTCGTCTGCGCCATAGACATCGGTGAG
>JBCCOF010000228.1:0-2243 GCA_039025455.1 Pseudomonadota bacterium | reverse complement strand
CTTGGCGACTGTCCCTCGAAAATGATTCAAACTAGATGCGTAGTTTCGGGCGCACTAACCTCACTCTGAAAGTCCGCTTAACGTGCTCGACGCCGATCGCCTCGCAGGCGCCGCGAAGGTCAGCTTTCCGCCACTTTTACCATTTTTTCCAATCTATTACAGAGCACCAAGCCTATGGCCGCTCAACGTGGCCTGGCCTTCTAGCGCCGCGCAGGTTCCACCTTTCACGTACACTTTTTCCTGATCTGGGCGCGTCCCTTTGGGACCGGGTCCTCGTCGGCTTTGCCTCCCCGAGCCCCTTGAGGTGGGTCTCGGCCCATTCGGGTGACGGCCCCATCGCGCGGGGTAGAGCGGCCCGGGGGCCGCGCTTGTTTCTTCTGACTTAGGCTGCGCCTCGGCGCGCTTCACGCAAAACAGATCGAAGAGATGATTGCGTTGTCGGCTCCCCCCAACTCCTCAAAAGGGGCGGGTGCCCCCAACAACGCAATCTTCTTTCGCCGGTTTTCCCTTCCGCTTGCACACCGCTCATTGCCGCAGGGCTAGCCGGGTTGTATGCGCAACCCGCTTTCCAAGCGAAGAAAGGAAAGACCAATGAACACAATACTTTACGCTCAACCTTACGACATCTCGGCCACCGGGTTCTATTTTGAGACCGGCGAGGATTATGCCAAGAAAGCAAGATCGCTCCGCAACGCCCACGGCGAGCACGTCGAGGAATTCGAGATCCAGTTCATCGACGGGGAGGCGATTAATGCGGCTTTTGCGGAGGCGGTCGGGCTGCATCAAGGCCAACTGGCGGCGTTCTTCGAGGCGGTGGAGGCGTGGCACGTGCACCAGAAGCTCGGCGTCATCATCGCGGTCTGGGAATGCGGCTACAGCTTCGATCTGGCCGAGGATGGCACAGGCGATTTCGATCTGGATATTTATGAGGGCATGACGCTCCGCGATCTGGCCGAGCAGTTCGTTGAAGAGGGCCTCTTTGGCGAGATCCCCGAGCGGCTCGCCTTCTACCTCGATTTCGACGCCATCGCCCGCGATCTGAGCGCCGATTACACCGAGACCGAGATCGCCGGGATCCGTCTCACCTATCGATGCGCCTGACTGCACCCGCAAGCCTCTGTTTCGCAACCGCGCGGGGGCTTCGGGGTGCAATCCCGCACCACATCATTTGAAAGGACAGAACCCATGCAACTTCACCATCTCAATCTGACCGATCTCAAACCCGCCAAGATCAATGTGCGCAAGCATGGCGGCGAAACCGTTGAAGACCTTGTCACCAGCATCCGCAGTATCGGCTTGATCCAACCCTTGCTGGTGCGCCCCAACTGTCAAGGCTACGAGGTTGTCTCCGGCCAGCGCCGCTATCACGTGCTGATGCACCTCTCTGACGAGTGTATCGCCGAGCCTGTCCCCTGCATCGTCATGGACGCCGAGGATGATGCCACCGCAATCGAAGCGTCCTTGGCAGAAAACCTAGCCCGCCTGCCGATGGACGAGATCGATCAATTCAACGCTTTCGCCGCTTTGGTGAAGCAGGGACTGGATGCGACCGAGATCGCCAACAAGTTCGGCGTGACCGAGCGTTTGGTGACGCAGCGCCTTGCCATCGCAAATCTGATCGGCCCGATCCTGACCCTCTATCGCAAGCGCGAGATCGGTGCTGAGACAATTCGCATCCTGACCATGGCCACCAAGACCCAACAGAGGAAATGGGTGCAGCTGGTTAAGAGCGAGACCGAACAGGGCCCGGAAGGCTATCGCCTCAAATGCTGGCTGTTCGGCGGGCAGCAGATCGCCACGGAGGCCGCGCTTTTCGACATCGAGGAGAGCGGGCTGGCGGTGATCGGGGATCTCTTTGGCGAGGAGCGTTCCTTCGCCGACTGCGAAGGCTTCTGGCCGCTGCAGAACCATGCCATCGCAGATGCCAAGACGGCCTATCTCGCCGAAGGATGGGCCGATGTCATCGTGCTCGACATCGGAGAATACGTCCCATCCTATGACTATGTGGAAACGGCCATGGAGGATGGCGGCAAGGTCTATATCCACATCGCCCATAATGGTGAGGTGACCTTCTATGAGGGGCGGTTGTCGCGCAAGGAGATCAAGGCGCGGGAGCGGGCGAAAGCCGCCGGAGCGGGCACAGAGACAGCGGGTCGGCCCGAACTGACCAAGGCGATGCAACGCTATCTCGACCTGCACCGCCATGCGGCCGTGCGTCATGATCTGCTCGCCGAGCCCGGTAT
>JBCCOF010000227.1:0-2263 GCA_039025455.1 Pseudomonadota bacterium | reverse complement strand
CGAAGCTCTTGATCTGCCAAAAATAGTCTGCACGTACGCCGACGCCGTTCGCCCCCACCATGCCGGCCAGCATCTCAAACGCCGCGCCAAGGCTCGACGCGCGAAAGAATACCCATCCGATGATGACCAGCAGCATTGTGATGGCCCATCTGGCAACGCTGAACTTGCCGCTAGTTTTGACGCCCAGAACGCGCTCGACGCACAAAATGAGCCCGTGCCACGCGCCCCACATCACAAATGTCCAGTTGGCGCCGTGCCAGAGCCCGCCCAGCACCATGGTGAGAAGCAGGTTTCGATAGGTATTGAACGCGCCGTGTCTGTTCCCCCCGAGCGGGATGTAAAGATAATCGCGAAGCCACGTGGATAGGCTGATGTGCCATCGCCGCCAAAACTCCGTGATGCTTTGCGACACGTATGGCGCGTTGAAGTTCTCGATGAGGCGAAAACCCATCATGCAACCAAGGCCAATCGCCATGCTTGAGTAACCAGAAAAGTCGAAGAACAGCTGGATTGAGTAGGCCGTCGCGCCCAGCCAGCTTTCGGCAAGCGTTGGCTCGGGAACCGCAAACATGGCGTCCGCGATGGGCGCTACCGAGTCCGCGATGAGGACTTTCTTTCCCAGCCCGAACAAAAAGCGCATCGCGCCGTAGTTGAACAGCGCCCATGTGTGAACGCGGTGGTGGAACTGTTCCGCGATGTCCTTGTACCGAACGATGGGCCCCGCGATGAGCTGCGGAAACAGGCAATTGTAGGCGCAAAAGTCGATAAAGCGCTTCGGCGGCTTCGCAGAACCGCGAAAGATATCAACGATATAGCTGATCGACTGGAAGATATAGAACGAAATTCCGATGGGAAGGATCACCTGCCAGATCAGGTCGAAGTCCTTCCCGCCATTCAGCGCCAGTTCGAGGCTGTCGATGAAAAAGTTGAGGTATTTAAAGCTGCCGAGCACCGCGAGACTGAACACGACGCCGATGATGAGCCAGGCGCGTTTTCGACGGTTATGTGTCGTCTGATCGATGCGGTTTCCGACGGCGTAGTTGACCACCGTCACTAGGAGCATCAGTCCCGCAAAATCCACACTCCACCACGCATAAAAAACGTAGGAACCGGCGACGATGACGTATGATTTCGAGGCGTAAGAAACCGCGTAGTAAACGCAGAAAAAGACCGGGAGAAAAACGAAGATGAAGATCGTGGAGGAGAAAATCATCAGTCTTCGATCGTTGCTCGGCGCGACATCAACGCGAAACGGTCTTTCCGGGCTGAGCGTAATGCTGGCAGACTAACTGACAAGCTGCGGGCACCACCTAGGTCTGCGGTCGTCTTTCAGCTGGTACGGTTAGTTAAACCGCTAAGTATCCCACGCAAGGGAGCCTGTTAGTCTGCCCTCGCGGCCTTGCTTAGATTTATTGTGGTTGTGGGGAGGTGCGCCCCACGACGTGTTTGCCCCCATCAGTTGGCTGCGGACAAAGGCTCGCGCGGCGATAGATGATTACGCTTCTCCAACGCTTGTTCTCAGCAGCGTCACTAGCCTTGGCGCTTAGCGGCTGCGCGTCTTTTGAGGCTGACATCCTCGCCTATAAAGCGGCGCAGCGCGCCAATTCGGAACAAGGCGGAACCGCCGGTGAGCAAAGCGCAATCGAACTTACGATCCGGGCCATTGAGGTCGAACCGAACGATGATGAGCGCGGCGCGCTCTACAGCACTCTGGCCGGCCGATTGTTGGCCGCAAACCGGACCGCGGAAGCGAATGCCGCTTATGAGCAGGCTGCGATCCTGGGTAACTTGGCGGGAGGGCAGGCGATCGCGCGGGCTCAGTTGAGTGATGGGTACGCACTTACCCAGCCTGCCATTGTTGCCCGCAATGCGTACGTCGGGCTAGCGACGGACAGAAACAGCATCACCGCGTCGATCGCGCTGGCCGAGCTGTTGATGGGCGGGACAATCAGTTCGTCCGAGTTCGGCGAGGCAGATGGCTGGCTGCGAAAGGCGGCGGCGCTGGGGTCGACCCGCGCGGTGAGGCTTCTTGCGGAAAGCGCTGAGAGCAGGGGCGATGTTGAATCAGCTGCTGACTTCTACGTCGCCCTTGGGGATGACCGGCTTGACAGAGCGCTGCGTCAGGCGAGGGCGCATTTTCGCGGCACCGATAACGCAGATGGTGACGAGAAGGGTCAGCCCGACCTGGAGATAGCGCAAGCATGGCTTACCTACGCGTCGTCGATCGATGGTGCTGCAGCCGGTCGAACGGCGCGGTCGCTTT
>JBCCOF010000226.1:0-2265 GCA_039025455.1 Pseudomonadota bacterium | reverse complement strand
GGCGGCCCTTGGCAAACTGGTAAAGACGCCCGAGGCCAATGTGATCAAGCTGCCCAATATCTCCGCCTCCGAGCCGCAGCTTGTCGCCGCGATCACCGAATTGCAGAGCCAAGGCTTTGCGATCCCCGACTATCCGAAAGCGGCCGACGACGATGCGGCCAAATCAATCAAGGCGCGCTATGATGCGATCAAGGGCTCGGCGGTGAACCCGGTCCTGCGCGAGGGCAATTCGGACCGCCGCGCCGCGGGCGCCGTCAAGGCCTTTGCCCAGGCCAATCCGCACCGGATGGGCGCCTGGTCGCCCGATAGCAAGACCCGCGTCGCCTCCATGACAGGCGGAGATTTCCGCTCCAACGAGGTCTCTGCGACCCTCACGGATGCTGCCACGGCCAAGATCGTACATGTCGCCGCCGATGGGCGCGAGACGGTCCTGAAGGACAAAGTGGCCTTCCCTGCATGCACTGTCGTGGATGCAACTTTCATGTCTGCCAAGGCGCTTGACGCGTTCCTTGCCGCCGAGATCGACAAAACCAAAGCCGAGGGCGTACTGTTCTCGGTGCATCTCAAAGCCACGATGATGAAGGTCTCCGACCCAATCCTTTTTGGCCATGCCGTACGCGCGTTCCTGGCGCCGGTATTCGAGACGCATGGCGAAGCCATTGCCGAGCTCGGCGTGAACCCCAATTTGGGGCTCGGCGATCTGATGGAGCGGGTGAAGGGAAATTCCGAGATCGTCGCCGCGATCGAGGCCTGCATGGCCAATCGCCCGCCGATGTATATGGTCGACAGCGACCGCGGCATCACCAACCTGCACGTCTCCTCGGATGTAATCATCGACGCCTCGATGCCCGCGCTTATTCGGGCGGGTGGCAAGGGTTGGGGTCCCGATGGGGCCGAAGCGGATGCGGTCTGCGTGATCCCGGACAATTCCTATGCGCCGGTCTATGACGAAACCGTCAAGTTCTTCAAAGCCAATGGCGCGCTGAACCCGGCCACCGCCGGAACCGTGCAGAACCTCGGGCTGATGGCGCAAAAGGCCGAAGAATACGGCTCTCACCCCACAACGTTTGAGATCGCCGAGGCCGGGACGGTCAAGATGATCCTCGAAGACGGCAGCGTGCTGCATGAGCACGGCGTGGAGTCGGGCGATATCTGGCGCTCGGCCAGCGCGCGCAAGGCGCCGATTGAAGACTGGGTGCACCTGGCCATCGACCGGCAAGCAGCGACCGGGTATCGCGCGATCTTCTGGCTCGACGAGACCCGCGCCCATGACGCTGAGCTCATCGCCTATGTGAAGCAGATCCTGGCTGCGGCGGGCGTGGCCGACAAGTTCGAGATCATGGCCCCGCGCGAGGCGACCCGGGCAAGCCTAGAGACGATCACCAAAGGCGAGAACACTATCGCGATCACCGGCAATGTGCTGCGCGATTACCTCACCGACCTGTTCCCGATCCTAGAGCTTGCGACCTCGGCCAAGATGCTGTCGATCGTGAAATTGATGCAGGGCGGCGGCCTGTTTGAGACCGGCGCTGGGGGCTCTGCGCCCAAACATGTGCAACAGCTGCACGGCGAGAACCATTTGCGCTGGGACAGTCTGGGGGAGTTCTGCGCCCTGGCCGAGAGCTTCAAGTTTCTCGCCACCGCCAAGGGCAATGCCAAGGCGCAAACCTTAGGCGAAGCGGTGGAAAGCGCCACGCAAGGCATCCTCGATCACAACCGCTCGCCGGGGCGCAAGCTGGGCCTGCCGGACAATCGCGACAGCCACTACTGGTTCGCGCGCTACTGGGCCGAGGCACTTGCGGATGGCTCGGACAAGGAGCTTGCGGAGGAGTTTGGCCCCATTGCCAAAGCGCTCGCCGAGAACGAGGCGGCGATCGTCGCCGAGCTCGATGCAGGCGCCGGGAGCGCTGCGGATACGGGCGGATATTACCGCAACGAACCGGGTAAGCTCGCCGCGGTGATGCGCCCGTCTAAAACGCTCAACGAGATCATCGGCTGACAGCGCGTCAGTGCCGATAACGGGCCGACGTCGTGTCCGCACCCTCGGAACGGCGGCTTTGGTTCATCAAGGCCGCTGTCGACAGCCTTCGTGTCGCGCGAAGGCTGTCGCAAGTGTATCGGTGGCGCGCGCGCCCTGAGCGATAAAAGCTCAATTGATCGTTGCGTAAACGGCATTACGCTCTTCCGCTTAGCTTCTGTGAAGTGGGTAACGATGGGGAGCTTACCACGATGATTTTATCGAAAATTGCAACTGGCGTAAAAATT
>JBCCOF010000225.1:0-2294 GCA_039025455.1 Pseudomonadota bacterium | reverse complement strand
GTTGCCTATTCCCACAATCAGGAGAGCTTCCGCTTTCTGATGGACCCGATGCTCGCGGCCGGTGCCGAGAAAGTGTCGGCCATGGGGTATGGCAATGCCATCAACGCGCTGTCCGACAATGAAGGCGGCGTTGCGAAATATTTCTCCCAGCGCTTTGCGCAGGTGACTAATCCACCGCTCGATTCCATTCGCGAAGCCGATGGCATGACGCTTCGGGTGGCAATTGGCGCAAAACCCCATGGCGGCGTGACGGGTTCCAAGCAGATCATTGTGGGTTCACCCATCTTGCGGATGGCGGATGTGCTGAAAATGAGATCGCAGGATTTCGCTCGCGTCGGCGATTTCGCAATGCTGTTCGAGCCGAATTTCAATGATCGAAGCGCCAACGAGACGGCGCTGGAAAACGCCATCGACAAGCTGTGCGATGATGTTCATGCCTTCGTCGTTTCCGGCGGCACGATCATCATCCTGTCCGACAGGCATGTGTCCCGCAACCATGCAGCTATCCCGATGACCTTGGCTGTGTCGGCGGTCAATCAACGCTTGATCGAAGAGGGCCTGCGCCTCAACGCATCGATCATCGTCGAGAGCGGGCAGATCGCATCGGCTCATCACATCGCTTGCGCGCTGGGCTTCGGCGCCGCGGCTGTCTATCCGCTGGGCGTTCGCCTGCGGGCCGAAGACAAGTTCACCGACGATGTCGGCAGCGCTTATCTGAAATTCGTGAAGGCGGCTGAAAAGTCGCTGATGAAGACCATGGGCAAGGTCGGCCTGTGCACGGTGGAAAGCTATTCCGGCGGCGAGTTCTTCGAACCGAATTTCCTCGATACGGGAGATCGCGTGCTGGCGCGCTATTTCCCCAACATGCACTCGCCTGTGGGCGGCATCGGTTTTTCGGTGATCGCGCAGTCGGTCGCCGATTGGCACCAGCGTGCGCTGTCCATAGAGAGCGATGATGATATTCCGATCCTCGGTCTCTTCAAGGAAAGAACGGAAGGGTCCGGCCATTCCTATGGCGCGGCTGCCGTGCGCGGCTTTGTCGATCTGACGGAGGAAAAGATCGCCTTCGATCAAGGCGAGCCGCAGGACAACGACGTGATGCGGTTGTTGACCCTGAACAAGATGCGCGACGCCTACGGGATCGACGATTCCGGCTACGTGAACAGCAGCTTCGACCGCCTGTCATCGTCGACCATCGACCGGTTCAAAATTACGCCGGGCTATCGCAAATTTTCCCGCGATCTTGCGCGGGAGCGCATGTTGCGCCCGGCGGCGCTGCGCGATGTGCTCGCCTTCCCGGCTGATATCACGTTCCTCACGGAAACCGATGATATCCGCGAAGAGATGATGTTCTTCAACCGGGCCGGAAATACCGATTTCGTCATCCGCGGCATCGATATCGTACATGTGGCCGATGGCCATTTCAGCATCGGGCTCACCGGCCCCCATGCCGACGAGATCGGACGACTGGATGCTCTGGCGCAATCGCTGCTGGATCGCTTCGGCAGTTCGATTTCGGGCCACTGGATCGAGGGTGGGCGTCTGCATCTCGACGTCACCGGGGAGGCACTCGACTACGTCTCGCGGTTGAGAAACTGCCCCGATCCGATTGACGTCAAAGCTGTGCAACCGGCCAGTGAGATCACGGCCAAACTCGCATCCGGTGCGATGAGCCATGGCGCGCTCGTCGCGACGGCGCACGAAGCGGTGGCCCATGGGACGAATATGGTGGGCGGCATGTCCAACAGTGGCGAAGGTGGTGAGCACCTGTCGCGCTACGGCACGATCCGCTCCTCGCGCATCAAGCAATTCGCGTCGGGCCGGTTCGGTGTCTGGGCTGGCTATCTGGCCGATCCGAATCTGGAAGAGATCGAGATCAAGATCGGTCAGGGCGCAAAGCCTGGTGAGGGTGGGCAATTGCCAGCGCCCAAAGTGACGGTGGAGATCGCCGCGGCCCGCGGCGGTACGCCCGGCGTGGAGCTCGTCTCCCCACCGCCGCACCACGACACCTATTCGATCGAAGACCTTGCCCAGTTAATTCATGACGCCAAAGCCGCGCGCGTTCGTGTCATCGTCAAACTGGTCAGTTCCGAAGGCATCGGCACGATTGCTGTCGGCGTCGCCAAAGCCGGAGCGGACGTCATTAACGTGGCGGGCGGTACGGGCGGCACCGGTGCGGCGGCCGTGACCTCGCTCAAATATACCGGGCGTGCAGCGGAAATCGGCATTGCCGAAGTGCACCATGCGCTCAGCGCGAACGGCATACGCCAGAAGGTCGTGCTGCGGTGTTCCGG
>JBCCOF010000224.1:0-2326 GCA_039025455.1 Pseudomonadota bacterium | reverse complement strand
GGACCGGGACGCGGACGCCGCTGACGTGGCTGCCAACGCGCGCAAGGCTTTTCCCGATGAAGCAGGTTTTGCCTTGTTCGAAGCGGTCTATGCAGGCGCATCGGGAGACAATTCGCGCGCCGAGGCAATCTTCAGCGAGCTCGACCTCGATACGCCGGACCGGCGCATATACGAGGCGCGCCACCGCATACGTCAGGGGCAACACGATAGAGCCGAAGCTCTGCTCGAACAGGCTCTCAAAGAAGCGCCGCACAGCATCGATGCGTGGTCCCTGCGCGGAATTGTCTGGCGCTTGCTTGATGACCCGCGCGCCGATTGGCTCCACGACCAGGCTGGTCTGGTCGAATTTCTGCCGCTGAGTGCACGATCCGGACTGCTGGACAAAGCGGTGAAAAAACTTCGCGTTCTGCACGAGGTGGCGAGCACACAGATTGGCCAGAGTGTCCGGCACGGGACGCAGACACGCGGTGCCCTATTCTGGCGCGCCGACCCGGTTTTGGCCGAGCTGCATGAAACCATTCGCAAGACCCTGCAGCGATACCGCGCCGCCCTGCCCGCAGCCGACGAAACGCATCCGCTTCTCAGCCGGCTTGACGCGCCATGGCAGATAACCGGTTCATGGTCGGTGCGCATGACCGGCAGTGGCGGACATCACAAACCGCACATTCATCCGGAGGGCATCGTCTCGAGCGCGCTCTATCTGGTGGTGCCTGATGAAGTCCGCGCTGGCGGCCAGAAAGGCTGGCTGGAACTTGGCCGTCCGCCTGCAGATCTCGGGCTGGAATTGCCACCCTTGCGCTCGATGGAGCCGCGCGAAGGCCACCTCGCACTTTTCCCTTCAACGCTCTATCATAACACCTCGCCATTTGACGCTGCAGAGCGGATGACGGTTGCGTTCGACGTTGCAACCGAACAACGCTAAACGCCAACCCGGTATGAAAAAGCTCTTCAAACTCAATCCCGACCTCGACCGGCCTGCCCTCGCGCGCCGTTTTGCCGAGGCCGGGCGCGTGCAAATCCGCAATGTGCTGACCGAAGAGACGGCGCGCGAGGTTCTGCATGTTCTGACCAAGGGCACGCCTTGGGGCATGGCAACCGGTGCGGGCGACGAGAACCGCCAGAGCTTCAGCATGGAAGAAGTGCGAACGCCGCAGGGACAGCAGGCAGTCAACGCCGCCGCGATGGCAGCGCAAGAAAACTCGGCGCGCGGCGAATATGGCTTTCGCTTCGCGCATTATCCGATCGTCAAAGCGGTGCAGGAGGGCTGGGATCCCGGCGGCGCACACGAAGTCCTGTTGGAACATCTCAACGCGCCCGATTTCATCGGCCTCGCCCGCGAGGTTACAGGGATCGACGCTTTGATCAAAGCTGACGGGCAAGCGACCCTGTTCGCGCCAAACCACTATCTAGGGCGCCATATCGACAGCCACGTCGCCGAAGGGTGGGAGGTCGCTTATGTGCTCAATTTCGCACGCGATGACTGGCACCCGGATTGGGGCGGATATCTCCTGTTTCTCGATGAAGATGGCGATGTCGTCGAAGGCTTTCGCCCGCGCTTCAACGCGCTCAACCTGTTCCGCGTCCCGCAGAGCCATTCGGTCAGCTATGTCCCGCCTTTTTCGCCTATTGCGCGCATCGCAGTGACCGGCTGGCTACGCTCGGTATGACTCCATCCGCGCCCGTATCGGCGGCAGAGGCTTTGCTAAAGGCCCGCATGGCGGTGCAATCGGGCGATCCTGCGGGGGCACGGGTGATCACCGAGGCGGCGAGGAAAGACCATCCCGGCGACGGTCCGTTGGCGGACGTCGCAGGCGATCTGGCCTTGAAGGCTGGCGATGCATTGGCGGCGGCTGGCCACTTTGCGGCTGCATGCGAAGCAGACCCCACCAATATCGACTACGCGCTCAACCATGCGATCGCTCTGCAACGTCTTGAGCGGCATGACGACGCAGTTTCAGTGCTTATCCCGTATGAGAAGGCAGGCCGGTCGATCGCGCGCTATGGCAGCGTGCGCGCCTTGTCTGCGCGTAGCCTTGGCCAGCCAGGGGAAGCGGTACGCTGGTACGATGCAGCCATTGCGGTGGAGCCGCGCCATCCACGCGCTCTGCATGGCCGCGCCCGCGTCGCTCTGGAGCGCGGCGAGCCGGATGCGGTGGCGCGGTTCGATGCCGCTTTGGCGATCAATTCAGGCGATGCCGATCTGTGGCTGGGCAAGGCTCAGGCGCTGGAGGTCGCGGGAGATATCGCCGGAGCGCGCACTATTGCCGAGCAGATTTGCGGGCAAGCACCCGGCTTCATAGCGGCACTGACATTCCTGTCGGGTTTG
>JBCCOF010000223.1:0-2340 GCA_039025455.1 Pseudomonadota bacterium | reverse complement strand
GAAGGCGCAAGCTCCATCGCCCCGTTCAGTTTTACGCATTCGGCCTGCACGCCGCGCTTCTCATAATGCCGCCGCGTCAAGCTGGGATATTTGGTTGCGACGCGCAGGTGGCTCACCTGACCGTGTTCAGCACTATCGCTCTCCAACCGGGCAACGGACAAGCGGCAGTGCCCGATGTCGAGATCAACCGGCGCATATAGATCGGCGTAATTGAACTCTTCGACGACGTCAGATCCAACAATCCCGATTTGAGCAGCGCCGTGCGCCACGAATGTTGCTACATCGAATGCGCGCACACGGATCAGGCGCAAGTCCTCGCGCGTCGTGTCAAAAGACAGCGAGCGGTTGGCCTTGTCGTGAAAGCCATCCTCGGGCACCACGCCAGCGCGCGCCATCACCGGCAGCGCTTCATCAAGAATACGCCCCTTGGGCACCGCGAAAGTCAGTGGGGCCGCAGTGGGTTGAGTTCGGTCAGTTGTCATTGCGCCGCGGGACTTAGGGATAGGCGGGGTAAAGGGCAATGCCGCCAATCGAGAATGGGGCCATGAAAAGGTAAGCGAAGGGGGAATGTGTGAGCAGCAGCGACGTAATGCAGATCGAGGACTTCGCCGCCGCGATCGACTGGCAGGCGCAGCATGCCGACGAAGCAGGCGCGCATTGCACCGCGCGCGTGGTAAGGGCGCTGACCAAGGTGCGCGAGACCGATACCGAGCTAGGCCGCAGGATGGCGGCGTGGGAGGGGCTGACGCTGAAAGATGCGATGCCGCTGCGGGTGACGGGTGGCCTGCATTACCTCGCACTGACTGGCAGGGATGAGCGACTTGTTCCTGTTTATGCAGGCAAAGTGACCGATCAGGATGCGGTCAATGCGCTTGTGCTTGCTATGGTGGCCGATCACGATGCGCTGCTCGCGCCGTGGCTCGACGGACCGCCTCAAACCAACGAAGCAGGACGCTCGGCCAGCATCATGGGCGGGCTGCTGTGGCTGGCGCACAGGGTCGCGCCGCGCTTCGAACTCTTCGAACTGGGCGCAAGTGCAGGCGTCAACACTATGATTGACCGTTATTTTTACAGGCTGGGTGAAACCGAGGTGGGTCCGGAATTGTCGCCCATGCAGATTGCGCCGGAATGGCGCGGGACACGATCACCGCCAGCTGCGCCGGACGATTTCGCGATTGTCAGCGTGCGCGGATGTGACGTTGCGCCGATCAACCTTGCCGATCCCGAAAGCGCGCTGCGACTAAAGGCCTATGTCTGGCCCGATGCGCCCGCGCGGCTGGAGCGGATTGACGCCGCGATTGCACTGGCGAGTGCCGATCCGCCTGATCTGGTGGCGATGGATGCAGGGGATTTCGTCGCCCAATGCCTAGCCGAGCCGCAGGCCGAGGGCACGACCCGCGCGATGTTCCACTCGATCATGTGGCAATATATGCCCGCCGAAACGCAAGATGCGATCACGCAGATGATGGAGAAGGCGGGGGCGAGGGCCAATCGCGAACGACCGCTCGCTTGGGTCGCGCTGGAGACCAATCCGGCGACCTTCCGCCACGAATTAAAGGTTCGGTATTGGAATGGAAGCGCAGAGGACGGTGAAACGCATCTTTTATCGCACGCCCATCCCCACGGCGCTTGGGTCGAGTGGAACGGCAATCATTAGAGTTGCGTTTTGAAACGTATATTGCTACGCCGCGGGAATGAATGAGGCGCTTCCTTACAGCAATCTGACCCTGCTTCAGGCGCTAGAGGCGTTTCGAAAAGAGCACGACCTCGAAGAGAAATATCTCGACATGCGCACAGAAGCGCAGGAGCACTTTGAACGCCACGACATAGTTCACGTGCTTTTCGGCCTCGACACCAGCATCCGGCAGGAAGCGCAGGCGGATAGTTGGACGATTTTCGGAACCGACATTTCGCTTAAGCACATTATGGATTTCTTCGGGCTGCCCGAGGAAAAAGAGCTGATCAAGGAAATCGGCTGGTGGGCGATCACCAAAGCCTAT
Organism: Pseudomonadota bacterium; assembly: GCA_039025455.1. Classification (GTDB taxonomy): domain Bacteria; phylum Pseudomonadota; class Alphaproteobacteria; order Sphingomonadales; family Sphingomonadaceae; genus Erythrobacter. Next base: position 340 of record JBCCOF010000223.1, on the reverse strand, counting down.
TTTCAGGGCATTCCCGACGGCTTGCGCATCGCATGGCGCGCGCGAAAGCTGCGCAAAAAGTGGCGCTGGTCTGACAACGCAAAATATCGTTCGGCGCGCGTTGAAGACATCCGCTCGGAATTCGGCATCCAGCGCGCTTTGGCAGGGTGACTGACCCAGCGGTTTACGCGCGAAGAAACCCATCCATTGCGGCGTTGACTTTATCCGGCGCTTCCCACGGCACGAAGTGTCCGCAATCGGGCACTTTGACCACGGTCAGCGGGTCGATGATGTCATTCAGCCCTTCCAGATTTTCCGGCGGCAAGGCCAGATCATCCATCGCCCAGATCACCAGTGTCGG
>JBCCOF010000222.1:0-2467 GCA_039025455.1 Pseudomonadota bacterium | reverse complement strand
GTCGCGGACAACCAATCGCGGGCTTCCTGATTGTCCGGATCGGCGAAGACGACATGATTGAACACTTCCGCCGCCCAGCGATAATCGCCGCTCGAAAAGGCCTCTTGCCCGAGTTCGAGGACGGCGGCCGTTCCCCCCATGGCCTCGACATAGCGGGTGGCTGAGGCTTCATGCGGCAATCGGTAATAGTCGGCCGGCACGCCGCCCCACCACCCGAAATAGTGCTGATAGACCGCTTTGGCATTGTGATTGAGCGTGCCGTAATAGCCGCGCGTGGTGAAATCCTCGCCCTGAAATGCGGGCTCCTCGACGGCCTCGGCGGCTTCGATCATCGTTGCGCCAGCATTCGCGTTGCGCAGCGTCTGGTCGTGGACATAGCGATAGATATCGCGCTGACTCTTCAGAAATTGAACCACATTATCCTGTCCCCAGGTCGGCCAATGGTGGGAGGCAAACACGACATCGCTCTCCGCGCCATATTGATCGAGCACATAGTCGATCGCCCGGCTCCATTTCAGCGCGTCGCGGACCTTAGCACCGCGGGGGGTGAGCACATTGTGGAAGGTCGCGGTCGCAACCTCGGCGGTGCAGAGCGCGCGCTTTTCTGGCAGATAGAACATGAACTCGGCTGGCGCTTCGGTGCCCGCGGCATCAATGAACTCGAACGTGACCCCATCAATGACGCGGATCGTGCCACGGCCTTCGATTTCCTCCGTCGGTAAGATCAGGCTGATCGTTCCGTTCGGCAGACCCGGCCCCAAACCTGAGCCGACATGCGCCGTCGTCGATCGCGGCAGCGTATTGCCAAACATCAAAGTCGCGCGCCGGCTCATTTGGTTGCCCGCGATCAGGTTCTCCGACACCGCGCTCTCGGAAAAGCCGATGGGTGCCAGCACCGGCACGCCCGCGGCGACCGCTTCGTCTGAGATCACGCCGCGCGCGCCACCGAAATGGTCCGCGTGAGAATGGGTGTACAGCACGCCGGTCACCGGGCGCGCTCCGAGCGTGTCGTTGACCAGTTTGAGAGACGCTGCAGCGGTCTCGGTGGCAGTGAGCGGATCGACGATGATCCAGCCCGTCTCGCCTTCAATGATGCTCATCACAGCGAGGTCGTAGCCCCGGACCTGGTAGATCCCATCCATGACTTTGAACAAGCCGTGATGGGCGGCGAGTTGCGATTGCCGCCAAAGAGAGGGATTCACAGTCTCTGGCGCGGCATCATCGAGAAAATCAAATTGCGGGATCGCCCAGACCACAGCACCGTCTTCAGACCGGATCGCCTCATCCTCAATGAATGAAAGTCGGTCGCGCCGCGCATCCTCGCCATCAGAGCCTGGGGATAAGTCGAGACGCGCCGCCAGCGCCGCATTCGCCTGTTTGGTCGCTTCGGTTGCGGTGCCCGGGCTTGGCAGGCCCGCTTCGATCGCGGCGGCCGTTGGTTCAGGGGCGTCGTTGATCGCTGGCGGGTTCCCACAGCTCGTCACCAGGGCTGCACTGAGCCCAGCCATCCAAACACGCATCTTTTCCTCCCAAGTTTCACCTAGGAGTGACCCAGAATCAGTTGTGCAACAAGATCGCGCGAGGGAAGTTGAGCGCGCCGTTTAGTCGAAGATGTTTCGGCCTTGAGACAGGCGATCGCACAAGAGTAGCTCTGACACCTCGCCATCTTGCCGGGTTGTGGCCATTCGCCAGGCGCCGCACAAGCCATATTCGCTGAGCCGTGTGCAGGCCCATTGATAGCCATCGGCACAAGATTCCTGCAGCAATTCCGCCGCCTCGAGCCGGTTTCGAGACCCGCCAATCCCGGCATACATCATATTGCCAAGGCCCGCACAGCCGGCCGGATCTTTCAGGTCACAGGCATGCTGATACAACGCCCGCGCATGCTCGACATCGATGTCCGCATCTGGGCCTTTTTGCGATATATAGGCCTGCTGAATGCAGGACTCGACATGACGTCCCTCCAGGCAGGCGGCGTCATAGTGCTGGCGCGCGACCGGATAATCCTGCTCGGTGGCAAGCCCACGGCGATACATGTCGGCCAAGGAAAAGCAATTTCGCGCCCATTGATCCTGGGGCAGGCTGCGATCGGTACACAGGCGCTCATAGATCGTAAAAGCTTGTTCCAAACGCTCCTCGGCGCGCTCAAGGTCGACCCCATCGACGGGACGAATAATGTCGCGTCCTGCGACGCCTTCCGTGAGCCTTGCAGCATCCCGCATCGCGCGTTCGGCAAAGTACTCATCCGAAGTCTTTGGGGTTGGTTTCGGCTTGCCAAATTGTGCGAAGGCTGCGCCGGACAGAGCAAGGCTCAAACAAAAGATGACAAAAGCTCTGATCAACATGAATCGCTCCGAATTCCTTTGATGTGTAATAATATAGCTATGATCGCTCGGTCTATCTGTCGAGTCTTGCCAGACAGTGTTTCGGCTGCCACCGTCACGCAGAAACGGGAGGAAAATATGGC
>JBCCOF010000221.1:0-2491 GCA_039025455.1 Pseudomonadota bacterium | reverse complement strand
GCGACGGGCATCGATACGATCGACAACGGCATTGTCAAAAAGTGGCGAGAGAACCCTAGCCTAATGCTCTATAAACTGCAGGCGAATGGGTACAAATTCAGCTGGTTGCTGGTGCCTATCTCCTTGCCGTTTGTGTGGCTGCTTTTTTTGTGGCGGCGCAAGTTCAAGGCCTATGACCACGCCGTGTTCGTGACCTATTCGCTCAGCTTTATGTCGCTCTTCTTTATCGGCGTTTCACTGCTGGCAGTTAGCCCGCTTGATGCGAGCGGGGGCTGGACGATGACTATCATCGCAATCGCAGCGCCTTTGCACCTCTATAAGCATTTGCGGCACACTTACGGCCTGTCGCGTTTTTCGACGTTGTGGCGGTTTTTTGCGCTGCTGTTCTTCATGATTTTCATCATTCTGCTGTTTGTGCAGGCGCTGCTGATCCTCGGCGGGTTCTGACGCGTGTTGAGCGAAACTGGGCTGGGCGAAAAGAGAAAGGGCGCCGGATCGCTCCGACGCCCTTTCGAAAGTATATGAGGCGGCTCACGCGCCCTGCGGGGCTTCGCCGCCTTTGGGGCCAAAGCGCTTGCCCGCTTTGGGAATGGCCGAACCGTGTGAGGGCCGCACGGCAGCGGCGCCGCTTGGCGCGTCAGGACGGTCGATTGATCCGCCATCCATCAGTGTGCTGATTTCGTCACCGGTCAGCGTCTCGTATTCGAGCAGCGCTTGAGCCAACAGGTGGAGCTTGTCCTCCTGCTCGGTGAGGATATCGGTCGCGCGCTTGAGACCTTCTTCGACCAGTCGCTTGATCTCGGCATCGATAAGCTTGTTGGTCTCCGCGCCTGCCATTGTGCGTGCGGACTGGCCCATGCCAAGATAGCCTTCCTGCTGCTGTTCATATTGCAGGGGCCCAAGCTTTTCCGACATACCCCACTGCGTGACCATGCTCTTGGCCAGATCGGTGGCGTATTGGATATCGCCCGAAGCGCCGCTGGAGACTTTGTCATGCCCGAAGATAATGTCTTCGGCGACGCGGCCACCCATAGCAACGGCAAGGTTCGCGTGCATCTTGTCGCGGTGGTAGGAATAGCTGTCCCGCTCGGGCAGGCGCATGACCATGCCCAGCGCCCGCCCACGCGGAATGATCGTCGCCTTGTGGATTGGGTCAGAAGCCGGCTCATTGATGCTGACCAGAGCGTGGCCTGCCTCATGATAGGCGGTCATCTTCTTCTCGTCCTCGGTCATGACCATAGAGCGACGTTCCGCGCCCATCATGACCTTATCCTTGGCGTCCTCGAATTCCTGCATCGCCACCAGACGCTTGTTCCGGCGAGCGGCGAGAAGCGCGGCTTCGTTGACGAGGTTGGCGAGGTCCGCGCCTGAGAAACCCGGAGTGCCGCGCGCAATTGTGCGGGGATTTACGTCGGGAGCCAGCGGCACCTTTTTCATGTGCACGCCGAGAATCTTCTCGCGGCCTTCGATGTCGGGAACCGGCACGACGACCTGACGGTCAAAGCGGCCCGGGCGCAGCAGCGCGGGATCGAGCACGTCGGGACGGTTGGTAGCCGCGATGATTATGATGCCTTCATTGGCTTCGAAGCCATCCATCTCGACCAGCAGCTGGTTGAGCGTCTGCTCGCGTTCGTCGTTCGAGTTGCCGAGGCCGTGCCCACGCGAGCGACCCACGGCGTCGATCTCGTCGATGAACAGGATGCAAGGAGCGTTCTTCTTCGCTTGCTCAAACATGTCGCGCACGCGGCTGGCGCCGACGCCGACGAACATCTCGACAAAGTCGGAGCCGGAAATGGTGAAGAAAGGTACGCCCGCCTCGCCCGCAATAGCGCGCGCCAGCAGCGTTTTACCCGTACCCGGCGAGCCGACTAGCAAAGCGCCCTTGGGAATCTGGCCACCCAGCTTTGAAAAGCGCTGCGGGTCTTTCAAAAACTCGACGATTTCCTGAAGCTCTTCGCGCGCTTCATCGATGCCGGCTACATCTTCAAAGGTCACGCGGCCCTGCCGTTCGGTGAGCATCTTGGCCTTGGACTTGCCAAAGCCCATTGCACCGCCGCCGCCGCCTTTCTGGACTTGGCGCAGCGCGAAAAAGGCGATGCCGAGGATGAGGAGGAAGGGCAGCGAATTGAGCAGGATGTAAAGCAGCATATTGGGCTGCTCGCGCGGTTTGCCAGTAAACTTCACGCCATTGTCTTCGAGTAGACCCGTGATCTCCGCATCGGAGCGAACCGGCATAGTGGTGAACGCGGTGCCGTTTGAATAGGTGCCGGTGATAATCTCCTCACCCAGCTGGGCAGAGGCGATCTTGCCGTCCTGAACCGCCTCGCGGAATTCGGAATAGGCGATTTCCTTGCCCTGAGGCGCTCCGGAATTGCTGAACAGCGACACGACCAGAAGCAGGGCAAGAAAGATGCCGCCCCAGATCATCAAATGCCGCACCCACGGATTTTGGCCGTCGGGCGGCTGTTGGTTGGGATCGTTCTGGTCGCTC
>JBCCOF010000220.1:0-2492 GCA_039025455.1 Pseudomonadota bacterium | reverse complement strand
TGCCCGCTCAGTCGTGAAGGCCGCGAATGAGGACGGGTTCGGTTCCGAGACTCTGGGGATTGGCGATTGCGCGCGAGGTTCAGCCCAAAGGGTCGAGCGCCGAAAGACATCGGCTTGAAGCGGTTCGGCCTGCACTTTTCCGAGCGCTTCGGCGGCGACGGTCGTACTTGCGCGATGGCCGGCCGCCGCGAGCGTATGGCGGAGTGCGCCAATGATCAGGCCGCGTACACTTCCCGCATCACGAAACCGAACCTCGGTTTTGGCTGGGTGCACGTTCACATCGACATATTCTGGATCGAGATCGACAAACAACGCAGCCAGCGGGTGCCGATCGCGCGCGAGGAAGTCTTGATAGGCGGCCCGGATGACACCCGTCAGCATACGATCTTTCACCGGGCGACCATTCACGAACAGATACTGTTTCTGGGCATTGCCCCGGTTCAGGGTCGGGAGCCCAGCAAATCCGCTCAATCGAACCCCTTCGCGTTCAGCATCTATGGGCAGAGCGTTTTCTCGGAATTCGCGGCCCATAATCGCGCCTAAGCGTTGCAAGCGACCATCTTCGGTATCTGGGTGCGCGGCGTAGCGGAAGACACTACGCCCATTACTTTCGAGCGAAAAAGCGACATCGGCTCGCGCCATGGCAAGTCGCTTCAGAGCATCGGTAATCGCCAGCGTTTCAGATCGCTCCGACTTCATGAATTTTAACCGCGCCGGTGTCGCATGAAAAAGGTCACGAACCTCGATGCGCGTTCCTATGGGGCTCGTCCCGGAAAAGGCGGCGGGCTTAGGGCCTTCGATCCGCCCCGCTTCCACGAACATCTCCGCAGCGTCCTCGCCATCGGCGCGAGAGGTCAGCGTCATGCGGCTGACCGAACCGATCGAGGGCAGGGCTTCTCCGCGAAACCCCATGGTCGCGATGTTTAACAGATCGATGCGGCCGTCCTCACCGGGCCGAAGTTTTGACGTGGCGTGTCTCTGCAGCGCGAGCTGCATATCCTCGCCGCTCATGCCGCAGCCATCATCCTCAACGATCAGGCGCTTCAGGCCGCCTCCCTCCATCGTCACCCGAATGGAGCGCGCGCCAGCATCCAGGGCATTTTCGACAAGCTCTTTGACCGCAGCCGCCGGGCGCTCGACGACTTCGCCGGCCGCGATGCGGTTCACCGCGTCTGGTGGCAGCTGTCGAATAATCGGACGTTGCGGGAGAGAAGCGCTGTCAGGCATGATGCCGAATGTAAGTGCGTTGAGCGATTCGCACCAGCGTTCAGGCAAACAAAAAGCGGCTGCATCGGCAGCCGCTCAGGTTATCTTTGTCTTGAAGTTGCTAGAGCCACAACTGAAACAACATGATCAGAACTTGCACAAAAATCGCCAGCCCTGACAAAGCGATCATGGTTGCCACCCATGCGCCGCCAAAGCCCATGCCGAGCCCGATCACAACACCGGCGCCGGCGCACAAAGCCAGTGCAACCATCCACTGCATTCCGATTGAAAGCGTGAAGGTCGAATAAGCGACAATCAAAAGCGTGATGATCGCGCCCCAAGCGCCGGCTTTCATTGTCCCGTCAAACATCGCTTTCTGAGACTCAATTTCCATTTCGCCACGCGAGTAATCATTAGACGCCATTTTGGACTCCAGAAGAATTTCTCGTGTCTTTATCCGGGTTGTCGCAGGCGTCAAGCGCAGCCGATGTCGCAGAGTCAGATCGCAGGTTTCGGTCTTCCCAAGCCTCACGTAATGTTTCAATGTCTTCCGGAGAGCGCCAAACAGATGCGCCTGGAGGTCCTGTATGAGCTATGCACCCGGTGAGGCGACAGAATCGTCTGAAGCCGCAACAGGGGAGGCGCTCGGTATCAAGGGCTTAGCCTGGGCGATCTTCGAATGGGCCCGCAATCCCTATTACAATGTCATTGTGATCTATGTGTTCGCGATCTATTTCGCGGAAGAAGTTGCGGGCGGCGGTGCTGCCGGACAAACTGTGATTGCGAATACGATCGCAGCCGCGGGTATGATCATGGCGATCCTGGCGCCGATCCTAGGGGTGATCGTTGACAAGGGGGGGCGCAAAAAGCTCTTCATTTTTGTGGTCTTGGCGACGCTTGGGATCTGCTCCTTTGCGTTGGGCTTTATCTATCCGGAAACACCAGGGGCTGTTCCTCTCGGTATGACCTTACTCGCCACGGCATATTGCTGCTACACCGTGTCCGAGTTGCTTCATAATGCGCTCTTACCAGCCGCCGGAGCGCAAAAGGCTCTGCCGATGATTTCGGGACTCGGACTGGCGTTCGGAAACATTGCCGGCGTCGTTATGCTCCTCGGCCTGTTGGCCGCACCGTCAATTTTTCCATGGGTGGCTGCGCAGCCTTATGGCATTGGACCGCTCTCAGGTCCCGTTGTTGCCGTCTGGTTGTGCCTTTTCATTGTTCCGTTTTTCTTGTTCATGCCGGACTCGCTTGGATCGACAGGAAGTTGGCGCAAAAGCTTTGTG
>JBCCOF010000219.1:0-2499 GCA_039025455.1 Pseudomonadota bacterium | reverse complement strand
GCGGCGGTGGTGGAGGCGGCGGCTATGGCGGCGGTCAGCGCTCAGGCGGTGGCGGTCAGGGTGGCGGCTGGAACCAAGGTGCCAGCGGCTCTGGTGGCGGAGGCCAAGGCGGCGGCCAAGGTGGCGGTGGTTACGATGATCTGGATGACGATATCCCGTTTTGATCGCTGCCTGACACAGCAGAAAATTTCCCGAAAGGCCTCGCGAACGATTGCGGGGCCTTTTTCGTTGGCGCAATGCGGAATGTAAAAATATTTTGACATTCAATCCAGAATGTATAAATGTTTTGACATTCATCCAGAAAGGAAGGCTCGTCGTGAAGCACCAAACGAAAATCATGCTGCTCTTAGTCGGGACAATCGTCGCGACATTGGCCGCCGGGATCACCCTCGCTTTGATCATTCCCTCCAATGGACCGAGCGCTTCGCCCATCCTGATGTTTGTCTTCGGCGTGGTCGTGTGCGGGCTGGCGCTGGCGGCCGCTGTGCCTTGGTGGAACAGGCTCGACGAATTGCAGCGGCAAGGGCACACCGAAGGCTGGTATTGGGGCAGCATGCTGGGCGCGCTCCCGCTGCTGACATGGTTGATCGTATCGACCGGACGGCACAGCGATCTGAGCCTTGGCGCGATCTATCTGATGTTGGCGCAAGGCATTGGTTTCGCGATTGCGTTCGCCTTCTTTCGCCTTCGCCGGTCATCACTTGGTCCCGCAGAATGAAGAACCGGCTGCGCGAGCTGCGCAAAGCGAAGTCGCTCAACCAGGCGGATTTAGCCGAGGCTTTGAAGATATCGCGCCAGACGGTGATTGCGATTGAGGCGGACAAATATGACCCGTCTCTGCCGATGGCATATAAGCTGGCGGCTTTTTTCGAGGTTCCGGTGGAAGAGCTGTTCTTCAACCCTTGGCGTGAGGACGCGCGCTAGTCTTTCTTAAGCGCCGCCAGCGCTTCGGCGAGAGGCCCACTGGGCGTGTCCTCGTCGGTGATCCCGGCGGATTGGCGCGCGGCGTCGGCTTCCGGCCCCTCGGCATAGGGATCAATCGCTAGGGCAAGGGTTTGCGCGACCGCTTCGCCCAGATCGAACGCGTCGCCTGAATATTCGATCTCGTCGCTCTCATCGGCGGTCAGGTCAATTTCGATCTCGCCTTCTTCGTTCTGCGTCGCCCGCAAAGTCGATTCCTGCACAAATCGAAGGTCGATCGGCTCGCTGATGGTTACCGGAAAGTCATCCCCCGACACGGCGCATGCCTGAACCAAATCAGCGCCCAACGTGCCGCTGGCGCGAATTGCATCGCTTTCTTTTGACAGAATTAGTTCGGCGCGCAGCGATTGAACCGCTGAAACATCGAAGCGACTTGCCAAACCGGCGCGCTCGTTCTCATCGGCTTCAACCACTACTGGATCGCCCGGAATCTGTCGGACTTTGATTACCCGAGAGAGTTCGGGCGCGCTCACCAGATACCACTGGCTTTGAGAATTTCCTTGTCGTCGAAACCTGCAAGCCGCTCAGACAGGGCGAGCAATTTATCCGCTACACCCTCGGCGGCTTTGGCTTCATCAACGGATTCGGCAAAGGTGACATTGCGCGATACCGCGCCGACCAGTTTTTCGCGGTCCTTCTCGTTCAGCGCGCCGCGATAGGCCCCGAGCCGTCCGCCAAGGACGCTCATCAATTTGCCGACCCTCTTGCCAACCACGACATCGTTTACGCCAAACTCGCGCAATTGGCCGTCCATATCCTCGACAAAAAGCTCTGCAAGAAGTGCACTTTCGGCGCGCATTTCAGACTGCTCCACACGGACCATAACGGTACACAAGATAGCCGTTATGAGATCAAAGCGCCCGCCAACACTGTCTGCAACGCCGCAATCGGCATAGAATGACGGCTCGCGCGCAAGCTCGACAACGCGATGCCAGAGCGGACGGATCTTCTCACGCGGATCAGGCGCGGTTCCAAGCATGCGGGACAGGAAGGACATGGGGCTGCTTTTCTCTGGTCGATCTGGTTGGTTCAAAAAAGTCATGGTGTTCTTCGCAAACCGATGGTGCGCGCCGATGTTCCAACGATCAAATTCAAAAGGCGCATTCAGCGGGAATTCAAGCTCACCACCCCAGCAGCATTGCGCAGCGACATTGCAACGCGGCGCGCAGCCGCTTAAGGCGTGCCCCATGGATATAGGGTGCGTGCGGCGCACCACAACTGACGGGAACAAAGCACTTTGGCGCAAGCACGACAAATCACCGGCTTCGGTAATGGCCGTATTGCTAAAATCGCACTGGTTTTCGCGGTGGGCGCCGCGCTTTCAGGCTGTACATCGATCCGCGAATCGCGCGGCTACATCACCGATCAGGTCCTTACGCGCTCGATTCAGCCGGGAATTGACAATCAGCGTTCGGTCGAAGGCACTCTGGGCCGCCCGACTTTCACCAGCCAATACGGCGAACCGACATGGTATTACGTATCGAGCGTGACCGGGCGTCGCCCGTTTGTTCGCCCGCG
>JBCCOF010000218.1:0-2516 GCA_039025455.1 Pseudomonadota bacterium | reverse complement strand
GGGCGGGATGGCCTGCTCCTGAATCGGAGTGGGCGTGTCGTAGCCCTTGAGATCAAGCGCTTGGAGCACGGGCTGAGACAGCCCGAGGTCTGAAAATTGTGTCATTGTAACTCGCAATATGTGCGGCGCGCGGGCAGGATTCCGGACGGAACCGTCGCGCGGCGCGGGGGTTAAGGCACCCACGAAAGTACTACTTTCGCGGGGACCCGGTTAAAAACCGCCCGCGTGAAAAGGGAAGTTGGGGAGATATGTATCGGAACGCGCAGGCCGTGGCGGATAAATCAGAGCCGCCGCTTCACGCAGGCCCGCAAGCGTGTTCGCCGCGCCAAATGGGCAATGAACGCCGTGTTGTCAATCAGGTGGTCAAGACGGCCGGTGACCAGCCTTGGTCAAAAAAAGAACTCGAAACCCTATTTCTTGCGGAGGTCTGCATAGACCAATCGCGCGCTGTAACTGCCTTGAACAGCCACATCATTGGCGTCGCGCGCGGGCTCGAACTGGTGATGATCGGTCAGGACCTTGCAAAGCTTCATGTTTACCAGCGTCCGGTCGAACTCTCTTTTGATCTTACAACCGCTCACAGCACCGGTCTCGTCAATATCGAGCGTGTAACTGACCGCCGGGCGCCACACCCTCATCCGCCGCGATGTTTTTAGGAACTGCCAATCCCCGTCCCAAGAGACGAGCTTGACCGGTTTGTAGCCAGCCTCTGCTTCGGCTTCACCTGTGACTTCAGCTTCCGCGACTGGATCTTTTTCGGCCTCGTCCTGAGCCATCGCCGCCGGAGTGATGAACATGGCGGCAGCAGCCGAAAACAGAGCAACTCGGGTCATGGAGGATCCTTAAAATCTCGGAAAGCTTGGCGTCGTGACAGCACACCTAGTTAACGAATAACAGCCGCTGCGCAATATGGTTGCCAAATGTTCGCCGCAGCGCAGCAATTAGTTCGAAATGGCAAGCAATGCGTACAATAGTTACGCGGTGTCGCAGTTTTGCATCAATGGACGCGATTACCTGCAATCAAGGATGGAGAATCGGCGAAAGCTATCGCAGCCCGGCCGCTTCCATCAGGGCGCTTGTAGACGGGTCGAACTGACCTTCGCCTGAACCGATCGAATTTGCCATCGCCTTGCCCAATTCGACGCCGAATTGGTCGAACGGGTTGATCTGCATCAGCACCGCGTTGGCGTAGGTACGGTGTTCGTGAAACGCGATCAGCGCGCCCAAAGTCCCCGCGTCGAGATCATCGACAAGGATCATCGCAGACGGCCTGTCGCCCGAATAGGCGCGCGCGGGATCGTCGGAGGGCTTGCCCGCCATCAAAGCCGCCCCTTGGGCAAAGCAATTCATCAGGAGCTGCTTGTGATGCGTCGGGTCAAGCATATCGCCCGGCGCGATGCTGGCGATGAAGTCCACCGGGATCAATGCGGTCCCTTGGTGCAGCAATTGGAACACGGCGTGCTGCGCATCGGTCCCCACCCCGCCCCATGTGATTGGCGCGGTCGGCCCGGAAACCGGTTCTCCGCTCGCGGTCACGCTCTTGCCATTCGATTCCATCTCCAATTGCTGAAGGTAATCGGGAAGCAAGCCCAGCCGCTCGTCATAGGCGAAGACCGCGCGCGTTTGGCATCCGCGAAGGCGGGTGTAATACTGGTCTACAAAGGCCGCAAGCAGCGGTCCATTGGCGCGACCTTGGCTCTGGCGAAAGTGGTCGTCCATCGCCTTTGCCCCGGCAAGCATCGCGCGAAAATCCTCCATCCCCACGGCCAACGCAACCGGAAATCCAATCGAGGACCACAGCGAGTACCGCCCGCCCACGCTTTCGGGGAAAGGCAGGATGCGCGTCTCATCAACGCCCCATTCGACCGCGCGATCAGGATTGGCGGTTAGCGCAACCACTCGACCGCTCGGATCGTCCACGCCGTTATCGGTCAGCCATTTGAGCGCACTCGCCGCATTGGTCATCGTCTCTGTCGTGGTGAAGGTCTTGGACGCAACCGCGATCAGGGTCGTTGCCGGATCGCACTTTGCAAAGGCCTGCTCCAAAGCCAGCCCGTCAATGTTCGAGACAACATGAACATCGACCAGCTCCAGATCGCGCGTCAGAGCATCAATCGCAAGGTCCGGCCCCAGCGCCGAGCCGCCAATGCCGATATGGATGCAGTGCTTTACCTCGCCCAATGCGCCTTGGTGGATCGCTTCGACCAGCATCCCCATGCGCGCGAGCAGGGCCTCGCCCTCCTCAACATCCGCCTCGGTCCCGCTGCCGCGCATCGCGCCGTGGGTTGCCGCGCGGCCTTCCGTCGGGTTTACAATCCCGCCATCGAACAAGGCCTCTCGCGCCGCGTCAAAGCCGCTTGCTTCGGCCAGTTTCTCGAACCCCGCCAGCAGCTCATCGTCCAGATGCGTCTTCGACCAGTCGAGCAACATCCCGACCGAACCAAGCTCGCCCAGATCGAAGTCCAGCTTCTGGCTCAGCTTCTCAACCCGTTGCGGATCGCTGGCAAACAGCTCGC
>JBCCOF010000217.1:0-2534 GCA_039025455.1 Pseudomonadota bacterium | reverse complement strand
CGCCTGGGCCCGTACTCGCTCGGCGAATAACAACGAAACGAGAGCAAGAACCACGACGCTGGCGAGAGTTATCCGCACGATCGGGACGTATCGAAGGGTGCTCAGGGCATTCATGGACGGAGCCTGTCTCTAAGGCGCCACAAGGCGCCGGGGCACGGCGGCTGGGGCCCGGGACGTTCGCTGCACTTGCCACCAGCTTGTGCGCTGCGGTACGGCAAGCGGTAACGGTGCCTGGCAGCCCTCGCGCCCATTCGAAGGATCACCACGATGCGTGGCGGTCCAATTGTTGACGACCGGCGTTAATTTTCGGTCAAGCGCAACAGGCAGCCATGCGAACTTCTAGACCCGCTGCGCGTTGGGGCGGGAACATAAGGTGTTGAGCGATGGTGAAGTCAAAACCGCAGGTTGTCGTCACGCGGAAGCTGCCCGACACTGTCGAGACCCGCATGCGCGAGTTGTTCGACGCGCGCCTGAACACCGAGGACAAGCCGATGAGCCAGGCGGAACTGGTCGATGCGGTGCGAAATGCCGATGTCCTGGTGCCAACGGTGACCGATCGGCTTGATTCGGCGCTTTTGGCGCAGGCGGGACCGAACCTCAAGCTGATAGCCCAGTTTGGTGCGGGCGTTGACAATATCGATGTCGAAGCCGCCAACAATCGGTCGATCACCATCACCAATACACCTGGCGTGCTGACTGAAGACACTGCCGACATGACAATGGCGCTGATGTTGGCGGTCCCACGTCGGTTGAAGGAAGGCGCTCGCTTCATTCAGGACCATGCAGAAGACTGGGCCGGCTGGTCACCAACCTGGATGCTTGGACATCGGATTTGGGGTAAAAGGCTCGGCGTTGTTGGCATGGGCCGGATTGGCCAGGCCGTCGCGCGACGCGCCAAGGCCTTTGGTCTGTCCATTCACTACCACAACCGTAGACGCGTTGCTTCGGCCATCGAAGAAGAGCTCGAGGCAACCTACTGGGACTCGCTCGATCAAATGCTGGCGCGAATGGACATCGTTTCCGTCCACTGCCCCCACACGCCGGCAACCTTCCATTTGTTGTCGGCGCGGCGCTTGAAGCTGCTCAAGCCAACGGCAATTCTTGTCAACACCGCCCGCGGCGAAATCATCGATGAGACGGCGATGATCCGAATGCTTGAAAACGATCAGCTGGGGGGCGCAGGCCTCGATGTTTTCGAGCACGAACCGATTGCGGATCCCAAACTTCTCAAGCTGGCGCGGGCGCACAAGGTTGTTCTGCTTCCCCATATGGGATCTGCGACCCTCGAAAGTCGCATCGATATGGGCGAGAAGGTTATCATCAATATTCGAGCATTCGCGGATGGGCATCGACCGCCCGATCGCGTTCTGCCGAGCATGCTCTAAACAGGCGCTACGATGCGCCGACCGATTGCCGCCAGTGAGCTTTCACCACGCACGTCAACGATCTATCCAGAGCCTTTCGCGTCAACCACCAAGGGGCGCGCGAAGCGTGCGCTGGGTGATCAATTTGGCCTTGACCAGTTCGGCGTGAACCACACCACGCTCGCGCCAGGCTCCGCGTCAGCATTGCTGCATTATCACAGCTACGAGGATGAACTCGTGTACGTCTTGAGCGGCACGCCGACACTCGAAACCGATGAGGGCAAAACGCTTTTGCGCCCCGGTGATGTGATTGGCTTCAAGGGCGGAGTTTCTGAGGGCCATAGAATCATCAATGATTCCAATGCACCAGCAACTATTCTGGAGATCGGTACACGCCGACCGGATGTTGATGAGGTTGACTACCCCGAGGTTGATCTGCGTTACGGAACGAATTCTGATCCACAGGCAGGCAGGGACGGTGTGCCTGTGCGGATTTTCACCCGTAAGGACCGCACACCACTGTGACCGGAGGCAGGAAGCGAGGCTACCTCGGCTCCGTCGACTAGCCGGTTTGTTCGGTAGCCGTCATGTCGCCTTCGGCGGCAGGACAGTAACCACATCATGACCATCACACCTCAAGCGTTTCGAACCGCATCGTCAAAGCATCGACAAGCAAAACGCGGCCAATCAGCGGCTCCCCAGCGCCGGTTATCAGCTTGACCACCTCCATCGCCTGCATGGTGCCCATCGTTCCTGTCAGCGCGCCGACCACACCCGCTTCGGCGCAGGTGGGCAGCGATCCGGGTTCCGGCGCTGCGGGGTAGATGTCACCGAACGAGGGCGCCAAACGGCCATCTGCGAGAGACATGTGTGGCGCGATAACGGTCAGGGATCCATCCCAAACAGATACCGCGGCTGTGACCATCGGCGCTTGGACCTGCTCGCAGACCTCGGCGATGACCTGCCGCGTTTCGAAGCTGTCGCTGCCATCGACGACCACATCCGCATCCGCCAGAAGGTCAGTCGCATTATCGCGTGACATTCGATTCGCGACCGGAACAATCTGAACTGTGTCGTTGATCGAGGAGAGTACTGAAGCGGCACTATGTACTTTGGGCTGACCGATAGCTTCACCATTGTGAATAATCTGGCGCTGCAGGTTGGATAGGG
>JBCCOF010000216.1:0-2547 GCA_039025455.1 Pseudomonadota bacterium | reverse complement strand
TTCGGCCCGGGCGACCTTCAGCACATCGGGCCATGTGGTGAGGTAGTGTAGCTCCATCCCGTGTTCGCGCAGTGTGGCAGGAGCGTCCTTGAAGATGTCGTAGTAGAACACGCTGAACGTGTCGGTGACATGCGCGCCCGCCTCGCGGATAGCTTCTGCAAAGCCGATCTTAGAGCCGCCATCGGTCGTGAGGTCTTCCACGAACAATACGCGCTGGCCCTCTTTCAGATCGCCCTCGATACGTGCGCCACGACCAAACCCTTTCGGCTTTTTTCGGATGTAGATCATCGGCAGGTCCAGACGTTCAGCAATGAAGGCCGCATAGGGAATGCCAGCGGTCTCGCCACCGGCCACCACATCATATTTGTCAAAGCCCGCATCGCGCAGAACGGTGGCGCAGCCGAAATCCGACACGGCAGCGCGGATACGCGGATAGGAGATCAGCTTGCGGCAATCGATATAGACCGGGCTCTTTAGGCCTGATGTGAACGTGTAGGGTTCATCGGCACTGAAGTGCACCGCTCCGATTTCCCACAGCATCTTCGCCGTCAGTTCAGCGATCGTCTCACGGTCGGGAAAGGTGTTTTGAAAGGTCATGTCGGGTCCACTTCCCAGAAAATATCAAAGCCGGGATCGAAGAGAGTCACCGGTCCGGCATCGGTGTCGCGGGTGGCCGGAAAGATGACGGGCGCATCACGTTTGGCGAGGCGCAGCACATCATCATTCACCGGCAGGCGGTAGAAGGCGGGGCCGTTCTGGCTGGCAAAGAGAGCCAGTTGATCGAGGGCGTTTTCTTCCTCAAAAACATGGGCCAGCAGGCTCATCGTATTCGGGCTGGTGTAGCAGCCGGCGCAACCGCAGGCATTTTCCTTCAGGTCGGTCGGGTGCGGCGCGCTGTCAGTGCCCAGGAAGAAGGTCGGCTCGCCAGAGGTCGCGGCTTCCCGCAACGCCAGCCGGTGCTCCTCACGCTTGGCAACGGGCAAGCAATAGTAGTGCGGCTTGATACCGCCCACGAGGATATGGTTGCGATTGATAATCAGATGGTGCGTGGTAATTGTCGCGCCCAAGTCGTCACCGCCGGAGCGGGCATAGGCCACACCGTCCTTCGTGGTGATGTGCTCCATCACCACCCGCAAGCCCGGTACACGGCGCCGAAGCGGGTCGAGCACTCGGTCGATGAAGACGGCCTCGCGGTCGAAAATATCAATGTCGCTATCGGTCACCTCGCCATGGACGCAAAGCGGCGTGCCGAGTTCGGCCATGCGCTCCAGCACCGGCACGACCTTGTCAAAATCGCGCACGCCGGAATCAGAGTTGGTGGTGGCACCCGCCGGATAGAGTTTCAGCGCCTTTACCAAACCGCTTTCCACCGCAGCCTGAACATCATCAGGATCGGTGGTTTCCGTCAGGTAGAGCGTCATCAGCGGCTCGAAAGTCATACCCTCTGGTAGCGCGGCCAAAATACGCTCGCGATAAGCTGCTGCGTGATCACCCGTCACGACCGGCGGCACGAGATTGGGCATAATGATGGCTCGGGCGAAGTGGCGAGCGCTGTCGGCGATTACGCCTTCCAACATCGCGCCGTCGCGCAAATGCAGGTGCCAATCGTCCGGTCTAGGAATGGTGATGCTGTTCATGGGGCGACGTTTAACGAAGCTGGCCGAAAGCGCAAAGCTGGCCGCGCGCTTATGCACCGGATGAACAGTTTGACCACAGTGAAGACGCACCATAGAACCGCCAAGCCTGTCCAAGATTTGCGCGTTCAGCGGTAAAATTCATGTCCCACAACAGTTTCGGCCATCTGTTCCGTTTCACCACATGGGGTGAAAGCCACGGCCCCGCGCTCGGCTGCGTGGTGGACGGCTGCCCGCCGCGCATCGAGATTTCTGAAGCCGAGATTCAAGGCTGGCTGGACAAGCGAAAGCCGGGGCAGAGCAAGTACACCACCCAGCGGCGCGAGCCGGATGCGGTGAAGATCCTTTCCGGCGTGATGCCACAGGAAGACGGTACGTTGCTCACCACCGGCACGCCGATTTCGATGATGATCGAAAACCAGGACCAGCGCTCGAAGGACTATGGCGAGATCGCCAACCGCTACCGCCCGGGCCATGCCGATTTCGCCTATGATGCGAAATACGGCATCCGCGACTATCGCGGTGGTGGCCGCTCTTCTGCCCGCGAAACGGCGGCACGGGTGGCCGCTGGTGCCATCGCTCGCAAGGTCATCGAAGGCGTCACCATTCGCGGCGCGCTGGTGCAGATCGGCCCGCGCAAAGTGAACCGCGACAATTGGGATTGGGGCGCGGTGCGCGAAAATCCGTTCTTCTGCCCAGATCGTGAGACGGCAGAACTTTGGGCAACCGACCTCGACAAGATCCGCAAAGCAGGGTCATCCGTTGGCGCGGTGATTGAGGTTGTCGCCGAAGGCGTGCCCGCCGGTTGGGGCGCGCCGGTCTATGGCAAGCTGGATCAGGATATCGCTTCGGCATTCATGTCCATCAACGCCGTAAAGGGCGTGGAAATCGGCAACGGTTTCGAAGCAGCGGC
>JBCCOF010000215.1:0-2559 GCA_039025455.1 Pseudomonadota bacterium | reverse complement strand
GCGTGCTGATCGCGATCGCCGAGAATGATCATGAGCGACAGCCGGAAGCGCAAGGCGAACTCGTCTCAGCCTTTGCCGCGGCCGATGTGCCTGCCGAAATCGAAGTCTATGATGATGCCATGCACGGCTGGGTACCCACCGACTCTCGAGCTTATAATCCAGAGCAATCGGAACGCGCCTGGGGCCGCATGCTGGCGCTGTTCGACGCCCAACTTGGCTAGCTTATCCGTCCGCGATAATCGCCGCGCCTTTGGCGGCGATCATAAGGGTTGGGGTATTGGTGTTGCCCGAAGTGATCGACGGCATCACCGATGCGTCGATCACGCGTAACCGGTCGACGCCGCGGACTTGTAGTCGGTGGTTCACGACCGCGGTTGGATCGCGGTCACGGCCCATTTTTGCCGTCCCGACGGGATGGAAAATGGTGGTCCCGATCTCACCTGCTGCGCGCGCAAGGTCGCCATCGTCAAAGGCAGGCCCTGGGAGCATTTCGTCCGGCGTGAACGGTTTGAGCGCAGGTTGCTGCATCAGCTTGCGCGTCACGCGGATTGCATCGGCAGCGACCCGCTGATCGGCCTCTGTGGTCAAGTAGTTCGGATCTATGACTGGCGGCGCGTTCGGATCGGGCGAGCTGATTTTGATCGTCCCGCGCGAGCTTGGTCGCAAATTGCACGCGGCGACCGTGATGGCCGGAAAGCGGTGCAAAGGATCGCCGAACTTGTCGAGCGATAAGGGCTGCACATGGAACTGAATATTGGGTCGAGCATGGTCCGGCGAGGAGCGCGTGAAAATGCCAAGCTGTGACGGGGCCATGGTCAACGGTCCGCGGCGGCGAAACACATAGTCGAGCCCCATCTTGGCTTTGCCGAAGAGCGAGTAATAGGTCTGGTTCAGGGTCACGGTGTTGGCGACTCTGTAGATGGCGCGCTGTTGCAGATGGTCTTGCAGATTTGCCCCGATCCCGGGCAGTTCGTGTTGAGTTTTCACGCCCGCTTCGGCCAGCGTTTCACGTGGGCCAATCCCTGAGCGTTGCAGGATTTGTACGCTGCCAATAGAGCCCGCGCAGAGCACGATCTCTGCATTGGCTTTGACCTCGAAATACTCGCCGTTCTGTTGAAACTGGACACCTGTCGCGTGGCCTTGGTCGAGCATGACTTTGTCGACCAGAACGCCGGTCTCCACCCGCAGGTTGGGGCGGTTTGAGGCCGGTTTGAGAAAGCCGCGCGCGGCGGACCAGCGGCGACCAGCTTTCTGGTTCACGTGAAAATAGCCCGCGCCGTGATTGTCACCTGTGTTGAAGTCCTGTGTTTTGGGGATGCCCATCTCCGCCGCCGCGTCGCGCACCGCGTCTAGAATATCCCAGCGTACGCGAGGGGGTTCCACCCGCCAGTTGCCCCCGATGCCATGGTGCGCGCTTTCGCCGAGGAAGTGGTCTTCCAGATCGCGAAACACGGGCAGCACATCGTCCCATCCCCAGCCAGGCAGGCCAAGATCGCGCCAAGCATCATAGTCTTCGGCCTGACCGCGCATTGTGATCATCGCATTGATCGCGGACGATCCGCCCAAGACTTTGCCGCGCGGATAGTTCAGCTTGCGCCCATTGAGCCCGGCTTGCGCCGTGGTCTCAAACATCCAGTCCGAACGCGGGTTGCCGATCGCAAACAAGTAGCCGACAGGAATATGGAACCAAATCCAATTGTCGGTCCCGCCCGCTTCAAGCAAGAGGACTTTCTTGCGCGGATCAGCGGACAATCGGTTTGCGACAACACAGCCCGCACTTCCAGCGCCGACAATCACATAATCATAATCGCCAGCAAACGGACGCATCAGCCGGGTTGAACGTCGATGAACCGTCCACCACTCGCCGCGAGCTCTTTCAGCGTGTCACACGGGGCGAAACGATCATCATCCGCGCCGAGCTTTTCCATCGTGGCGAGCACCGCTTCGGCGCCGACCATATCGCCATAGAGCATCGGGCCGCCTTTGTCCGAAGGCCAGCCATAACCATTGAGCCAGACAATATCGATGTCAGACGCGCGTTGGGCTTTTTTCTCCTCAAGGATCTTCAGGCCCTCATTGATCATCGGATAGATGCAGGTGGCGATGATTTCATCCTGGCCGGGCGCACCACCGGGTTCGACACCCGTGACGTCGGCGATGATTTTCGCGGTGACGTCCGACGGGATCGGGCGGCGGTTTTCATCATAATCATAATAGCCGGCGCCGGTTTTCTGACCGCGGCGGTCGAGCTCACACAGGGCATCACGGATCGGATTGGCCGTGGTCGCGCCTTTCTTCCAGCCAATGTCGAGCCCCGCGAGATCTGACATTTGGTAGGGCCCCATGCGGAACCCGAACGTGTTGAGCGCGGCATCGACATCCCAAGGCATCGCCCCTTGATAAACGAGCTTCTGCGCTTGCGCCTGCCGTGCAAACAGAATGCGATTGCCAACAAATCCGGGGCAGACACCCACCAGCGTTGCGACTTTGTTGATTGTCTTGGCGAGGTCCATGCTGGTCATAATGACATCGTCGGCTGTGTGGTCGGCCCGGACAATC
>JBCCOF010000214.1:0-2567 GCA_039025455.1 Pseudomonadota bacterium | reverse complement strand
CGGCATGGAGCTTCGTAAAGCGGCGATCCGGGGCGTCGAGAGCACCGGCATGATGTGCTCCGCGCGCGAGCTGGAGCTGGGCGATGATCATGATGGTATCATCGAGCTTCCCGACGATGCGAGCGTGGGCCATTCCTTCGCCGATTATCAGGGTTCCTCGCCGGTGATCGACGTCGCCATCACGCCCAATCGGCCTGATTGTATGGGTGTCTACGGCGTTGCGCGCGACCTAGCGGCGGCAGGCCTGGGGACGCTGAAGCCGATCGCCTTTCCGAAGTTCGAGGCTTCCGGTGAGTGCCCCGTAGAGATCCGAACCGATGATCCCGAAGGATGTCCTGCGTTCTATGGACGCGTGATCAAAGGGGTCAAAAACGGCCCCTCGCCCGATTGGTTGCAACAGCGGCTGAAGTCGGCGGGCCAGCGCCCGATCTCGCTTCTGGTCGATCTGACCAACTACCTGATGCTGGCCTTTGGCCGCCCCGCGCACGTCTATGACCTCGCCAAGCTTTCCGGCGCGGTGGTCGCACGCCGTGCGACCGATGGCGAGCAGGTGATGGCCTTGAACGAGAAGACCTACACGCTCGACAACACGATGGTGGTGATCGCAGACGACAAACAGGTCCACGACATCGCCGGGATTATGGGTGGCGAGGATTCGGGTGTTCAAGACGACACCACCGGCGTTCTGCTGGAGATCGCCTACTTCGATCCGCCGCGTATCGGCGTAACCGGCCGCAAGCTTGGCTTGGCTTCCGACGCGCGCACGCGGTTTGAGCGCGGTGTGGATCCGGCCTTCCTGCAAGACGGTCTCGACCTGCTTACTGGCCTGATCGTCGAGCTCGCGGGCGGCGCACCCAGCGAAGATGTGCACGCCGGCTCTCCCCCGAACGAGCCCATGGTTGTTCCGTTTGACACAGGTCTGACCGCGCGTTTGGGTGGCGTCGAAGTGGCGTCCGAAGAACAGCGCCGTATCCTCGAAAGCCTCGATTTCGGGGTGGCTAATGATTGGCAAGTGACCTGCCCGCTGCGCCGTCACGACATCGAAGGGCCCGCCGATCTCGTCGAAGAGGTTGTCCGCATACACGGCCTCGACAACGTCGAAAGCGTTGCCTTGCCGCGCTTGGAGGGCGTCGCTCGCCCGACCGCTACACCAGCTCAGATCACAGAGCGCAGGCTTCGCCGCGCGGCGGCTGCCAGCGGGTTGCACGAAGCGATTACCTGGTCCTTCCTGCCGGATGCGGAAGCCAAGCACTTCGCCCCTGACGGCGCCACTTTGTGGTCGCTCGACAATCCGATCAGCGAAGACATGAAGGTTATGCGGCCCTCGATGCTGCCGGGCCTGTTGATGGCGGCCAAGCGCAACGCGGATCGCGGCGCGGCCTCGACCCGTGTGTTTGAACTGGGGCGGCGTTACTTCCGCGGCGAAGATGGCCTGAGCGACGAGCGCTCGACGCTCGGTGTCGTGCTGGCCGGAGAGAAGGTCCAACGCGGGTGGTCGACCGGAAAAGCGGTCAGCTTCGATGCGTATGATGCGAAGGGTATTGCCCTCGAGCTGCTTGCCGCAGCGGGCGCGCCGGCGGAAAAGCTGATGGTTATGGAACCCATCGCCGAAGGAACGGGCACGCAGTTCCACCCGGGACAGGCTGCCACCCTACGGCTCGGCCCCAAGAAAGTGCTAGCGCGGTTTGGGATGTTGCATCCGGCCACGCTCAAGGCGTTTGACTTGGATGGTCCAGTTGCCGCTCTGGAAATCTACCTCGATGCGATCCCGCCCAAGAAGGGGAGTGCCGGGTTTGCCCGCTCTTCGTTTGCCCCCCCCGCTCTGCAAGCGGTAACCCGTGACTTCGCTTTCCTTGTTCCCGCTGATCTCGCGGCGAGCGACCTGCTGCGCGCGGTGCGCGGGGCTGACAAAAACGCGATCACGGATGGATGCATCTTCGATGTTTTCACCGGTGGGTCCTTGCCCGAAGGCACCAAGTCGCTCGCGCTCGAAGTGACGCTGCAACCGCAGGACAAGACCTTCAAGGACGCTGATTTAAAGGCGATTTCGGACAAGGTGGTTGCGGCTGCGGCCAAGCTGGGAGCGGAATTGCGCGGTTAAGCGCATCGGCCAAGACGCATGTCCAGCAGACGAACCTTTGCGATTATCTCGCACCCCGACGCGGGTAAGACCACGCTGACCGAGAAGCTGCTGCTGCAAGGCGGTGCAATCCACTTGGCGGGCGAGGTCAAAGCGCGTGGTCAGCAGCGCCGGGCCCGATCGGATTGGATGAAGATCGAGCAGCAGCGCGGCATCTCCGTGACCTCATCCGTCATGACATTTGAGCGCGACGGAGTCACATTTAACCTGCTCGATACGCCTGGCCACGAAGACTTTTCGGAAGACACCTATCGCACGCTTACCGCGGTCGATTCGGCGGTGATGGTGATTGACGCGGCCAAGGGTATCGAGCCGCAGAAGCGCAAGCTTTTCGAAGTGTGCCGCCTGCGCAGCGTGCCGATCATCACTTTTGTGAACAAGGTCGACCGTGAGGGCCGCGATCCGTTTGAAACGCTCGACGAGGTCG
>JBCCOF010000213.1:0-2580 GCA_039025455.1 Pseudomonadota bacterium | reverse complement strand
CTGGTGGAGTTGGTCATAGCCATTGGCGGGGTTACCGGTCATGTGTCCTGGCTCACTGAGTTCGGCCAAGTGGACCTCTTCTTCGCGCGAGGCTGGGAAAATTTCACAGAGCAGGGCGACCGCATCACCAATCTGCATGGTGCGGATCAGGTTCATGATATCGACGACGGAAGACTCATGGCGGCGCGAGACCGTCGGCAACTGACCCGCCAGCGCTAATGCCTTCATCATCAAGGCTTGGCGAATGGCGTGCAGCACATGGACTTCGAGACGCGCTTCGCGGCGTTTTTCATTGCTCGGCGCTTGTTCCATGATGGATAGCATCGGATCGAACTTGCTGAAATCGATGGTGAACGAATTGGCGATGAGTTCAATCGAGTTGTTGGTTTGTCGTTCCTGCAAGAGGTAATAGATCCGGCGATAGGCGAGGGCCTGATCGGGATTGTCGGTGAATTTTGACAGTGCGACCCAATAGGTCGGGTCATAGACGCTGGCATAGGCCC
This sequence comes from Pseudomonadota bacterium, assembly GCA_039025455.1. Lineage (GTDB taxonomy): Bacteria > Pseudomonadota > Alphaproteobacteria > Sphingomonadales > Sphingomonadaceae > Erythrobacter. Next base: position 2,077 of record JBCCOF010000213.1, on the reverse strand, counting down.
GCAGGACCGGTACGCTCGTCGCAGACCGCGCCATCGAGGCGAGTTTCATCAGACCTCGCATGCGCGGCGAGTCTTTGATCAGATCATTGACCTGGTCCTGCTCGCGCCGCAGCGCTGAACCAATGCCCGCGGCTGTGTTCACTGGTACGCCGAGCTGCTGCAGCGTCGCATTATGAGAGATCGCCCGCAGCGATCGAGGACCGGCGGGTCCCGTTGTGCGACGACGCTGACGCGATCCGGCTTTGACAAGGAAATTCGTCGCGAAATCATTGAGCAGGTGCCCATAATCCGGATTGGCGAAGAGCCGCTCATGCCAGCGTCTCAGGGCGCGGTAAAAGTCCCAGACGAGATCTGTGCGCTGATAGAACGGGTCGTCTGACGTCTCATTCGGTTCAGATAGCAAATGGTCGGCGAACGCGTTGTAGGTCGCGGCTGCAAGATCTTCATTGGCGAAATGCAAGTAACCATCCCCGCCCTGGAAGCTCACTTCATGGCGCAGGGGAACGCCGCGCGCGCGCGATTGTTCGCGGGTCCAATGGCTGAGCAAATGATCGAACCGCTGATCAAATGTGCCGGGCCAGGCGCCGCGGCCCATCGACTCGCCATGCGTATTAAAGATCAGAAGAGAGAGCCCCGCATCGGCTTTGGCCACAGCCCGGCTGATCAGATTGTGAATGCGCTCAATCGCCATGTCGGCGGAGACCTGGCCAATGAACCGGCCTGCATCTGAGAAGCCGAGCTGCACGCTCAAATAGCCCCGCACATGCAGGTATTTCATATACTCCGGCTCATCCAGCAATTGCTCGATAAAGCGTCCGCCGGTCTCCAGTGCTTCCGGGGTCTCAAACAAGGGCGAAATGTCGAGCTGGTGGTCGACGCCATATTGGCGGGCCAGATACAGCGCGCCCATAACGGTGGCAGGGTTCTCGCTTTCGGCAATGAGGAACCGGATCGTCGAGTCGGCATCGATATGTTTGAGCAATTGCGCGCACATCATGAATTGCCGGCGGGCGGTCGATTGCTCGAGGAACAAGTCGGCAAAGTTTACATTGAGCGGGGTTTTGACGGACGCTAACTCCGACAGCTTTTTGAGCGCGCTCCGGCCGAGATCCCGGTTTTCGGTCTCCAGCTGCAGGTCGCGGCTGATCACGGTGCGGATTTGCTCGGCATTCAGGCGCAAGTGGATACGTGCCGTCCCCAATTTCAGCGCGTCCACCTTGGCGGCGAGTGCGAACAGGTCGCGGGCGAGTTCATCCTGGATTTCGGCCTCAGCCAGCGCGGTGAGCTGATCGATGATCGGTTGCGCGCTGACCATGCGATCCGGCTGCTCAGAGGTCAGCTGGTTTGCCGCGTGGACGAGGTTTTCGGTCAGCGTCAGATCTTCGCCAAAGATCTCCGCTTCTGCTTCGGTCAGTGTTGCTGCGGCTTCGAGCGTCTCAATCAAGGCCAATAAGCCGGCTTCTGTCGCGCCTTCTGCGCGGTCGGCGATCTCACGAATTTCGGTGACATAGCGGCTGACCTGAACAGCTTTTTCCTGCAGGCGTAGCGCAAAGGATTGTGACCAGTGAATATCGGTGCGGCCATCAAGATCATAGCCGACCCAGCTGGCAAGGGTCGGCAGGCTCGGGCGCAGGGTCCGCCATTTCTCAGGAAACGTCTGACGGGCAATGTCGAGCACCATTTTCGCATAGGCCGATAGTGCGTTCTGTGCGTTTACGATGGTGGCTTGGGCTTCCTCGTGTTCGCCGAGCAGTGAGATGGACTTGGACCATGTGCGGCCATCTTCGCGCGTGGCGTCGCGCAGGGCTTGCGCGCTCGCGGCTGAATTGGCTGTGACGTGGGCTGCGAAAGCCGATCGGATGGCTGGCGAGAGCGCGAAGGTCGGGTGGGCGGTAAACACGACACCCCCCAGCGGCGTTTCCAAAGTCGACTTGAACACCTCCCAGCCTTGATCCGCAAGTTTTGCGAGTCGGTCGCTCAGACGCGTGTTGAGCGCATGCTGGTTTCGGAACCGATCGGCGCGGGCAAGGATGAGGTCGCCGAACACCGCCTGCGCTGTTTCGTTCAAATCGCTTAT
>JBCCOF010000212.1:0-2593 GCA_039025455.1 Pseudomonadota bacterium | reverse complement strand
CGCGAGCGCATGATGGCGGCCTACGCGCACGCCATCGAAAAGGAGTATCGCTTCTACTCCTATGGTGACTCCTCGCTGCTCCTGCCCTAGCGGGGAGCGCATGTCCGAAACGATCCTCTCCATTCAGGGCCTTACCAAGGTTTATTCCGGCGGCACCAAAGCGCTCGACGGGGTCGATCTTGAGATTCGCAAAGGCGAAATATTCGCGCTTCTGGGGCCGAACGGCGCAGGCAAGACCACGCTGATCGGCGCGGTGTGCGGTCTGGTGCGCCCGACATCGGGCACCATGCACGCGTTTGGCCACGATCTGGCGACCGATTGGCGGCAGGCGAGGGCGCGGATTGGATTGGTCCCGCAAGAGCTTGCGACCGATATGTTCGAAACGGTCTGGCGCGCCGTGTCGTATTCGCGCGGGCTTTTCGGCCACGCGGCCGACAAGGCGCGGATCGAAGAGATTTTGCGTTCGCTGAGCCTTTGGGAGAAGAAAGACAGCCAAATTCGCGAGTTATCCGGCGGAATGAAGCGCCGCGTTTTGATCGCCAAGGCCTTGTCGCATGATCCTGAATTGTTGTTCCTTGATGAGCCCACCGCCGGCGTTGATGTGGAGCTGCGCAAGGGGATGTGGGAACAGATTGCCGCTTTGCGCGAGCGCGGGACCACAATCATTCTCACCACGCACTACATCGAAGAGGCGGAGCTGATGGCGGATCGGGTGGGCGTGATCCGCAAGGGGCGCATCCTGATGGTCGATGACAAAGCCACTTTGATGGAGAAGCTGGGTAGCACCGAAGCTCTGATCCAATTGTCCAGACCCTTGGTCGAGCTGCCAGCCAGCCTTGCCGCATTCCCGGTCGAGCTGCGCGAGGGCGGCCTCGAGCTTTGCTATCGCGGGGGCAGCGGCGAGGGTGGTGGCCGTTCGGAAGTTGCGGAGCTGACCAAAGCGCTGATCCGCGAAGGCATCGACTACACCGGGATCGACATTCACGATTCGTCGCTTGAAGACATTTTTGTCGGTCTGGTCGCTGAGGGAGAAGCGGCATGAGCTTCAGCGCTGTCGGAGCGTGGGCGATTTACAAGCGCGAAGTGCTGCGCGCGTTTCGCACAGCGTTTCAGTCGATCCTGGCGCCAGTCCTTCTTGTTTCGCTCTACTTCATCGTCTTTGGCGGCGCGATTGGCAGCCGTATGCCGACGATTGGCGGGGTCGAATACGCCGCGTTCATCATTCCCGGCCTGCTTATGCTGACCCTGCTGGCGGAGACGACGAGCAATTCCAGCTTTGGCATCTACATGCCGCGCTTCACCGGCACGATTTACGAGCTGCTGTCTGCGCCCATTGGCGTCGCGGAAACGCTGATCGGATTTGTCGGCGCGGCGGCGACCAAGAGCCTGATTTTGGCGGCGATTATCCTGACGACGGCGACCTTCTTCGTTGACTACGAGATCAAGTATCCAGTGTTCGCCTTCGGCTTTATTGTGCTGGTGGCGGCGAATTTTTCGCTGTTCGGTTTCATTCTTGGTGTGTGGGCGGACAGCTTCGAGAAGCTTGGGATTATCCCGCAGCTCATCCTCGTGCCGCTGACCTTTCTGGGCGGTACATTCTATTCGCTCGAGATGCTGCCTAAACCTTGGGACACCATTGCGTTGTTCAATCCGATTGCCTTCCTCGTCAGCGGGCTCCGCTGGACCTTTTACGGAACCTCGGATGTGTCGATTGGCGTGTCGCTTGGCCTCACCTTGGGCTTTCTGACCGTGTGCGTCGCTATCATCGCTTTCATCTTTAAGACCGGTTGGCGATTGAGAGAGTGATAGGCGAATGAACGCCGAGACGAACACACGCCCCCGTTTTTCTTACACGCTGCACACCACGGATGGTCGCGCCCGTCGCGGGACCATTTCGATGCTGCGCGGCGACATCCAGACGCCCGCCTTCATGCCCGTCGGCACCGCCGCGACCGTGAAAGCGATGAAACCCGAAGCGGTGCGCGCGCTGGGCGCGGATATCATTTTGGGCAACACCTATCACCTGATGCTGCGCCCCGGGGCTGAGCGCATGGCGCGTCTGGGCGGATTGCATCACTTCATGAACTGGCCGCGGCCGATTCTGACCGATAGCGGCGGCTACCAAGTCATGAGCCTCTCGGAGCTGCGCAAGCTGACCGAACAGGGCGTGGAGTTTCGCAGCCATATCGACGGTTCCAAGCATATGCTGACGCCCGAACGCTCTATGGAAATCCAGCGGCTGCTGGGCTCCGATATCGTGATGGCGTTTGACGAATGCCCGCGTGCGGACCGTCCGCGCGATGAAATCGCCACGTCGATGGAGCTCTCCATGCGCTGGGCCAAGCGCAGCCGTGAAGGATTTGATGCCGGGGAGGAACACGCTGCACGCGCGGCGTTGTTCGGTATTCAGCAGGGTGCGCTGGACGAAGACCTGCGCAAAGTCAGCGCGGACAAGCTGATCGATATCGGCTTTGACGGATACGCGGTCGGCGGATTGGCCGTGGGTGAAGGGCAAGAAGCCATGTTCGGCGTGCTCGACTACGCGCCCGAGCAACTCCCGACAGACCGTCCGCGCTACCTGATGGGCGTTGGG
>JBCCOF010000211.1:0-2672 GCA_039025455.1 Pseudomonadota bacterium | reverse complement strand
TTCGCGGGTGCGTTACTCGGTGGGCATGGATGTCTATCTGCCCATCGCGAATCTTTCGGTAAACGGCCTGTTTATCGTGCTGCTTGGTGGGCTCACGGGCATATTGTCGGGCCTGTTCGGAGTGGGCGGCGGGTTTCTGACAACGCCGCTGCTGATTTTCTACGGCGTTCCTCCAACCGTCGCGGCGGCCTCGGCGGCAACACAGGTCACCGGCGCGAGCGTTTCGGGCGTCCTCGCCCATTCGAAGCGCAACGGCGTCGATTATCGCATGGGATTGGTGATGGTAGGCGGCGGCGTGGTCGGCGCTTTATTGGGCGCTGGCCTGTTCAGTCTGCTGACCTCGCTCGGGCAAATCGATGTGGTGATCAACGTCCTGTATGTCCTGCTGCTCGGATCGATTGGCACCTTGATGATGCGCGAGGCTTTGGGTGTAATTCTGCCCAACACGCCGAGCGCCGCGCAGCCACGACGGCGTCGCCATCACCCGCTGATCGCGGGGCTACCGTTCCGATGGCGGTTTTACCGCTCGGGGCTGTATATCTCGCCGCTCGCGCCGCTAATCCTCGGTGTGATTGTCGGCATTTTGACGATGCTGATGGGCGTGGGCGGCGGCTTTATTCTGGTTCCCGCCATGCTTTACCTGCTGGGGATGAGCGGCAATGTCGTTGTCGGGACGTCGCTGTTTCAAATCCTGTTTGTGACCATGGTGACCACTATGACGCATGCTTTGACGACCGAGGCGGTCGACATTGTGCTTGCGGGCCTGTTGCTGCTGGGATCGGTGATGGGCGCGCAATTCGGCACCCAGATTGCGCTCAAAGCGCGGCCCGAACTGCTTCGACTGGTCCTGGCGGCGATCGTGATCGCGGTGGCATTGCGCATGCTCTATGGACTTGGGGTGCAGCCGGACGAGATTTACACGGTCGATCCGCTGTGATCACCCCGCTGCGCCTTGCTTTCATACTGGTCGCGGCGGTGGTCTGTTCGGCTCAGCGTGAGCCGGTGCTTGTGCCCGAAGTCAGCCAGTCGCGCATCGAAGTGCGTCAGGGTTTTACTGGCGCAAATCTCTTGCTTTATGGTGCGGTGATTGACCCGGCGGGCGCGGCGAGCCGTGCCGAGTATGACATTGTCGTGGTGCTGAAAGGTCCGACTCAGCCGATCCGCTTGCGCGAAAAAGAGCGGATTGCCGGGATCTGGATGAATGCAAGCGCAAGCGATTTTCGTTCTGCACCGTCTTTCTTTGCCGTCGCCTCTTCAAGCCCGGTGAAAGATATAGTCGATGAACGCACCGCTGCGATTTACGAGCTTGGCACTGACTTTATCCAGCTCAGCCCCAGTGGCGTGATCGACCCCGAAGTGCAGGAGCGCTTCGCAGATGGATTGGTGGACATGCGGCGGCGCGAAGGGTTGTACCAGCAAAACCCGGAAGGGGTGCGGATCAAAGAGCAAGTGCTTTATCAGGCTCGCATTACACTGCCATCAAACGTGACAACGGGTCCCTATACAGCAGAGACATTTGCGATTGCCGACGGCCGTGTGCTTGCCAGTGCGACCGCCGAAATCGAGGTGGTCAAGGTTGGCCTAGAGGGTCAGGTGGTTCTGGCGTCCAAGCGTTGGGCGTTCTTCTATGGTCTGGGCGCGATCATCCTTTCCTTGTCGATGGGCTGGTTCGCCGGACGGCTGTTTTCACGCCCTTGATCTGAGGTTTTGGTCGTTCATCCAATTGGGCAACGGCGCTAAAACGTTGACGCGATTTTAACCGCATTCTCGCTAGACCACGCTCTTGTCGCGCCGGGAAAGTCTTCCCCGAAGGCCGTGGCACAGAAAAGGCGAAGAATGTCTCATGACTGACATGGGTAACCAGAATTTCGAACGTTCAAGTGAGGCGCAGACCCTTGGCGAAGCCGATACGTCCGCAGCGCATGGCGAGATCGACAACACGCGTTCGCCGATTGGCGTGGTGCTAGAGATTTCTGGTGCCGGATCACAGGTCGCGTTTGACCTGGGCCGACTGAACGAATGCATGGAAGATACCGATCCATCAATCCAGCTTGCCGGACAGGTTGGCAGCCAGATCAAGATCCGCGTCGGTGAATCCTGGCTACTCGCCAATGTCCGTGACCAGCGCAAGGATCGCCGCGCCGAAAACGGCGTGATCGCCAACATCGACTTTCTGGGCGAGGGCAGCGAGGAAAAGCTGACCGGCCGCGTGCACGGCTTTAAGCGCGGTGTAACCCGCTATCCGGTGCCGGGCGCCATGGTCTATCCGGCCAGCACCCGCGATCTTGAACAGATTTACGCCAGCGATGGCCGCGCCAATATCACCATCGGTAAGGTCTTCCCGACCAAGGATATCCGCGCAGGCCTCTATATCGATGCGATGCTGGGCAAGCACTTCGCGCTGCTTGGCTCCACGGGTACCGGTAAATCGACCAGCGCTGCGCTCATCCTGCACCGCATCTGTCAGGCCGCGCCGCAGGGCCACATCGTGATGATCGACCCGCACGGTGAGTATTCCGCCGCCTTCCGCACGACGGGCAACATTCTCGACGTGTCGAACCTGCAAATGCCCTATTGGCTGATGAATTTCGAAGAGCATTGCGAAGTGCTCCTCACCAGCGACGGCAATGAACGCCAGGTCGATATGGACATTCTCGCCAAGTGTCTTTTGC
>JBCCOF010000210.1:0-2709 GCA_039025455.1 Pseudomonadota bacterium | reverse complement strand
TCGCGCTCGACCTCGTTGATCAGCTCCAGCGCGCGGATCTTGGGCGCTCCGGTGATCGAGCCGCAGGGAAACTGAGCCGCGAGCAGATCGCTTGGCCCTTTGCCCGGTGCGAGCTGTGCGCGCACGGTCGAGACCATTTGGTGCACCGTCGGATAGCTTTCGACTGCGAACGGCGCATCGACCCGTACGCTGCCCGGCACCGCGACCCGGCTGAGGTCGTTGCGCATCAGATCGACGATCATCAGGTTTTCGGCCTTGTCCTTGACCGAGTTCGCCAATTCTTCGGCCAATTCAGCGTCGCTGGCTCCGTCCCCGCCGCGCGGGCGCGTGCCTTTCATCGGCTTGGCCTTGGCCATATCGCCGTCGAGCGCGACAAATAGCTCGGGCGAGAAACTCAGCAACCAATGCGAACCGTCGAACAGCGCGCCGCCATATCCTGCCGAGGCCGCTGATCGCAGCGCGCCATAAAGCGCCAATGGCTCTCCGCGATAGGACCCGGCGAGCGGGTAGGTGAGGTTAGCCTGATAGATATCGCCCGCATGGATCGCCTCGCGCAAAGTCTCGAACGCTTGCGCATAACCGCCGGGCGAAAGCTGTGGGTCGAGCGGGCCAAGGCTGGCCTTTCCCTCGCTCTTGGCTGCGAGCCAAGCGGGTACATCCGCCGCCGCGATTCGCTCGGGTTCATCAAACAGGCCCAGCCACACAAGCGGACCGCTCGCGCCGTTACGGGCATCGGCGAGCGGTGCCAGTTTTGGCTCCAGCGCCAGCCCTGCTTCATAGGCGATGTAGCCGACAAGCGATCCCGCGCCTGCGGCCAACGCATCATTAGCCTCGGCCAATACCCGCTCGACATCGCGCGCATGGTGCGCAGCGAAGACCGCGCTGGGCCGCTCATACAGCAAGGCGTCCGCCGCACCATCAATGGCGCGCGCGTCATCCAGCAGCACAAACGGTTCGGTATCGCCCATGCGAAACGCCTTAGCCCATCAGCGTCGCAAGTCGAGAGGTTGACCACTCCGCTCTCGCTCTGCACACAACGCGGCCAACGAAATGCACAACGCAAATAGAAGCAGGGATCGGCTCCATATGAGTGATATTTTTCTGGGCTTGGGCGGCAATGGCGAAAACCAACACCTGGCGCTGAGCCGGGCGAACCGTCACGGTCTGATCGCAGGCGCGACCGGCACGGGTAAGACGGTGACGCTGCAAGGGCTGGCTGAGAGCTTCTCCGCCAACGGTGTTCCGGTGTTTGTCGCCGATGTGAAGGGCGACCTGTCAGGCATCGGTATGCCCGGATCTTCGAAGTTCAAACACGCCGACAAGCTCGAAGCGCGCGCCGAAGAACTGGGGATGGAGGATTACGAATATTCAGACAATCCGGTCGTCTTCTGGGACCTCTATGGCGAGCAGGGCCATCCGATCCGCACGACGATCTCGGAAATGGGTCCGCTGCTGCTTTCGCGCTTGCTAGACCTCAACGACACGCAGGAAGGCGTGCTCCAGATCGTGTTCAAGCATGCGGACGAGAATGGCCTGCTGCTGCTCGATTTCGGCGATCTGCAATCGCTGCTGCAATGGGCCTACACCAATTCCAAAGAGCTTTCGGGCGTCTATGGCAATGTCTCGAAGCAGTCCGTCGGCGCGATCCAGCGGCAATTGCTCAGCTTTGAATCGCAGGGCGCGGACCACTTCTTTGGCGAACCGGCGCTGGAGATCGACGACTTCCTGAAATGCGACGAGCAAGGGCGCGGCAATGTCAACGTGCTGGCGGCCGACAAGCTGATGCAGAGCCCGAAATTATACGCCACATTCCTCTTGTGGCTGCTCGCCGAACTGTTCGAGAGCCTGCCCGAAGTGGGCGACCCGGAAAAACCCACCCTCGTGTTTTTCTTCGACGAAGCGCACCTGCTGTTTGATGACGCGCCCAAGGCTTTGCAGGAGAAGATCGAACAGGTCGTTCGGCTGATCCGGTCCAAGGGTGTTGGCGTGTTCTTCGTGACGCAAAACCCGATCGATATCCCTGAGGAAGTCGCGGGCCAGCTGGGTAATCGTGTGCAGCACGCTCTGCGCGCCTTTACCAAGCGCGATCAGCGCGCGATCAAGGCTGCCGCCGAAACCTTCCGGATCAACGAAGACCTCGACACCGAGGAGGTGATCACCGAGCTGAAAGTTGGTGAGGCGCTGGTCTCCACTCTGGACGAGGATGGCGCGCCGACGGTGGTTCAGCGCACCTTGATAAAGCCGCCGCGCTCGCGCCTTGGACCGGTGACTGCGAAGGAGCGCGCGATCATTCAGTCGATCAGCCCGTTTGAAGGCAAATATGATGAAGCGGTTGACCGCGAAAGCGCCGAGGAGGTGCTCGCCGCGAAGACCGCCGACGCTGCCGAAACCGCCGAGGAAGTCGAGGCCAAGGGCGAGGAAGAGGTTCGCAAGCGTCCCCGCAAGACCAAGTCGATGTGGGAAAAGGCGATATCGCGCGGGACGAAAGTCGCCGCCGGCTCTGCCGCAAGCATCGCCGCTGCGGCGGTGCTGGGCAAGAAAAGCCGCGCCAACCCTATGCGCACCGGCGTAACCTCCGCCGCGGGTTCAATCGCAACCGATCTCGGCGGGCCGCTGGTCGGGCGGTTCGTGCGTAACCTGATTGGCGGATTGATGCGTTAGGGAGCTTTGACCCTCAATGCGTGCTGCTCGAACACAAGGCGGCGCGGC
>JBCCOF010000209.1:0-2719 GCA_039025455.1 Pseudomonadota bacterium | reverse complement strand
GATCGTTGGTGAACCGACCGATATGCAAGTGGTCGATGGCCAAAAGGGCGTCGCCATATTCCGCACCGAGATCACCGGTCACGAAGCGCACTCCAGCCAGCCGCATCGTGGGGCGAGCGCGATTATGGCGGCGGGTCGGCTGATCGCAAAGATCACGCAAATGACCGAGCGCCGTGCGAGCGAAGCACCATCGGACTCGCCCTTTATGCCGCCCTACACGACCATGACGGTGGGCGTGATCGAAGGTGGCACCGCAGCCAATATCTTGGCGCGTCGATGCTGCTTTACGTGGGATGTGAGAATTGTTCCCGGCGATGATTTGGCTGCAATCCACGCGGAATTCGATGCCGAAGCCACCAAAGTCCTAGCAGACATGCGCGCCATTGCACCGGAATGCGAAATCATCACTGAGCGTCTCGCCGACGGACCACCCTTGATGCCGCACGCGGAAAATGCAGCGGCCGAACTCGCGCACACGCTTACCGGATCGAACAGCCGCAGATCGGTTTCCTACGCCGCCGAAGCAGGCCAATTCCAGCAAGCGGGCTTCTCAACCGTGATTTGCGGCCCCGGCTCCATCGATCAGGCGCATCAGCCCAACGAGTTCATCACGATCCAGCAGGTCGAAGAAGGCACACGCTTTATGCGAGGCCTTATCAGGCATTTGAGCGCCTAAGCGCGCACCTCAGTAAACGACTGCCGGTGCTCCGCCGTCTGGCTGCGCGTCATCAGGCTGACCCCAATCAGAACGGGTATGTGCACCATCAGGCCCAGCATCCCCTCATGCAGATCGTAAGGGCGCAGGTCGTTTCCGAAATAGCCGCTCAAGAAGAAGAAAGCGGCGGTCGCTGACCCGGCGACAAAGCCTGCGATGATCCCGGCAGTGGTCGCGCGCTGCCAATACATCGCGGCGACAATGGGCGGCGCGAGTTGGCAGATAATGCCATAGGCTGTGAGCAGCAGGACGACGAGCGAGACCCCCTCGCTGATCGCGAACACATAGGCGGTCGCGCCCACCAGCAGCACAAGCCCCTGAATCAAGCGCCGCCGCGTCTCGTTCGACAGGTCTTTGAAAGGCCGCACGCCGTCCTCCACCGTCACCGAAGCCGCCGCATGCATCAGCGAATCCCCGGTCGACATCGAGGCCGAGAGCGCGCCTGCGCAGAACAGCCCGACCACCACTGCAGGCAGATCGGCGTTGAGGATCATAAAGGGCAGGATGAAGTCCGACGAAGGCGGGCTTTGCGGATAGAGCACACCGGCAAATCCGATCAGGAACACCGGGATCAGGAACAGCTGGAAGGTCGGGAACAGCACAACGGTCTTGCGCAAAGTGTCATCCGACCGCGCGGTAAAGGCCTTCATGAAGAGGTGCGGCCACATCATCAATCCGACCGCCGAGACGATGATCGCGCTGGAATACCCGCCCCATGACCACGGCTCGCCCGACGCGGTCAGGCCGGGCATGGATAGCAATTCCGGTCGTTCGGCAAGGATGCGCGAGAACATCTCTCCGACGCCTCCATAGAGCGAAATCGGAAGGTAAAGCCCCAGCGACCAAGCGATGGTCAGCATGAAGATGCCTTGAAAGGTGTTGGTCCACCCAACCGCAGCCACACCGGAAAACAGCACGTAGATCGTGACAATGCCGTAAGCCAAAGCCGCCCCTGCCCAGAGCGGGACATTCCCTTCGGTCACCGCTTCGATCACGATCCCCGCACCGCGCATTTGCAGCGTGATGTACGGGATGAAGGCGAGCACCGTCAGGATGGCGATCATCAGCGAGAGCGCGCGCGACGGGAAGCGGCCACAGATAAGCTGAGCTTGCGTCACATAGCCATATTTGCGCCCCAATGCGGCGGCCTTTGGCCCGATAAAGAAATACGGCACGATCCCCAGCACGCCATAGCAAAGGATGTAAAACGCCGCCGCACCCCGGCTGTATGCCCAGCCTGGCCCGCCCAGAAAGGCAAAGGCCGAAAACACCGACGCGCCCAGCACAAAGTACATCACCAGCAACCCGAAATCGCGATCCCCCGCGACATAGCCTTGGACACTTTTCGAAGCGCGCCGCCCCGAAAGCAGCCCGATCAACAAGGTGACGACGAGGTATAGCGCGATAACCGTCGCAATGATCTGCCAGCGTTCCAAGGGCTAATTCCCCGCCCGCTTTTCACTGACATAGAGCGCCGCGAGCAAGCCGAGCGCGATGACAATCAGCAAGGCGATCATAAAGAGATTGAACGGCAGACCGAGCACAAACGGGCGGACCATGTTGATCAGACCCGCCCCAGGCCAAGTGGTCGCGACCAGAAACACCAGCATATATGCCGCGACGATCCACCTGACTGCCTTTACGCTCAACCCGCATCCCCCGCTTTCGAGAATGCCGGTTATCGGGCGGGCGAGCGCAGGGCTCAAGTGAATTCGTGCGACCGGCGCTGATGCAGATCAGAACCCGATGGTCACCCCCACGCGCCCTGCGGTCTTGCCATTGCGGTTGAAGCCGGTGGCGACGCCCGCATTCACTGCAACATTCTCGCTGACAAGCGCCCCGATGCTGAACGAGCCTGCATGTGCTCCGTCATAGGTGCCGATATTGGCCGAGAGGCTGAAGTTCTGGTCGGGCAGGAAGGTCGTTCCACCCATTGCAACGGCGACGGCAGTGGAGCTGGCAATCTCCTCGTTCATAATCGCGAGCTGACCCTCGACCAAGGAG
>JBCCOF010000208.1:0-2745 GCA_039025455.1 Pseudomonadota bacterium | reverse complement strand
GCCAATTGGCGATAAAGCAGCAGGTTGAGCATATGGATCGGCGTGTCGCGCGGAAGATCCTTGAACGCTTTCCAATTGTGAGCCGAAGGGTCGATATGAATGCGATCCGGCTCGACATAGGGGTCATTCGCATAAGGGTCAGTCACAAGGCGCCTCAGGCTTCGAGCTTATAATTGTGGAACCGGTCGCGCAGATCTTTCTTGCTAATTTTGCCGGTCGCCGTGTGCGGGATGTCCTCGATGAACTCGACCGCGTCGGGCAGCCACCACTTGGCGACTTGCGGTTTCAAATGCTCGATCACTTCGCCGCTGGTCAGCTCTGCCCCTTCATTCTTGACAACGAACAGAACCGGACGCTCATCCCATTTGGGATGCGGCATGCCGATGCACGCCGCCTCCGCCACGGCGGGGTGCCCGACAGCGGCGTTCTCAAGCTCGACCGAGCTGATCCATTCGCCGCCCGATTTTATAACGTCCTTGGTGCGATCGGTAAGCTGCAAGGTGCCATCGGGATGGATGATGCCGACATCGCCGGTGTCGAACCAGCCATCAGCCGTGGTCGCGTCCTCTTCAGCCTTGAAGTACCGCTTCAGCACCCAGGGGCCGCGGATCTGCAACGCGCCGCTCGCCTCACCGTCGCGCGGCAGCTCTGTGGTCATGTCATCAAGATCGACCGTGCGCAGTTCAACACCAAAGATCGGGCGACCCTGCATCATGGTTTTGTTCACGCGTTCTTCGAAGCTGAGGTCTTCCCAGTCCCAGGTCGGGCTTCCCACGGTGCCAATCGGGGATGTCTCGGTCATCCCCCAGGCGTGCTGGACGCGCGTTCCGTTTTTCATCAGCCTTTCAATCATAAACTTCGGCGCCGCTGAGCCCCCAATCGTGGCGGCCTTGAGCGGCGGCAGATCGATCCCTTCCGCATCGCAATATTGGAAGTGGGCCAGCCACACGGTCGGCACGCCGGCGCTGTCGGTAACCTTTTCGCGCAGCATAAGCTCGTGCAGGACAGCGGGGTCGTTGACCGCGGAAAAGACGAATTTCACACCGGCCATGGCACCGGCATAAGGCAGTCCCCAAGACGCGGCGTGGAACATCGGGACAACCGGCAGCATCACCGATGCGCCGCTAAAGTTGAACACGCCCGGCTGCAGGCCCGAAACGGCGTGCAAGACCGTCGATCGATGCTCGTACTGCACACCTTTTGGATTGCCCGTCGTCCCCGACGTGTAGCAGATCATGCACGGATCGCGCTCATCACCGCTGACCCACTCAAACCGGCCATCCTGCTCGCCGATCCAGTCTTCAAAAGCGGGGCTATAGGCACCGCTGTCATAGCAAATGTAATGCTCCACACTCGTCCAGCGGCTCTTCATCCGATCAACGATGGGCTGGAAAGCGGCGTCGTAGCAGAGCACTTTGTCTTCGGCGTGGTTGACAATGTATTCGAGCTGATCGTCGAACAGGCGCGGGTTCACGGTGTGAAGCACGCCGCCCATTCCAGCGACACCGTACCAACTGACCAAATGGCGCGAATGGTTCATCGCAAGGCTCGCCACCTTATCGCCTTTCTCAAGGCCGAGCGCTTTCAGCGCCTGAGCCATTTTCAGCGCGTCGCGGCGAATGCCCGCCCAGTTGGTGCGCGTTTCGCTGCCATCGGCCCAGCGCGTCACGATCTCGCGCGCGCCCGTTTCGCGCGCCGCGTGATCAATCACGTGCGTCACGCGCATGGTCCAGTCTTGCATGGCTCCCAGCATTGTAATCCTCTCTCAGCCCTTCGGTGTTTCCTCGCACGTTCATGCCGTGCACTCGGGTCCATTGCAATCGGCTAAGTTCGGTCGCTTAGCGCCGCGCGCATGAGGCTGGAAGCGTGAGCTCCCAGCCTTGTGTGCGGGCGAGCCAGATCGACTGGCACAGCCTAGTCCAAACGATGATTGACCGGCAAAATCTCATAATCGACCACCTTCCATTCCGCGCCGAGCCTTTCGAGAACGACCCGTTCGTTCTTCAGGTTGTCGTGTTCAAACAGCGTCGCGAAAGTGATCACGGCGAAGTCGCCATCGGTCCGTCCGCGAAATTCGCCTGTTTGCATCGCGCTGGCCAACGTGCGGTCTTCGACCTTTCCGTTGGTCATGCGCAATGTGAGGGCGAATTTCCATTTTTCGAGCGCATATTGACTGCGCAGATCCTTACCGGCTTCCGCGTAGCTTTCATCAAATTTGCCAAAGTCGATCAGCCCAAGCCAGCGGCGTGCCTGGAGCTCAGAAGCCGACGGCGCCGCGCGAACGAATTCGGTTTCCGCCGCGAATGTCTGGTCTTTCAAGCCGGAGGTCTGCAAATCGGGGGTCTGCAAATCGGGGGCCTGCGCAGGAATGAACGCGAAAGCGGCGAACGCAAGAGCAATTGATAGGGACATGATCATAACACCTTTCCGCCGCGCTGCGAAGTGGAGGAGCCCACTCTCGCTTCGATCCGCGGCGGTTGGAATGTCCTGATTTTCGGGCGTTTCTTGCACCCCCAAAGGTTTGTGCACAAAGCTTTGGGGTGTCGCTTCCAAGGGGGCTTCAGAGCCTGTCTGCTCGGCCTCGGACAGCGCACGGGCCGCTTCCTTGCTGGTGGTCACTCCCAGTTTGCGGCGTGCGGCGCGCAAGCGATCGTTCAACGTGTGGACCGAGATATCAATCTTGAGCGCCGCTGATTTGGCGTCGTGCCCCGCCAAAAGGAGCCGCAAGGCCTCCTTCTCTTTCTC
>JBCCOF010000207.1:0-2761 GCA_039025455.1 Pseudomonadota bacterium | reverse complement strand
CCGGGTCTTTGAGGATGATTTTGAACGCCGCAGTCACCTTCTCGGTGGTCGCGCCGCCACCCACGTCGAGGAAGTTTGCCGGGAACGCACCGTTAAGCTTGATGATGTCCATCGTCGCCATGGCAAGGCCTGCGCCATTGACCATGCAGCCGATATTTCCATCGAGCTTGATATAGGCAAGGTCATATTCGCTGGCTTCGACTTCGGCGGGGTCTTCCTCGGTCTCGTCGCGCATTTCCTCGATCGCGGGGTGGCGATAGAGCGCGTTGCCGTCAAAGCTCATCTTGGTGTCGAGCACCAGCAGATCGGCATTGCCATCAGCATCGGGCTTGGTTTCCACCAAAGGGTTGATCTCGAGCATCTCGCAATCGCTCGCCATGAACGCGGCATAGAGCTTGGCGGCGAGCTTCTGACACGCTTTGTTAAGCGCGCCCGACAGGTTCAGCGCGAAGGCCACCGCGCGGCCATGATGCGGCATAAAGCCCTGCGCGGGATCGATGGTGATCGTGGTGATCTTTTCGGGCGTTTCGTGCGCGACATCTTCAATGTCCATCCCGCCTTCCGTCGAAGCGACCATAGCGACCTGACCGGTTGCGCGGTCGACCAGCATGGCGAGGTAATATTCGCTTTCGATGTCGACGCCGTCGGTGACATAAAGGCGGTTGACCTGCTTGCCTTCTTCGCCGGTCTGGATCGTCACCAGAGTGTTGCCGAGCATTTCCTTGGCGTGGCTTTCCACCTCGTCGATGGAGAAAGCGAGGCGAACGCCGCCCTTCGCGTCCTCGGGCAGTTCCTTGAACTTGCCCTTGCCGCGTCCACCGGCGTGAATTTGGGCCTTCACCACGTAAAGCGGGCCGGGGAGCTGTTTTGCGGCGGCGACCGCTTCTTCAACTGTCAGAGCAGCGTGCCCGGCGGGAGTTGCAATCCCGTGCTGTTTGAGCAGTTCCTTGGCCTGATATTCGTGGACGTTCATATGCGGTGATCCCTTAGTTTGGCGCGCCTTGTGCTAGCCCCTTACTTGTGTCCTAAGCATGGTTTGTTGCGCTTGAAAAGTGGAGAGCTTGCCTCCACCACTAACCACAGCAAGATTGTCCGAATTGATAGACCAAAACCGCCTTGAAGAGATCACCCGAGAAGCGGGTAGGATTGCCTATTCGCGCTGGCCCGGCGCGGGTCACAAGCTGAACAGCTGGGACAAGACGCCCGGCGATCCTGTCAGCGAGGCTGACCTTGAGGTTGACGCGTTCCTACGCCGCGAATTGCGCGCCTTGCTGCCATCGGCGGGCTGGTTGTCCGAAGAATCGGTCGATGCACCCGCGCGGCTCGAGAATGATTTGCTTTGGCTGGTCGATCCGATTGACGGCACGCGCGATTTTGTGCGCGGGCGGCCCGGTTGGGCAATATCGGTCGCTTTGGTCAGCGGCGGACGCCCATTGATCGGAACACTCGTGGCGCCGGCGCGCAGCGAGGTGTGGGGCGCAATGGCAGGGCAGGGGGCGACGCTCAATGGAGAGCCGATCCGCGCGAGCACCCGCCCAATCATGAGCGGCGCGCGTATTCCGATTGACCAATTGCCGAGCAGCGAATCGGACCTTGTGCTGGTCGAAAAGCCCAATTCCATCGCCCTGCGCATTGCGATGGTCGCTGCGGATCAGGCCGATCTGGTTGCTACCCTGCGATGGGGCTTTGAATGGGATATGGCGGCGGCTACTTTGATTGCGCGAGAGGCGGGCGCGCGGGTGAGCGATGCTTTTGGCAAAACGCTTGATTTCAACAAGCGCGACCCGCGTGATTTCGGCGTGCTTGTGAGCTCACCGGCCATGCACGACGAGGCGGTGGCGAGGCTTGCAGACCGCGCGGCGGAGTTGAGCAAAGCTGGTAGTTAGAGATGGAAGCGGGCCACCCAATGGCGGCCCGCTATGATTTTCGCACTCTGTCTTGTGCGCGACCCTATTGGCTGGCCGCCTGCACGTCTTCCTGACTGATCGGGACGATCTTGATTTCGACGCGGCGGTTGAGCGGCTCGTCCACATTGTCTCCGGTTTTGACCCGCAGATATTCGGCGCGCTCGCCATAGCCAACCGTCGCCATCCGGGTGCGCGCCACACCGCGCGCGGCAAGGTAGTCCGCCACAGTCTGCGCGCGCTGCTCCGAAAGCCTCTGATTCAAAGAGTTCGAACCGGTCGTGTCGGTGAAACCGTAAACATCGACCAAGCTGTTCGGATACTGGATCAAGCTGTCTGCAACAGTGTTGAGCGTGTCAAAGAAGCCCGGATTGATATCGGCCGAATTGCGCGCGAAAGTCACGCCATCGGGCAGGCGGACAAGGATCGCGTCCTGATCGCCGATTTCCTCCACATCGACACCGCTGCCTTCGACAGCCTCATCAAGTTCGCGGATTTGGTCGTCGAATTGGTCGCCGATGACAGCACCGGCCGTGCCGCCAATCCCTGCACCGATAATCCGCGCAGCATCGCCTCCGACAACACCTCCAAGCAGGTAGCCCAGCGTACCGCCCAACGCCGCGCCGATTCCGGTACGCGAGATTTTCTGTTCGCCGGTATTTGGGTCGGTAACGCAGCCGCTTGTACTCACAAGCGCCAGTGCGGCGGTGCCCGAAAGCAGAATGCGTGATGTTTTCATGATAATCCCTCCAGTTAGGACTGCATAAGTAGCACCCCATGATGTTTGAGGGCCAGAAAAGTGCGACTGAACCTGTATGGTTTGCGCCAGCCTTAATGGGCAGTATCGAAATGTAACT
>JBCCOF010000206.1:0-2781 GCA_039025455.1 Pseudomonadota bacterium | reverse complement strand
TAAAGCCGGTTGGGACCGTGGTGTTCGCTCGTGCAACTCGAAACGCCGATGGAGATCCGGAGGGCGAACTTAAGCAATTCGGCGAAGGCACACGCGCCGAAATCCGCCATCAGGCGACGATTTGCGCGCTCGATTTGCTGTTGCCGTAAAGCTCTTCTGCCCGCTGTTCAAACGCGGCCACCATCTTGCGGAAAGCCTTGTCGAAATATTGGCCAGCAAGCCGTTCAAAAATGCGGTTCTTGAACGTGAAATCGACGCTGAAATCCACCTCGCAAGTGTCGTCGTCAATCGCGCGAAATGTCCATGCATTGTCGAGATCGCTCAGCGGGCCGTCGACATAGTGCACGTCAAGCTTTTCGGGCCTGATCTTGGCCACGCGCGAGGTAAAGCTCTCACGAATGGACTTGAACCCGACCACCATGTCAGCTGTCATTTCGCTGTCGCTGTTTGATCGGACACGGGTTGCAATCACCCACGGCAGAAACTCGTTGTAACGCGCAACATCCGCGACCAGATCAAACATCTGCTCTGCGCTGTAGGGCATTCTTCGGGTTTCACGAATACCGGGCATTACTTCGTGCCCTTGGCCTGCGCCTTGGCGAGCTTTTCCTCGCGGGCCGCCTTCATTACCGCAAAATCGTCGCCAGCGTGATAGCTTGAGCGGGTCAGCGGGCTGGAAGCGACTTGCAAGAAGCCTTTTGCCCGAGCGATTGAACCATAGGCGTCGAACGCTTTTGGAGTGACGAAGTCTTCGACTTTGGCGTGTTTCGGCGTCGGCTGAAGATATTGGCCCATGGTGATGAAATCGACCTGAGCGCTGCGCATGTCGTCCATGACCTGATGCACTTCTAGACGCTGTTCACCCAGCCCCAGCATAATGCCAGACTTCGTGAAGATAAGCGGGTTGTGCGCCTTGACCTCCTCAAGCAGCCGCAGCGACGCATAGTAACGCGCGCCGGGGCGGATCGTGGGATAGAGACGAGGTACGGTTTCAAGGTTGTGGTTGTATACATCAGGACCTGCTTCGCAGATCGCTTCCACAGCCGGGCGCATCTTGCCTCGGAAGTCGGGGGTGAGAATCTCGATGGTTGTGTTGGGTGTGTTGCGCCGGAGTGCTTAGATCACTTTCACAAACTGCCCTGCCCCGCCATCGGGAAGATCATCGCGATCCACGCTGGTGATTACAATGTGCTCCAGCCCCATTTTGGCCGCCGCAATCGCCGTGTTCTCTGGCTCGAAGGGATCGACCGATCGAGGCATGCCTGTCTTCACATTACAGAACGCACAGGCGCGGGTGCACACATCGCCCAGGATCATCACCGTCGCGTGCTTTTTGGTCCAGCATTCCCCGATATTGGGGCACGCTGCCTCCTCGCAAACCGTGTTGAGATTGAGATCGCGCATCAGGCGGCGCGTTTCATGATATCCCTCGCTCACCGGCGCGCGCACTCTGATCCAGTCAGGTTTGCGCTGACGTGCGGGTCGGGCAGAATCGGATGCTTGCGCCGGATGGTTAGCGAGATCGTTCATGCGCCGGTATTTAGGGGTGCCGGGCGCACCTCGCAAGCGCAACACAAAGCTGTCTACCGGTCTCGGAACGATTTGCCCGCAAGGTCTTTTGCTTTTCATGCAACATAAACACTGTGAGCGAGCCTCTTAATGTTCGAAACAGCAATTCAGACCTTCACATCGCCCGTGGTGCTTTTCTTTGTGCTCGGGCTAATTGCGGCATTCGCGCGCTCAGATTTGGCGATCCCCGAAGCGATTGCGAAGGCGATGTCGCTCTACCTTATGGCAGCGATTGGCATCAAAGGCGGCGTCGCGGTATCGAAATCGGGGATCGATGCGACAGTGGTCTCGGCGCTTGGAGCTGGCATTGTTGCAGGATTTCTCTTGCCGTTTTTCGCTTACGCAGTGCTGAAGACATTTGGCCAGCTCGACAGGATCAATTCGGGCGCGGTCGCCGCGCACTACGGATCGATCAGCGTGGTGACATTTGTGACCGCGGTGGAGATCCTGACCGGTCAAGCGCGCGAGCCCGGCGGCTATATGGTCGCCGTCATGGCAGCGATGGAAGCGCCGGCGATCCTAAGCGGCCTTTTGCTCGCTCGCGGTCTGGGCAGTTCTGACGAAAACGGTCAGGGCACGGGCGAAATGTTCCACGAAGTGCTGACCAACTCGTCCATTGTTCTGCTGCTCGGAGCGTTCGCGATAGGCATGATTGGTGGGGAACAGGGGTTTGCTCCGGTTAGCCCCTTTTTCGAAGCCGGGTTTAAGGGCGTCTTGTGCCTGTTCCTGCTTGATATGGGACTGATCGCTGCGCGGCGGATAATAGATTCGCGCGCGATCACTTGGCGGCTCACAGCTATCGCTGTCTTTTTGCCCATCGTGAACGGTGCCGTTGGAACCGGATTGGGCGTAGCAATTGGCCTGGACGCGGGCTCGGCCGCTGTGCTCGGTGTGCTGTGCGCCAGCGCTAGCTACATCGCGGTGCCTGCCGCCATGCGTCTTGCCTTGCCTGAGGCTGATCCGGGGATTTATCTGACAATGTCGCTCAGCATCACCTTCCCCTTCAATGTCTTGATCAATATCGGCATAATCAGCGCGTTGGCCGCTTATCTGACAGGCGGCGCAGGAGTGCTTTCATGATCGAAACTGTCATTCGCAAACGCATCGAGATTCTCACCGATACCGCGCTTCAAGGTCGCGTCACCGATGCAATCGACAAGGCGGGGATCACTGGTTGGACAATCCTCCCGGTGACCAGCGGCAAAGGGCGCG
>JBCCOF010000205.1:0-2846 GCA_039025455.1 Pseudomonadota bacterium | reverse complement strand
CTGAATCTCAAGCCGCGGGGCTTACGCGGTTCTTGGTCCCCCGCCAACCCCTCTGCATCAGTGTTGATAGCATAGATTAAGCAACGGCTGCTGCGTAGATGGCCATTAAGTCCTCCGCCTTCAAGCTGGCGCCTCCAACCAAACCGCCATTTACGTTTTCAATCGCGAGAATTTCTTCCGCATTGGAAGGTTTCAAAGACCCGCCATAGAGAATGCGCAGCTTGTGTCCGCGATCCTGGTAAAGCTCGACCAGCAGATCGCGTATGACCTGATGCACTTCGGCGATCTCGTCCGCACTTGGCACCAGTCCGGTCCCGATCGCCCAAAGCGGCTCATAGGCCACGACCAGCGAATCCGAAGATCCAAGGGTTGGGAGCGACTTTCGCAGGATACGAACCACTGTATCTTTCGTCTCGCCGCGCTGTTTTTGCGCAAAACTCTCGCCTACACAGACAATCGGTACGATCCCCGCTCGCAAACAGGCATGAGCTTGTTCCTGCACATAGGCGCTGCGCTCACCGTGCTCCGAGCGCCGTTCTGAATGGCCGACGATGATATAGGTCGCGCCTGCGTCCTTGATCTGCTCCGCTGATAGATCGCCTGTAAATGCACCAAATGCCTCTGGATGGCACGCCTGCGCGCCGACCAAAAGGCGATCTCCTGCCCGCTCATGCATCGGAACCACAAGGGTCGATGGCGGGCAGATGAGGCAGTCTGCGTCATCTGGGAAGTTGCGGAGTTGAGCCACCACAGACTCGACTTCTGAGAGGGATGATTTCAGGCCGTTCATTTTCCAATTGCCTGCGATCAGTGTGCGTACCATACCAGTCACCATCTTGAACAAGTTTGTGCGCTCGCCTAGCAAGCTGTGCTGAAACAAACAAGCGATCCCGAAGGGAAAGGTCGAAGCCATGTTGACCCCGTTGCGTAATATGCTCCGCTCACCTGCTGCCGCTGGTATTTTCGTTATCGTGATAATTGCCATGGCGGCTTGGGGTGTGACGGACATCTTTACCGGTGGCGGCGGCGCTAATCTTGTCAGCGCAGGTGATCGAGGTGTGACAGATCGTAGCTTCGACTCGACGGTCGAGCGGGTCTTGCGCAATCAAACCGATGATCGCGGTCGAGCCCTTACAAAAGAAGAAGCAGCGCAGCGCGGGATCGTGGACCAGTTATTCGCTGAGTTGTCGCGCGAAACGCTCCTGACCGCATATGCTGATACACAAGGCATGGCTGCCACAACGGGCGCAATCGTCGAGACCATCCGGACCGACCCTGTTTTCCAGGACACAACCGGCGTGTTCGATCCTCTACGATATTCACAGCTCCTCGACGCCAATGGCTATCGCGAGGCAGACTACGAATCTCAAGTCGAAGCCGACATGACGATTTCGCGCTTGCAGCGCCTGCCCACCGAAGGCCTGCGCGTGCCGAACGCACTCGCGCGCCTGCAAGCAGCCTATACAGGCGAACTGCGCGCGGCTGACTGGTTCATCCTGGAGCAATCCGCCCTACCTGAAATCGGGGAACCGAGCGAAGAAGAGCTCGAAACGCTTTACGAGGAGCGCAAAGACTTTTTGCGCGAGCCTGAGCGGCGCGCGATCAGCATGATCCGCTTGAGCCCAGACGACTTCACCTCCCAATCTGAAGTCTCGGATGAGGACATTGAAGCGTTCTACGAAGCCTACAAAGCAGAGCGCTATACGGGACCTGACAGCCGCACATTCACTGAATTCGTCTTCACCGACGAGGCCACCGCTCGCACAGCACTGGGTCGTATTGCGGGTGGCGCGGCAGCGGATGCCATAGACACAGCCCTTTCGACGGAGCTTCGATCGGGTCGTCGTGAGATCATTTTGAACGAACGATTGGCCGACCAGGTTTTTGCGCGCGGAGCGCAAGCTGGATCGATCCATGGCCCACAGCCGGTCGGAAATGAGTATGTCGTTATTCGTCTGGAGGATGTCATTCCCGGCGCTGCAACACCGCTGGAGGTTGTCCGTGAGGAGATCCAGAACGAACTGGCACGAGAACTCGCAGTCGGTTTGTTTTACGATGCTCTGCCTCAGTTTGACGACCTGCTCGGAACCGGCGCGGATTTAGAGGGCATTGGTGAAGGGCTCGGGGCGCCGATCCTATCTTTCGCGCCCGTCGATACGAATGGGGTCAGCGCGAATGGACAAAGGTTTCTGCCCCTGGTCACAGCACCCGGCCTGTTGGATTTGATCTATGCGCAAGCTGAAGGACGAAATACGGAACGGCTTGGCGAGGATGAAATCACCTGGATCGCACGCGTTGATCGTATTGTTCCAGAGCGCTTGCCGGAGTTCGATGAAGTTCGAGAGGAACTGATCGCCGCTTGGCAACAAGAGCAACGCAGCGAGCAGCTCCAAAACGTTGCTGCAGAGATCGAGGCAGCCATCTCAGATGGAACAAGTTCGCTTGAAGCCGAAGCGGTCAAATACAATTCAGCCCTCGAAAGCTTGCCGCGTCCGATTACCCGCCAAAACACGGAGCTACAGTTCCCGCGCCCGCTTCTCAACGGGATGTTCGCCGCGAACGCCGAAGGTGAGACCTTCTCGATCCAGGGACTATCCGGACAAATGATCATTATGCAAATCACGGATATTGATCGCCCTGAAAACGAAACTCTCGATCTGCTGGCACAATCAAGCGCGCTCGATATTGAGAGCAATATCGCTGACGATTTGTTCCGCGCTTATTTGATCAGCATCGCCGAAGACGTTGAAGTCACCACCAATGCACGGGCATTGGATGCCTACAAACGCAGTCTTGTGACCGAACAATGAGCCGAGATCAGTTACGGGTTCGACGCCGACCCGGAG
>JBCCOF010000204.1:0-2853 GCA_039025455.1 Pseudomonadota bacterium | reverse complement strand
TCGAGCGTTTGCCCGAGCCGCGCAGCGCGTACATCAGCACGCAATCGATCAGCAGCGGATCGCGCTTCCACTTCTACCACATCCCGACCTTGCGCCCGGCGATATAGGCGCTGTCGCGTCGTTTGAGCATCAAGCCTTCAATGGCGTCGTCGCGCGCGCCTTCGCGGATTTGCGCGAGATGCTCGAAATCAAGCGCCTCGACCAATTGCGAGATGTCGAAATGGCTGTCGGGGAGCTTCGGCATCAAGGTTTCGAGCGCCGCGCGCCGGTCGGTCCATGGCCGCTCGCGCAGATCCTCGCCTTCGATAATCAGCGCATCGTAAAGCCGCACAAAGGCGGGCGCTTCGGCGAGCATTTTCTTCGAGACTTTCTTGCGGCCAAGTCTCTGTTGCAGGGCATTGAAACTCGCCGCGCCCCCGGCCTCTCCTCCTTGCGTCGCCCCGCGCACCAGCAATTCGCCATCAAGAACCGCATCCACCGGCAGCACATCGAGCAATTCGGGGAAGGTCGCCGAAATATCATCGCCCGAGCGCGAATAAAGCCGCGTCTCCTCGCCCACCCGCACCAATTGCACGCGGATGCCATCCCACTTCCACTCCGCCGCATAGTTCCCGAGATCGACTTGAGTTTCCTCAAGCGGATGAGCGAGCATAAAGGGGCGGAACAACGGGCGGTTGGAGACATCGGGCGGCTCCGCGCCATCCGAGCCCCAAGCGAACAGCTCGGGATAGGGCGCATCGAGCGCGTGCCAATATTCCTCGACATCCTCGACCGATACATCGAAGGCCTGCGCAAACGCCGTCTTGGCCAGCCGCGCGGAGACGCCGATGCGCATCCCGCCGATGGCGAGCTTGATCAGCGCATAGCGCTCGCTCGAATTCAGGCGGTCGAGCAGCTTGGGTAATTCTTGCGGCGCGGTCGCGCGGGTGAGGCCGGAGAGCAGGTCCACCACTTGCGCCACGCTGGGGGATTCGAGAGCCGGATCGTCTTTCGCGTCGCTCTCGGGCCACAAAAGGCTAGCCGTCTCCGCCGTATCGCCGACAAAATCGCGGCTCAGCGACCACAGCACCGGATCGACCCTCTCTTTCATCAGATTGCGGATGGTCGAGCTTTTGACCGCCGGAAAATCAAGCCCGCCTGTCAGAGCCGCCATCGCCCACCCACGATCGGGGTCAGGTGCCTCGCGCAGATACTCCGCGAGCAGCGCCAGTTTGCGGTTGCGGCTGGTGGTGTAGACCAGTGCATCGAGCAGGGCGGCAAAGCGTTTCACCGAAACCACCTTGCGTCCGCTTCATCGCACAGACATATGGATCGTGTATGCGCGGTCTCAAACATCCCGCTCGCATCACAAGAGGAATTGCCATTATGAAACTTGCACCACTCGCCGCCGCGCTCGTCATCGGTTCGCTCACCACTCCGGTCATGGCCGCCGATGGCCACGCCGAAAAGGCCGAAGCGAAGAAGGCCATGTTCACAGTTGACCAGCCGATTGAAAAGCTGGCCGCTGATCCGCGTTCGAAGGCTGTGCTCGACAAGCACCTCCCGGGCTTTGACCAGCACCCCGCCTACGACCAGTTCAAATCGATGAGCCTGAAAGCCATCGCGCCCTTTTCGCAAGGCGCAATCACCGAAGATATGCTGAAGAAGATTTCGGCAGATCTCGCTGCAATCAAGTAATCGCAGTGCCCGGGCGGGACTGATTACGGGGATGCTAGTCATCCTCGTCCTCCCGCCCGACCAACGCCAGCGCCCGCGCGCGCCGCTGACCTAACTCACACCATCGAAGCAAAGCCTCCTCGCGGCCATGGGTGATCCATGTCTCTGCGGGGTTTACTTCTTCTATCGTGGTGGTCAATTCGTTCCAGTCAGCATGGTCTGAAATCACCAGAGGCAATTCGACTCCGCGTTGGCGTGCGCGCTGGCGAACCCGCATCCATCCGCTCGCCATCGCCGTGATCGGATCGGGCAAACGCCGCGACCATGTGGTGTTCAATGCCGAGGGCGGGGCGATGATAAAGCTCCCGCGCATTTCCTCTTTGGTGTGATCGCTCACCAACC
This sequence comes from Pseudomonadota bacterium, assembly GCA_039025455.1. GTDB lineage: Bacteria > Pseudomonadota > Alphaproteobacteria > Sphingomonadales > Sphingomonadaceae > Erythrobacter. The sequence goes on along the minus strand of JBCCOF010000204.1, from coordinate 795 downwards.
GCAGTTCACCCAGCGCCACGCCGTGCTCTTCGTAAAGACGGCACATCTTCTCCATCGCGCCATGCAGATAGATCGGCGCGTGGTGCCCGGCGGCGCGCAGTTCTGCGATCACCCTTTGCGCTTTGCCCAACGCATAGGCGCCCACCAGCACGCATTGATCGGGATGAAGCTCGAGCGCTTTGAGCAGCTTTGCCATCTCGTCTTCGATAGGTGGATGGGTGAACACGGGCAGGCTAAAGGTCGCTTCAGTGATGAAGATGTCGCAGGGTGTGACCTGAAATGGTGCACACGTCGGGTCTGCGCGGCGTTTGTAATCGCCCGTAATGACCACGCGCTCGCCCGCATGCTCGAGAAGGATTTGCGCCGAACCCAACACATGCCCTGCTGGGATATAGGTCGCATCGACGCCGCCCGGCAGCCGGATCGTCTCGCCATATTGGACCGGCACCGCGCCTTCGCGCGTGTTGTAACGCAATTCCATGATGGCAAGCGTTTCGGGCGTCGCGATGGTCTCTCCATGACCGCCGCGCGCGTGATCGGCATGGCCGTGGGTGACGAGCGCTTTGTCGACCGCGCGCCCCGGATCGATCCACGCATCGGCGGGAACAACATGCACACCCCAGGGAGCGGGTTTGATCCAGTTCGTAGAAAGCGCCGGGGCAGTTGTCATGCCTCAATCAGACGCTCGGCAAGACCTTCCAGTTCCTCACGCCAGGCAAGTTTCTCCAGCCAGTGCGCCGGCATATTGCTTAGCCCGTAGAGCGCCCCTGCCAATTGCCCGGTGATGGCTGCGGT
>JBCCOF010000203.1:0-2873 GCA_039025455.1 Pseudomonadota bacterium | reverse complement strand
CCCACCATCGACCCAGGCAGAAGACGTTCACCTAGGAAGGTTGATGCAACGCCTTTGCAAGCCCGGCCGTTAAGATCGTAGCGCACTTCGCCGACCGTGAGATGCACCTCGCCCGGGTGCGCCTTAGGGCTTGAAGAAATGGAATAGAGCCGCGGCTGAAGCGGACGTAGGGCATCGGCAAGAACTTGAGCTTCTACGGGCGCTTCGAGCGCGGAGAGCACGTCAAGTACCTGGGCATCTTCGGGCAGGCTTTTGCCTTCATCAACGCCTAACGCCTCCAGCGTCTTGGGTGTCACCGTCGCCAGATCGAGCTGGGTGGTCAGAGCGGCGCGAAGCTGGGCAGGACCCGATTTGAGCACCACAGTCTCTTTGCCGGTCAGCCCGGCGGCATCGAGAACCTCTTTCACCACGTCTGGGCAGTTAAGCGCCCATACACCGAGTGCATCGCCGGCAGCGTATTCAAGGTCTGCTCCCGCGCCGGCCAGAGACAGTTCGATATGGCGGACGCATTTTGCGGACTCGTCCCCGCTCAGATCATCAGAGGTGATTAGCGACGACATGAACGGCCGCGCCTTTGAGAATTTTGGCTCAACTTCAGCCTCGACCTCTATCGTCGCTGAGGATGAAGAGGAGGCATTCTTGAACGCGTCCGCTTCAAAGACAGCACCCTTCCACTCAGCAAACGGTTCTTCGAAGTCGACATCGCAAGCGACCAGATCGGCAGCACGTGTCGCGCCCAATTCGGCAAGCCGCGCATCGATGTCGATGGCGCACTGGTTGAAGTCCGCATAGCTCGTATCGCCCAGACCACAGACAGAGTAATTTAGGCTGGCCGGCAGCTTCGGCGCGTCGTCGGCCATCAGCGCCTTGAAGAACTTGGCGGCATTGTCTGGCGGCTCGCCCTCGCCGAAGGTCGAGACCACGATCAGCGCGTGGTTCGATTGGGCGAGATCTTCGAGCGATACATCATTAAGCTGCTGAACATCGGGATCGAACCCCACGGTCGAGGCGTGTTTTCTCAGGTCTTTCGAGAGCGCCTCGCAGTTTCCCGATTGGGAGCCGAACAAAACCTTGAGCGCCGTGGCGGGCTCAGCCTCTTCCATCGCGCCATTCGCAGCGGTGATAACCGCGTTGATGCCGGTGAGGAGGCCATTGAGCCACTGGCGCTGTACCGGATCGAAGGGCGCATCATCGGGAATGAAGGCCGCCGCCCCTTGCGAGCCGTCAGCGGCCGCAGAAAGAGAGGCGAGTATCTTCGGATCAACTGCATTCATCGTCTATCATCCTCTAAGCGGCTTCGATCTGGCGATCGGCAATCTGCCTGTCCTGAAGCAGCGAACCCAATTCCTCATCCGGGAGCGCGCGGACAAAATCCAAAAAGGTTTGCCGACCGGCCCGGCGATCGAGATAGTTGCCCACCACGTTTTCGATAATGCCATCGATGTCTGCGGCTGCCACCGGCCCACAAAGCGGGCGCGCCAAGCCTTGGTCTTGGTCCGAGCCGCCGCCGATGACAATATTGTACCCTTCGCCGCCGCCGGGCGCCGACGCGCCAACAAGCCCGATATCGCCAATGTAATGCTGTGCGCAGGAGTTGGGGCAGCCGGTCAGGTGGATGTTGATCGGGCTATCAAGGGTCAGCCGGCTTTCCAGGTGGCGAACCACCCGAAGCGCATCCTGCTTGGTATAGGCTGACGCCAGCTTGCAGCCCCATTTGCCCGTGCAGGCCACCGCGCCCGCTGCAAAGGCTGACGCTCTCGCCGGCATGCCAGCCTTTTCAAGCTCGGCTGCGACGGTGCGTGTATCGATGTCCGACACATGCGGGATGAGCGGGTTCTGCCATACCGTGAGACGGATCTCGCCGCGGCCATAATCATCAGCGAGCTTTGCCAGAAGCCTCATTTGGTCGGGCGAAAGCCGGCCAAGCTCGAGCGCGGCCCCAACATAGTTGAAGCCGGTCTGCCGCTGCGGATAAACGCCAATATGGCCCTGCCGATCGATGGGCGCGCGCGGTTCGTCGAATGTGCGATCGAGCGAAACGAGTTTTATTCCGGAGTTGAAGCTGTCGAGCTTCTCTTGGGTGCGCTCGATGAACCAATCAACGCCCTGACCCTCCAGCAAATATTTCAGCCGCGCCTTTTTTCGATTTGTCCTGTCGCCATGCTCTACGAAGACCCGCAGCATCGCTTCGGAAACGTCGACGGTTTCGTCGGGCCGACACAAAAGGCCGGTGTCCCGCGCGAAGTCCTTATGGCCGGTGATCCCGCCCAGATGGATGCGGCACCACATACCGGGCTCAACGCCCTGGTCATTTTCACGGACGGTGACCGCCAAGAAGCCAATGTCGTTCGTGTCGCTTAGGCATGAAAGCGAGCCGGCATTGTCAAACGAGATATTGAATTTACGTGGGATGCCCTGCAGCTCACGGGTGCGCAAGATTCGTATGCTGAGCCGTTTGGCATATTTGGTCATGTCGATGAGCTCGAGCGGATCAAAGCCAGCGCTCGGCGTGACGGTGAGATTGCGGGCGGAGTCGGCACCCGTGCCCTGAGCGGTAAGCGAGACCTCTTCCATCCGCTCGATGATCTCAATGACATTGGCGGGGCGGATCTCACGGATTTGCAAACTGCCACGGGTGGTGACGTGCGCATAACCACCGGCAAGCTCTTCGGCGATATCCGCAAGCACCATCATTTGGTCTGACCGCAGCACGTTGGCCGGCGCGCGCAGCCGCATCATGTAACCGGTGCTGTTCGGCTCAACGTTGAAGAAGCCAAGGTGCCGGAGCAGGAACTGATCCAGCCCCTCCGCAATTTTGTCCTCTGCCGTCCACTCTTCGAGCTGTCGCCAAAGGTCGAGCGGATGCATTGTGT
>JBCCOF010000202.1:0-2915 GCA_039025455.1 Pseudomonadota bacterium | reverse complement strand
GCACCGCCTTGGAGCCGCCCGCGTTATGAGGCAAGCCGCAAGCGGCTTGTCTGGGACAATGGCGCGGTGGCGCGGCTGTATTCCGCCGAAGATCCGGAGGCACTGCGCGGCTCGCAATTCGACGCGGCATGGTGCGATGAAATTGGAAAGTGGAGGCTGGACGAGGCCACTTTCGATCAGCTCGCTTTGGGGCTTCGGCTTGGCAGCAATCCGCGCTGCGTGGTGACCACAACTCCGCGACCGACGCCGCTGGTGAAACGGCTGATGGCCGATCCGTCCTGCGTTGTCAGCCGGGCGCGCACCGCAAGCAACGCGGCCTTTTTGGCTGACGGTTTCATGAAGGCGCTGGACGAAGCCTATGCGGGCTCGCGGCTTTACCGCCAGGAGGTCGATGGTGAGTTGATCGAGGATCGCGCCGATAGCCTGTGGTCGCGTGAACAGATCGATGCGGCACGGCTCCATGAGCCACCGGCGGTCGGCAGGATCATCGTTGCGGTCGACCCGCCGGCTTCGTCGCACAGCCGCTCCAACGCGTGCGGGATTGTTGCCTGCGGCCGCATGGAGGATGGCGGCTTCGCTGTCTTGGCCGACGCGACACAGGAGGCGGCGCGGCCAGAGGTCTGGGCGAGGGCGGCGGTTGCGCTGTTTCGTTCGCTGGAGGCCGATCTGGTCGTCGCGGAGGCCAATCAGGGAGGCGACATGGTCCGTGCGGTCCTCGCAGAAGCGGGCGTCGACATTCCCGTCAAATTGGTACGCGCCAGCAAAGGCAAGTGGCTGCGCGCCGAACCGATTGCATACCTGTATGCCCAGGGCCGTGTGCATCATGTCGGGGCCATGGCGGCTTTGGAGGATGAGATGCTCGACTTCGGGCCAGATGGTCTGTCGGTGCCCGGCCGCTCACCAGACCGGCTCGATGCGCTGGTCTGGGCGCTGACCGAACTCGGCGGGGCGCGGCAGCCGCCGCGCCTACGAACAGTCTAGGCCAACCGCCGCTTTTTGAGAGAAGGAAACCCAATGCTGTTCAACCGTGCGCAAAAGGCGCAGCGGGATCGATCTCCCGCGCCCGATGAGACGCGCAGCGCCCCGCCACTGTCCCGGCCCAGCCTGCCGAGTTTCGGCTTCCTGTCGCCAGGCACGCCGATCTGGACCGATACGGGTTACGCCTCGCTCGCCCGGCAGGCCTATTGCCGCAACCCGGTTGCCTACCGGTCTGTGCGGCTGGTGGCAGACGCTGCGGCAAGCGTGCCTCTGGTCCTGCGCGGCCGCGAGCATGAATACACCGACCATTGGCTGCTCGATCTTATCAGCCAGCCCGGTTCGCACCTGTCTCGAACCGCCCTTATCGAGACGATCGTGGCGCACCTGATGCTTGAAGGAAATGCCTACCTGCTGGGCGCGTTCCACGAGGAAAAGCCCTGCGAATTGTATCCGCTACGGCCGGATCGGGTTCGGGTCGTGGCTGGCAAAGACGGATGGCCGGCCGGCTATCGTTACAGCGCAGGCGAGACGTCAGTCGAGTTCAAACCTGACCCGCGGACCGGAATGATGCCTGTGGCGCACATTCGGCTGTTCCACCCGCTTGACGACCATTACGGCCTTGGCTGCCTCGAGCCGGCGCGGGCGGCAATAGACCTTCACCAGGGTGCGAACAGCTGGAACAAGGCGTTGCTCGACAATGCCGCCCGGCCATCCGGCGCGCTGGTCTATACCGGCGGAACGGGGCATCTGGACGCGGAAATGTTCGAGCGTCTGAAGAGCGAATTGCAGTCCACCTATCAGGGTGGCGAGAACGCCGGAAGGCCGCTGCTGCTCGAAGGCGGGCTCGAATGGAAGCCCATGTCGCTATCGCCCAAGGAAATGGACTTCTTCGAAGCGCGCCATGGCGCGATGCGCGAGATCGCGCTCGCTTTCGGGGTGCCGCCGCTGCTGTTGGGCCTGCCCGGCGACAATACCTACGCCAACTTCGCCGAGGCGCAGCGTGCCTTGTGGCGACAGACGGTTCTTCCGCTCCTGGGGCGGGTGCTCGATGGCCTTACTCACTGGCTCGCACCATTGTCGCCCTCAGAGCGGCTGGAGTTGCGCCCCGACCTCGATGCCATCGAAGCGCTGTCGGTCGAACGCGAAGCGCTTTGGAGGCGCGTCGCGGCGGCGGATTTCCTGACTGATGCCGAGAAGCGCCAGGCGGTCGGCTACGGCGCTGTGCCGGCATCTGCGGAAGCCGACCGTGAACACGAGCAAACCCTTGATTGAGCGGCTCGCAGCGCTGCTGGGCTCGGAGGGCGATGTGGGACACATCGCCCTTTTTTTATGGGCGGCTAGCGCATCGGCGCTCAGCGCGCTTCTGGTCCGCGATCTGGCGCAAACCACTGCACGCTACGAAGCGTTCGTGATGGCGATCGCGCGGCTCAACGCGCTTCTCGCTTCGCAGCCGCGCACCCGTGGCGACGATATTTCGGCGGCGCAAGCAGATGCGGCCAACACCTTTTTCTTCGGCGACAAAGGAGACGACTGATGCGCTCTCTCACGAACCGCAGGCGATCTGCTCGCGGCAAACCCCTTCCCAAGCCCGGCCGCCGTGCCACCGCAGCCAGGCGGTCCGCCTCGCCGGAGGCCGCGAGTGTCAACGCCCTGTTCGAGGACTTCGCACGCAATCTCGCCCGCCGACTGGTGCTCGAAAACGCAACTCGGGGCAACGCAAAGGGGGGTGTTCGATGAGCCTGACCATACAAGGCGCGGACAGCCAAAGCCTCGCCGTTGCCGCCCCGGTGACAGCGCTTCCAATCAGCGGCTACGCCAGCCCGTGGCTCAGAAAGGCCGCCTTTTCGTCCAGTTGATCATCAAGAAAGATCGTCTCAGCAATCTCCTGGATGCGCGCCTTTACCGGGTCATCGCGCTGAAACATGAGCGCGCCGAAG
>JBCCOF010000201.1:0-2951 GCA_039025455.1 Pseudomonadota bacterium | reverse complement strand
GTTCGGGATCCCGGTAACCAGCGCCAAATTGAGCTATCGCTGCCGGGGACCTTCAATGTGGGATCTGGCGTTCTGCAAGCCTTGCGATCCCTGTCGGCGAGCGGGGTCGAGCACGCTGAGCTGCACGGTTAAATGACGATTCCGCGAGTCTTATAAGCCATCGGGCTCATTAGGCGGCGGGTTTCCGCTGCTCGTTGCTCGCGCACGCGGTCAAGGCCAACATTCACAAAAGCCTACGTTCAGCAAAGCCTACTTTCTGAATGTGTGGGCTGCCGTCGAAGACGTGATTGGCGCAAGGGCTTGCACGTTATCGAGGCCTGCTTTTGCAGGAACCAACGGTGCCGGCTGGTTGGCTCTTGCGGATCAAGAGAAAAGCAGCTACGTGCCCGCCCATCCCGCACACATTTCCGTGTTGCAGTCTTTGCAACCATCCGGTGGTTCGAGCTTGGGCCTCGAAATGTGTTTGGTTGAACCGGAAAAGGACTAAACATGGCGATACCCGCATTTTCAATGCGCCAGCTTCTGGAGGCAGGCGCGCATTTTGGTCACCAAACCCACCGCTGGAACCCGCGGATGGGCACATATATTTATGGTGACCGGAACGGCGTCCACATCATCGATTTGGGGCAGACCGCTCCTATGCTGCAGCGAGCGCTGCAGGCCGTTTCGGACATTTTGGCGGACGGCGGCCGCATTCTATTTGTCGGCACAAAGCGACAAGCTTCGGAGCCGATAGCCCAGGCAGCCCGCGATTCTGCGCAGTATTATGTCAATTCGCGCTGGCTAGGCGGGATGCTGACGAATTGGAACACTATTTCCAATTCCATCAAACGCCTCAAAAGCCTCGAAGAAATTCTCGCGGATGCAGAGTTTGGGCTCACAAAAAAGGAGCGTCTCCTGCGCACGCGCGAGCGTGACAAGCTTGAGCGGGCCCTCGGCGGTATCAAGAATATGCCGGGCCTTCCCTCCATGTTATTCGTGATCGACACGAATAAGGAAGCCATCGCGATTAAAGAAGCCAATCGTCTGGGCATTCCGGTCGTGGCGGTCGTCGACACCAATTGTGATCCAGGCGGTATTACTTACCCAATTCCCGGCAATGATGATGCTGGCCGCTCGGTTGCGCTTTTCTGCGATCTGGTTGCGCGCGCTGCATTGGATGGCATCTCGCGGAACAAGACTGGCCTCGGTGAAGACATAGGTGCGTCGGAAGTTGCACCTGCTGAGCCGGCGCTGGAATCCGTCGAGGAAGTTCAAGAGGATCCAAAGGCTGAAGATCCAAAGGTTGCCGAAGCCAGCGAGGCTTCTGTTGAGGAAGCCCCGGCTGAACAACCTGTAGAGGCTGCTGCGTCAGAGGCGTCTGCCGAAGAGACCCAGCCGGCGGGGTAACCCGGTGGATTGATTGCCTTGGACGGCAACGACTAAACCATAGACTTGCATGTCTCGCGCTGACCTTAAGGTCTTGATCGCGGACGTGCCCGCTCCAATCGCGGCGTTTGGAGCCACATGAACCTGAGTGGAGAGAATAATGGCTGCAATAACAGCGGCGGCGGTCAAACAACTGCGTGAGGCCACGGGCGCCGGCATGATGGATTGCAAAGCAGCGCTGGTTGAAACTGACGGCGATATGGAAGCTGCAATCGATTTTTTGCGGACAAAGGGTCTGGCGCGCGCGGCTAAAAAGGCGGGACGTGTTGCGGCGGAGGGGTTGATCGGTATCGCCGATATGGACGGCGCGGCAGCTATTATTGAGCTCAACTCTGAGACAGACTTTGTTGCGCGGAACGAGCAATTTCAAGCGCTCGTATCAGGCGTTGCGAAGACAACGCTCGGCAGCGACGGATCAATCGAACAGGTGCTTGCGGCACCGCTCGAAGGCGGCGACAAATCGGTGGATGAAAGCATTAAAGATGCCGTTGCGACGATTGGCGAGAACATGTCGCTGCGGCGGGTCAAGAAGTTGGCAGTCGAAAACGGGTTGGTGGCGAGCTATGTTCATTCCGCCGTTGCTCCTGGACTGGGCAAAATCGGCGTGCTGGTGGCGCTCGAGTCAGCCGCTAGTGCCGACAAGCTTGCCGAAATCGGACGTCAAATCGCGATGCACATCGCCGCGAGCAACCCTCTGGCGCTTTCGGTTGATGACATGGACCCAGAGGTCGTCACGCGCGAACGCCAGATCTTTAGCGAACAAGCACGTGAATCGGGAAAGCCTGAAAACATCATTGAAAAAATGGTCGAAGGACGCATCCGCAAGTTCTTCGAAGAGTCCGTGCTCTTGAAGCAAGCCTTCGTGATGAACCCAGACGCGACGGTCGAAGCCGCGTTAAAAGATGTTGAAAAGGAAACAGGCGTCCCCATCGCGCTCAAGGACTATGTTTTGTTCAAGCTTGGCGAAGGCATCGAGAAAGACGAGGCTGATTTTGCCGCGGAGGTCGCAGCTGCGGTACAAGGCTGACGAGGAAACCCTCAATATCATCAGCCGCTAAGACAGATCAGGGTGTTTGAGAGCGATTGCATATAGAGCATTAATGAAGCTGCACTCTCAAAAGCCATTCCCCGCCGTGTGGAAATATAAGTCCCAGTAGATGAAACGATACGTCGTCAAACTATCATGTGAAGCGCTCCAGGGAGATAAGCCTTCCGGTCATGATCCTGATATTTTGAAGCGTATCGCCCAGGAAATCTCGGACGCTGCCTCAGAAGGCGCGCAGCTGGCTATTGTCGTGGGCGGCGGCAACATCATTCGGGGCGCGCGGTTGGCGGCCGAGGGAGGCGATCGGGTCGCTGGCGACCATATGGGTATGTTGGGCACGCTGATTAACGGGGTGGCTATTCGCGAAGCACTTCGCGAGGTGGGCGCACGCTGCACCCTGCTGAGTGGGCTGCCTGCACCCACGATATGTGAAACTTATAGTCAGCGAGCCATGTTGGACGCATTGGATAGCGGGAAC
>JBCCOF010000200.1:0-2955 GCA_039025455.1 Pseudomonadota bacterium | reverse complement strand
GGCATCATGCGCATGGACGAGATGGACCGCATCACCCATGACGAGATGATCAAGATCGGCATCGACATTTCCGATCCCGGTCAGGCGGTGGGCACCATGTCCGGGGGGCAGCGCCAGACGCTGGCCATCGCCCGCGCCATCTATTTCGGTGCCCGCGTGTTGATCCTCGACGAGCCGACATCAGCGCTCGGCCAGAAGCAGCAGATGGAAGTGCTGAAGACGATCAAAAAGGTGCGCGCCATGGGCGACATCGCGATCATCCTCATCACCCACAACGAAATCCACGCCCAACTCGTGGCTGACCGTTTCGTGTTCCTGTCGCTGGGTCAGGTGATTGGTGGCGGCAAGACGGAAGACTTGCACGGCCCGGAGATCAGACGTCTGATGTCGGGCGGTGCGGAAATTGCCGATCTGGAGCAGGAGCTGGATGCGATTGGGTAGTCTGTGCTGGGTTATGTAGCATGAGCGCGGATGCTGACTACAAACGAGAGCTCCTCGCTAATGTCGAACGACACGGATGGCAACTAACATACGTGTTTGACCCAGATGGGAATGAGCCGGATTTCGCCTATTCGGTCGGCTTCACGAAGACTTTGGACGCACCAGAGTTCATTCTTTTTGGCCTTCCGCGGGAAGTGATGGCCCACATGCTCGGAGAGATTTACGAGCAGCTACAAGGCGGGAATGCCCCCGCTGACGGTAGACGTTGGCAGAACCTGCTGCAGGGGTTTGATTGCATTAGCCGAAAAGCGGCGCACCCTGACCTCTACTCCGAGTACGTCACTTCAGCGGATTGGTTCTGGCGGGACAGTGGAAATCACGGACACCCGGAAGTCTATCAAATCGTCTGGCCGAGTAGCAAAACAGGTTTGTTCCCGTGGGAAGATGGCTGCCATCAAGATGTGATTGATGCTCAGCCAAGGCTTTGGCGGGCATAGCAATGCAGCTGGAATCGGTAGCGATTGCTAAGAGCCATGTTCGACGTTGAGCCCACCAACGAAAGCGGCGGACACTGTGATTGCTGCGGAAACCAAACGCGCACCGTCTGGGGTTTCGTCCATAAAGGCGACGAAACAGTAGCCAGCTATGTTGTTCAATGGACCGTCGGCAAATCTATCGAAGACCACCCAGCAAATTTCGACATTATTTTGGGCGGTTGGGGCGAAGGATCTCGAAATCACGATCGAAGAGCAATCTCCATGATCCACTTTGAGAATGCTGACGGACCGCAGGTTTCTGTAATCGATGCAGCCGATCGCCCCATTGGCGCAAGCGAATTGATAGGTTCCGCGCTGAAACGAAGTGAAGTGATCGGTACCCCGTTGGCTCAACAAGCCTTCGCAATCTTTGATGCAGTGATTGTCCAGGACAAGCGGCTCGCTTGAAACTCCTGTGGGGCCGCAAGATATTTCTATCCCCGCTCTCTCCACCTCTCGTAAGCTACCTCTTGCCTCGTACTTGGGCCGGTCGTCCGGACTGTCCTGATCGTTGCGCGATTGCGATCCTTCCTTCGCGCGCGCTTAACAGACGCAAGCGGGCGAAGCTCCGTGCCGCAACCGGCGATGGTTGCCACAACAGTGGGGGCCACCTTTTAATCAGGGCGCGTCGAACGTCAGCTGTGGCGGGCCGCATTCAAGGCTCATGAAAGCGGTTAGGCTTTCATGTTCGGGGAGGTGGCGGGAATAGTGCTGGAAAGCATATCGCAGCAGGATTAAGCGCGGACGCGCTGCGCGCGGCTTGTCTGCTGGGTCCCGGCTCGAAGGCCGGGATGACAAGTGAGGGGTGAGGCGAGTCCGGAGCCCCAAACGCCTTGTCATCCCGGGCCTGACCCGGGACCCAGCAAAGATGTCGCGCTTAGCGCGTCCCTCTAATCCAACTCCACCGCATAGCTCTCCAGTGGAGCCACTTCCTTGATGAGATCCGCATCCTTCATGAACTTCGCAAACCGCTCATAGCGGTTCGTGTCCAGCGCGGCGGGGCGCTTGGCGAAGCGGGGGAGGGTGTCCACCCAGGCGCGGCGGTTCAGCTCGTTGTCGAGGTCGGGGTATTCCTTCAGAAACTGCGCGAGCGCATCGTCGGAATGGTTGGTAAGGTAGAGCGTCGCCTTTTCCACCGCGTCCATGAAGGGGCGGAAGCGCGGATCGTTGGCGCGGTCGGACTTCGCGATGAAGATCAGCTCGTCATAGACCGGCACGCCATTCTCCTCCGGATAGAAGGCGATGCCGGGGCGCTTCTCGATGTCGAGCTGGTTGAGCTCGAAATTGCGAAAAGCACCGATCACCGCATCCACCGCGCCGGTGATGAGCGAGGGCGAGAGCGAGAAGTTGATGTTGATCAGTTCCACATCGTCGAGGCTCAAGCCTTCCTGCTTCAGCATGGCGGCCAGCAGCGCATCCTCGAAACCGCCGACGGAATAGCCGACTTTCTTGCCCTTCAGATCGGCAATGGTTTTGATCGGCCCGTCCTTCAGCATCACCAGTGAGTTCAGCGGCGTCTCCACGATGGTGCCGATGCGGGTGAGAGGCAGCCCTTCCGCCACCTGCACATGCAACTGCGGCTGATAGGAAATCGCGATGTCGCCCTGTCCGGCGGCGATGAGGCGTGGCGGGGCGGACGGGTCGGACGGGGCGACGAGTTCCACCTCCAGCCCGGCTTCCGCGAAGTAGCCCTGCGTCTTGGCGATTACCAGCGGCGCATGGTCGGGGTTCACGAACCAGTCGAGATAGACGGTCAGCTTCTCCGCGGCGTGGGCCTGCCATGAAAGACTACCAGCGAGGGTCAAAGAGAGTGTGATAGCCGCCATCAGGCGGGAAAGAAGTCGCATGTCGGTATTTCCTTTTCTACAAGGTTTGCGTTCGGGGAGCCCAATGGACCAACCGGTCCAGGGCGAAATCGACCGCAGCGCGCAGCGCCACGACCATGATCATCAGCAGCACGAGACCGGCGAACACCGTG
>JBCCOF010000199.1:0-3004 GCA_039025455.1 Pseudomonadota bacterium | reverse complement strand
CGGCACTTCGTCTTCGCTATCGGTAAAGCCGAGGAAATAGAGCGAGAATTCGGCTGGTTCGATATCGGCTTTGCGCAGCAGGGTCATGCCGAGCACGCCGCAATAGAACTCGAGGCTTTTCTCCGGGTCCTTCACCCGCAGCATCGTGTGGTTGAGCGTGAAGCCGTGGGGGTTGGCAGCCATGGTCTGTGGTCCTTTGTGGTATTGTTCTTGCAACCTCTAGCAAGCGGGCGCGTTCCAGTCTCCATATGCTTAGCGCACATGAAATCGAGACCGTGTACAAGCGCCTGTCGAAGGCGATGCCGGGCCGCACGCGCGACGCGAAGGGGCCAAAGGGGCAACCCGATGCCTTCCGGTCCTGCATCTCCTGCATGCTCTCCGCCCAATCGCTCGATCGCAATACCGCCGCCGCGACCAAGGCGCTGTTCAAGCTGGCGAGAACGCCCGAGGCTATGCTTGCGCTGGACGATGCGGCAATTGCCGAAGCGATCAAGCCCTGCGGACTTTACAACAACAAGACCCGCAACATCCGCAAGTTCTGCACGGCCCTGATCGAGGAGCATGGCGGCGTGGTGCCCGACACGCGCGAGGGACTGCTCAGCCTGCCGGGGATCGGGCGAAAATGCGCCGATATCGTGATGAGCTTCACCTTCGGCCACGACGTGATTGCGGTCGATACCCATGTGCACCGCGTCTGCAATCGTATCGGGCTGACGCGGGCGAAGACGGCGGACAAAACCGCACAACAACTCGAAGAGCGCTCGCCCGACTGGGCCATGGCGGATGGCCACTTCTGGCTGATCCAGTTCGGCAAGAGGGTGTGCCGCGCGCGCGTCCCCAAATGCGAAATCTGCGTGGTGAGCGATCTGTGCGAGACGGGGCCAATGGAACATCAGGTCGGTTGACGCTGCGACGCGCTGCGTCAGAGCGCATCGCCGCTAAATGCGCGCTTGCATGGCGGGCGAAACTCGGCTTGTCTCGTGTCCATGGCAAGGATCGCGCAGTTCGGAATGGTCGGGAGGTCTTGCGCAAGGGCTGTTGCAGCGGCGCTTGCAATGCTGGTTATTGCGCCTGCGCAGGCCGACGAGCCCACTGACGCCGAGATTGACGAGATCTTTGATCGCGGCTGCGGCGATGACAACGGCAAAGACCGCTGCGACGATGAAGTCCAGCGCAAGATGCGCGACCTGTATGGCTGGCGACCTGCGCAGATGGAAGTCGATAACGGCGTTCAGTTCCGTCGCTTCATGATGGTCGATGGTTATGGCCGTGACGTCTTGGGGCTTTCCTTCAAGCGTCAGCCGGGAGCCAGTCCGAGCGTCACGGTTTCAGTTCCGAACCCTAAAGATCGACGCGCGGACGTGCCGGTTTTTCCTGACACTCCGCTCACCGCCAAGCTGAGCGAGCAACAATGGCAGCGCGCTTTGGGCATCACACACAATTTCGATGCTCAACTCGCCAGCGAGCTCAAAGATGATGATGACGAGGAAGTGATCTGCCTGCACGGCTGGTTCACAGTGATGGAAGCGGGGGATCCCAAGCTCGCAGACCAACAAGCGGTCAAGGTCCGATCCGATGCGGAGGGCGCTTGTAAGAAAGGTCTGGCGATGCTGGCGTCATTCGAGCTGGCCGAACTCGCCTTTGAAGTGCTTCCTGAATGCGCCGAGCTTGAGGCAAGCGACTTTAGCAATCGCGTCATGCTGCTCAAGTGGTGCAGGCATTTGGGCGGGGATCGCGTCGCCGCTGTCCAAGCATCGAAGAGCATGGAGGAACTCGAAGACCGGATATACGAGAGCCGCAAGGCCGATGACATCGACATGCTCGGCGGGTTCTTCGAATACGAAAATAGGAGCAAGGCCGAGCGGCTGGAGGCGCTGTTCAAAGACGGCGATGTCTATTTCGACGCGCCCTATGCGAGCGACAGCATGCACGCCGTGGTGCTCGGAATAGTAACGTCAAAAGAGCAACTGCCCGATGAAGCCAACGCGGAGAATTTCTATGATATCCGCTTGGAACTGCGCAATCGCGGCAGGCGCTGGACCATTGAATCCTACGAAATTTCAGACCTGAAAACGATCAATTACGACGATTACGAGAACTGATAGGCGCACTGCGCCCACACACTTACGGGAGGATAAACCAATGAAAACCGCAATCACCGAAATGTTCGGCATCGAGCATCCGATTATCCAGGGCGGCATGCACTACGTCGGCTTTGCAGAGATGGCTGCGGCTGTCTCCAACGCGGGCGGCCTTGGCATCATCACCGGTCTGACGCAGGGCACCCCGGAGAAGCTCGCGAACGAAATTGCGCGTTGCCACGATATGACGGACAAGCCGTTTGGCGTGAACCTGACCATCCTGCCGACGCTCACCCCGCCCGACTATCCGGGACTGGTCAAAGCCGTGATCGAGGGCGGCGTTAAAGTGGTCGAGACCGCGGGTCGCAATCCGGTCGAACTGCTCGGGCCGCTCAAGGATGCAGGGATCAAGGTGATCCACAAATGCACCAGTGTTCGCCACTCGCTGAAGGCACAGGATATCGGTTGCGACGCTGTATCGGTCGACGGCTTTGAATGCGGCGGGCATCCGGGCGAAGACGATATTCCAAACTTCATCCTGCTGCCGCGCGCCGCAGATGAACTGGAAATCCCGTTTGTGTCCAGCGGCGGTATGGCCGACGGGCGCTCGCTTGTCGCCAGCCTCGCCATGGGCGCGCAGGGGATGAATATGGGCACGCGCTTTATCGCCACCAAAGAGGCGCCAGTGCACGAAAATGTGAAACGCGCCATCGTCGAAGCCAGCGAGCTCGACACGCGGGTGGTCATGCGGCCGCTGCGCAACACCGAGCGTGTGATGACCAATGAAGCGGTCGAGCGCCTGCTCGAAAAGGAGAAAGAGCTGGGCGATGCGATCACGATTCAGGACATCCTGCCCGAAGTCGCCGGAGTCTATCCCAAGATCATGATGGAAGGCGCGATGGACGAGGGCGCGTGGAGCTGTG
>JBCCOF010000198.1:0-3059 GCA_039025455.1 Pseudomonadota bacterium | reverse complement strand
GTCGCTCACTATGCTTTGGCATGGCTCACTCCTCGCTCCTACCGCTGAACCAAAATCGGCTCCGTCAGGGCGATCCAGAATGGTCGGAAAGTGCTCCAAGCCCAAACTTTTCAGCCGGTTTTCGGCAGCATAAGCGCACACCGTTAAAGGGAACCTGTCAGCCATCCGTTCGCTGTAATAGCTATGGAAAAGGTAGGAAAATGGCCGCGCACCGCCGCTGTCTTTGGCAGCACTGGCGGGATAGGCAGAGCCTTGTGCGAAGCGCTTGCGCAGCAAGGCTGTGAACACGTCTATGCCGGATCACGGGGCGGCACTGCGCCATCCGGCACTCCATTTGAACCTTTTGCTTTCGAGCTGACCGACGAGCCGTCAATCAAGGCAGCCGCCGATCAAATGCGCGCCCGCCCGCCGGAGCTGGTGATCGTAGCGACCGGGGTGCTTACGCTAGCCGACGGGACCGGTCCCGAGCGCACCTATAAGCGGCTCGATGCGGGTGCCATGGCAGAGGTTCTCGCGCTAAACACAATCGGACCTGCGTTGATAGCCAAACACACTTTGCCACTTATGCCGCGCAATGAACGGTTTGCATTCGCGGCTCTTTCTGCGCGCGTCGGGTCGATCAGCAACAACGGGCTGGGCGGTTGGCATTCTTATAGAGCATCGAAGGCCGCGCTGAATATGCTGATTCGAAACTTCGCGCTCGAAATGGGGCGCACACATAAGCAGGGCGTCATTATCGGATTGCATCCGGGTACGGTCGACAGCGCACTGTCCGAGCCATTTCAAAAGGGTCTGCCCGAGGGCCAGCTGACCGAACCGGCAGACGCCGCATCGAACCTTCTCAATGTGTTGGCGCGAATTGGCCCCGATGACAGCGGCAAGGTCTTCGATTTCGCGGGATTGGAGATCCCGACCTGAATTGCGGCAACGGTGCAACAGGAGCGCAATAAAGCTGCTCGTGAACGCGATCAGGCGTAAAACTCGTGGCATTCGTGTGCTCCATGGCTACAAAAATGTCGCAAACGCGTTGGGAGAGAACGCGAATGGGCCTCAGGTCGTGGTACGAAGCGCAGATAATGCCGCGCATGATTACTTGCGCATGCTCGCAGGGGCAGGTGCAAAAGCGCCGCGCCCAGGTCGTGCCTTTGGCGCAAGGCGACGTGTTCGAGCTGGGATGCGGCGGCGGTATCAATCAGCAGTTCTATAACGCCGAGCAGATCACCAGTTATGCCGGGATCGATCCGCATGAGAAACTGCTCGAAGGCGCGATGGAACAGGCCAAGGCGAAAGGCTGGCCCGCCGATATTCGCGCAGGTGTGGGGGAGGATATCCCGTTTCCCGACCGGTTCTTCGATACTGTGGTCTGCACCTTTACGCTTTGCTCGGTGGATGATCCCGGGCAGGTGCTTTCAGAAATGCGCCGCATTCTTCGCCCGGGTGGTCAGGCTCTTTTCCTCGAGCATGGCCGTGCTCCCGATGCCGATGTTGCCAAGTGGCAGGACCGGATTGAACCCTACTGGAAACCGCTCGCAGGCGGATGCCACCTGACACGGCCAATCGGTTCCGCATTTCGCGGCGCGGGTTTCGAAGTGGAACCAATCGGGCAGGGCTATCTGCCCAGGGCGCCCAAGTTCGCTATGTGGAACGAGTGGGGCGTGGCGCGAAATGCGGGGCTATAACTCAAGAAATCCGCTCGCCCTGAGCCGGTCGAAGGGCTGTACTTCTCTTTATTTGCTTACGCGCCAAAAGAAGAGCAATCCTTCGACAAGCTCAGGATGAGCGGAGTTATTTCTCGAGTCTCATTCCCCAAACGTACGCTGCCACCAACCGCGCTTCTTTGAGCCGGATTCACCGTCTTCGGACCCCTCAGGCGCGGCGTCAGCCTCTTGCGATTCCGGCGCAGCGGGAGCTTCTGTTGCTGGTGCCGAGCCCTCGGCCTCTGGAGCAGCCTCTTCAGCCTTTTTCTTGCGCGGGGCGCGTTTGCGTTTCGGCTTTTCCGCAGGGGCTTCGACCTCCGTTTCAGCTTCTGCCGGAGCTTCCTCGACCTTGGCCTCGGTCTCTTCATCTACCTTTTTCTTGCGCGGTGCCCGCTTGCGCTTGGGCTTTTCGGCCGGGGTGTCTCCATCGGTTTCGGCATCCGTAGCGGGCGCTTCATCCGATTTGTGTGGTTTGGCCTCTGCCTCACCACTGTCTGCGCTGTTGTCTGAGGTGTTGTCTGTTGACGCGTCACCTTCGGCGTTTTTGCGGCGGCGACCGCGGCCACCGCGACGGCGGCGCTTCTTCGGCTTCTCTTCGCCGTCATCCTCGGAGCGCTCACCATCCTGATCGGATGCTTCGGAGCTGCCTTGGTCGGTTTCGCTTGAAGCGTCCTCTGAACCTTCTGCGCCCTCATCGTGGCGCTTCTTGTTGCGACCGCGACCACCGCGCCGGCGGCGGCGTTTTTTCTTGCGGGGCTGCTCTTCGTCTTCGTCCTCTGCGAAGTCCTCTTCGACGATGTCCTCGTCGTCATCGTCGTCGTCGATGATCGGTTCGAACTTTGGCGCCGAAGTGGGCCGTGGACCTGCGCTGGTCACGGTCATTTTCGCACCTTCGTTCTCGCCTTCCGGAGTGACCTCGACGGTGACGCCGTATCGTTGCTCGATTTCGACCAGTTCGGTGCGCTTTTCGTTGAGCATATAGACCGCAGCCTCGGTGCTGGCGGCCAGGCGAATGATGGTGCCTTTGCCCTTGGCGGCTTCGTCTTCGATCAGGCGCAGCGCAGAAAGGCCGGCCGACGAAGCGGTGCGAACAAGTCCTGTCCCATCGCAATGGGGGCATTCGCGCGTGGTCGCTTCGAGCACACCGGTGCGCAGGCGCTGGCGGCTCATTTCCATCAGGCCAAAGCCCGAGATGCGGCCAACCTGAATGCGCGCACGGTCGTTTTTGAGCGCCTCTTTCATCGCCTTTTCGACTTTGCGGACGTTGGAATTGTATTCCATGTCGATGAAGTCGATGACCACCAGACCGGCCATGTCACGCAGGCGCAATTGGCGGGCGATCTCGCGGGCGGCTTCGAGATT
>JBCCOF010000197.1:0-3076 GCA_039025455.1 Pseudomonadota bacterium | reverse complement strand
CTGACTCTCGCTCAGCATCATTTCGTAGGGCGTCATGCCGGTTTCGCGGCACGGCACCTTGTTCATGTCGAGCCGGATGCCGGCCTTGCCATTGGTCGCCATTTCGACGCTGGAAGAGGTGAGGCCCGCTGCGCCCATATCTTGAATCGCGACAATCGCATCGGTCGCCATCAGCTCAAGGCACGCCTCGATCAGCAGCTTTTCCGTGAACGGATCGCCGACTTGAACGGTGGGCCGCTTGGCCTCTGCGTCTTCCTCAAAATCCGCGCTCGCCATGGTCGCGCCGTGGATGCCGTCGCGCCCGGTCTTCGAACCGACATAGACGATTGGATTGCCGACGCCCGTCGCAGCGGAGTAGAAAATCTTGTCCGTATCAGCAATGCCAACTGTCATCGCATTGACGAGGATATTGCCGTCATAGGCCGGGTCGAAATTGGTCTCCCCGCCCACGGTCGGAACGCCCACGCAATTGCCGTAGCCGCCGATGCCCGCGACCACACCTTTGACCAGATGCTGCATCTTGGGGTGATCGGGACGACCGAAGCGAAGCGCGTTCATGTTCGCCACGGGCCGCGCGCCCATTGTGAAAACGTCGCGCAGGATACCGCCAACGCCCGTCGCCGCGCCCTGATAGGGCTCGATATAAGAGGGGTGATTGTGGCTCTCCATCTTGAAGATCGCAGCTTGGCCATCGCCAATGTCGATCACGCCCGCATTCTCGCCTGGACCACAGATCACCCACGGCGCCTCGGTCGGAAGTTTCTTCAAATGCAGACGCGAGCTTTTGTAGCTGCAATGCTCGGACCACATGACCGAGAATATGCCCAGCTCCACAAGGTTCGGCTCGCGCCCGAGCCCGCTGAGCACGCGCTCATATTCCTCGGGCGACAATCCGTGCTGTTCGACGATTTCCGGGGTGATCTTGGTCATAAGAGCACCCCCTAATTTACTGGCTGGCTGCGGCCAAGCCGCCGCGTCGCACAAACCAGCGGTTCTCCCCGACCCAAACAGCCAGTCCGGTTAGCAATGCAAAGGCGAACAGCGCTTGGCCGTAAAGGAACAGGCCGGCCTCGGTCGGGTGAGGGGCGAACCAGTTGATCATTTGCAAGATCAACATGACAGCGATCAGGACGAGCGGCGGGCCAATCGGGCCACGGGTGCGGCGCACATAGAACAGGAACGCGGCGAATGTGATGCCAAGTTCGAGGGGGATGGCGATGTAAGGCTGGTTCCACAGGCCAAGGCCATAGGTTTCGCCGCCGCCAGCCAGAGTAAGGTCAGGGCGGTGGGTCAGCCAGTCGAGCACCCAATGCGAAAGGACGACCAATCCGGCGAGAATACCGCCCACGGCATTCCGCTTGTACACCATGATCACCACCGCGCAGGCAAGCGCCCACAAGGCAGTGCCCAAAAGGCTGTGTGTGTAGGGCATATGATAGAGATCGAACGGAACCATCACCGTCGCCTCCGGATCGACCCGCATCTTTTCGACCCCGCCAATCGCCAGAGCGAAGAAACCCCAATCGACCAATTGCGCCGCCACAAACAATGTGCCCAGACCGGGCGCGCGCGGACTGATGGCGGCGGCTACAAAGGCGGGTGCGAAATGGCCGATGAACATGGCTGCGCTAGGTGCCGCCGCGCGGCGCGAATTGCAAGGTGACAAGGGTGGCAATTGCGCAAGTTGTCCCCGTGGCAAATGCGCCCCAGATTATATCGGCAATCGTCACATGCGTCGCCCAGACCTTGAACACCGCTTGGCTGGTGAGATCAAAGGTCGCGTAGCACAGGGCCCCCAAGAGCACGCCATTGAGCAGCGCGACGGACCAACGCCCGCTTTCCAGTCCGGGCTTGATGGCGAACCAGAGCATTCCAGCCAGATAGAGAATGTAGAAAACTCCGGCGGCTGCGACGTTGATGCTGTCCGCCATGATCTCGCCAATGGTCGGCTGGTAAAGATTTGGACCCGCCCAATTGAGCCAAACAGCGTCCATCGCACCGAACACAATGGCGGCGCTGAGATAGGCGATGATCCACTTCTTCATTCAGTTTCTCCGCGGTTGTCCGAGCGCTTGTCGGCGTGCTCTGGAAGCGCGACAGCCGACATTCCACCTGTCCAAGACACTGTGATTACACCAGTCTTTAGAGGGTTTTAAGACCACCCGGCTAATGATTGCTCGACTCAAAGGGGATAATCGCATGCCTAAATATCACGGTGACCTGATGTACAAGGTCGGAAATGTCTACACCGCAGCGGATGATCGCAACTATGTGGCCGCTGTAATTCTGGCCTTGCTGTTCGGTGTGATCGGGGTCCATCGCTTCTTTTTGAACGATTACCCGGTTGGCTATGCCTATTTCATCCCGTTCTCCATCACCGCTCTGATGGGCATGGCCATGCTCGATTTCACGCTTCTGCTTTGGTATTGCGGTCTTGCGAGCCTGTTTGTGCTGGGTGAGATTGTCTACTTCATTTACAAGTTCATCGACCAGCATAGCTAGGCCGTGAGGGCGCTTGGCCTGCGCAGCGGGTTGACCCGATGATGTCTGCGCGCCAATGCTCGCGGCATGTCCGATGAACAGACCCCACCGATCAGCGAGCTGAGCTTTGAGCAGGCGCTGAGCGCGCTCGAGCAAATTGTCCAGCAATTGGAGCGCGGCGATGTGCCGCTTGACGATTCTATCGACCTTTATGCGCGCGGGGAGGAACTGCGCGCCGCGTGTCAGAAACGGCTCGATGCCGCACAGGCGCGGATCGAGAAGATCGTCACCGCTGCCGACGGCAAGCCAAGCGGCACCGCGCCGCTCGATGCGGACTGATTTTGGGTATGCTGGTAGGGATTGAGGGCGATCTGCTCGCAAATGGACTGAAGCGGGTTCAGGGCGAGATTGACTCGGTGTTCGATGCGCTTTTGCCGGTGCCCGATGACACCCGCGCGCGGCTGGTTGAAGCCATGCGCTACGCCACGATTGGCGGGGGTAAACGGGTCCGGCCTTTGCTTTTGGTCAGCACAGCCGAGCTGTTTGGAGTGGATCGCAATTCTGCGCTGCGTGCCGGGGCGGCGGTGGAGGCGAT
>JBCCOF010000196.1:0-3079 GCA_039025455.1 Pseudomonadota bacterium | reverse complement strand
TTCGGCAATTACTTGATCTACCCGTTCTTTATCCTCACCACGTGGTTCCACGAGATGGGCCACGGAATAAGCGCAATCCTGACCGGTCAGGAATTCGATCAACTGGTGATCTATGCCAACGGCTCTGGCGTCGCGCAGAGCTTTGTCGCAACCGATGCCTCGCGCTTTACCAAGGCGACCATCGCTGCCGGGGGGCCGCTGGCGCCAAGCATCGTGGGTTCGCTCCTTATCCTCGCCAGCGCGCATGCAAAACTGTGGCGCCCCTCATTGCTCGCACTGGCCGCAGCCATTTTCATCTCGGTTCTGATCTATGTCCGCAGTCAAACTGGCGTCGTGGTGTTGCCATTGGTCGGAGCGCTGCTGGTGCTGATTGCCTGGCGCGCGAAAGACGGATTGGTGCGATTCAGCCTGCAATTCATCGGTGTGCTTGCTGCGATGAGCATGTTTCGCGACTTTGACTATCTGTTCACCGAGCAAGCGGTGATCAACGGACAGACGATGCTGTCGGACACCGGCCAGATCGAAGCGCAATTGCTGCTGCCGCATTGGGTGTGGGCCGCGCTGATCATCCTTGTGTCAGCGGTGATGGTAGGGGCGAGCCTGAAATACGCGCTAAACGAGAAACGCCTGCGCCCACCGCCGCGCAAACCGCCGGCCAATGTGCTGCAATTCAAGAGAAATTCTGATCAGTAGCGGTTGAGCCCGCTCGCTCAGGAAGCGACCGGCCCTTAAGACGCAACCCGCAACGTGTTGACGCCCGAGGCTGAATCGCCCGCTTCGGCTGACAATCCGATAAAGATCGTATCGACAATGCGCGCGAGCTTCTCTTCGGTCAGTTTGTCCCCGAGATAGATCATCGAATCGGGCAATGTGTAGTTCGAAACCATCTGGTTGATCAGCGACAAGGCCTCGTCAATCTCGAGCCCGCTCAGGAAGCCATCCGCCTGCGCTTCGACAATGATCTCGCACAGGTAATGGTCGGCAAGGTCGACATAGGAGCGCACCTTCTCGAAATTCGCGGCGCCCATTTCGCAGATGATCGTGAAGAATTCCGGATCGCTGCGAAAGCGGTCCCGATTGATCAGAAAACGGCGGCGGAAAAACTCGTACATCTTGCGCGGGGGCGGAAGGTCGGTTGCGAGCGCCGTTTCCATCTCGACAAGATGCGGGTGCAACCAGATTTTCGCGATGGCATCGAACAGATCATCATAATCTTCGAACACCTGTTCGAAGCGGCTGCGTGTGAGGCCACTTTCGGCCACCGCTGCGCTGTAAGGCACTTCCGCGCCGCGCTCTTTCACCAGATCCAGCACCAGCTGCGCGATGCGTGTGCGCTCGCTTTCTCGTGCCTCTTGGGTCAGTGCCATAATCCGTAAGCCCTCCTGACTGCGCCCTAGATAGGGCAGACAAGGGGCGGCTTAAAGATACATCTTGAGGTTTTTTGTGCGACGCGGCGTAACTTCGGGGCGGTTCGCCCCGCAAGCCGTCAGGCCGAGTTCTTTCCCGCAATGATATCAAGCGCTTGCTGTTCCAGCACTTTGTACCGGTCGAGATCGGGAATCTTGGAGCGGAACCACTCGGCGATTTTGAGCAGGTCCTCGCCGTAATTGCCCGTCGGCATCATGGGCTGGCTGAAGCCGATGGTCCGCTTGTCATTGTCGGCATAGGCAAGCACGATGGGCACCCCTGCGGCCTTGGCGATGTTGTAGAAGCCTGACTTCCACTTGCCGTCCGATTTGCGGGTTCCCTCGCAAGCGATCACGAGGTTGAGTTCCTCGCGGCTGTCATACTCGGCCTTGAGCTGTTCGATCGTCCCGCCAGCCTTGGAGCGGTCAACCGCAATCCCGCCCATATCGAGCATGAAATTGCGCATCATCCCCTGAAACAAAGTGTGCTTGCCCATAAAATTGGGCTGCACATTCTCTTCCTTGGTCGCGCCCGCAAAGAACACGAAATCCCAGTTCGAGGTGTGCGGCGCGCCGGCAATCACGCACTTCTTGATGTCGGTGGGAAACCGCTCGACGATCTTCCACCCCTTCCACTTGTAGAAGAACAGGATGATCCGGTTCACAATGCGCGTCAGCAGCGTGACGTTGCGGGTTTCGTTGTGTTTCAAGCGCCGGGCCCCTCCTTCGCAATAGTGCTTAGCAGTTACGCCGGGGAAATCGAGAGGGATGAGCGCAAAGGGGATTTACTCCGTGTCGTTCGGCCTTTCTTCCTCATGCTTATCTGAGATTGCTGAGATGTCTGGAGCTTCAGGATCAAAGCCCACTGGCATTTCTTCAAGCTTCGGGAAATAGCATTCGTCCGGACGAGTATTCGGAGCCGGTAGTACTGGCTCAAAGTCATGCGGATTCCGAGTGTATTTTGCCATTCTCGACCGAAGGACCCACATCTCTCGTCTATCTTTGGAAGTAACCCGAACAGCCCCCGCCCGGACGAGAATCTTCCTTAGCTCGTCAGGATCGTAACCACCGATGTAATGATTCAAAACGGTGAAGGTCCTGGCCAAGACCCTCGGATTTGAAAGAAGATCCTTCGCGGTCCTGACTGCATTATAGTCTGCACCTACACCATCTGGATCGAATTTCTCTTTGTACTTTGCGTTCGAGCGAAGCGTCCAAAAAGAAATGATAAGACTAGATAAAGCAACGATTGCCGTGACTATTTCCAACATTATTGGACGATAACAGAAATACTACATTCTAAACACCCCAAACGCAGGCCGCTCCGCAATCGGCGCTTCTAGCGTCGCAGCAAAAGCCAGACCCAGCACATCCCTCGTCTGCACTGGGTCGATCACCCCGTCATCCCACAGCCGCGCCGTGGCGTAATA
Organism: Pseudomonadota bacterium; assembly: GCA_039025455.1. GTDB lineage: Bacteria > Pseudomonadota > Alphaproteobacteria > Sphingomonadales > Sphingomonadaceae > Erythrobacter. The sequence goes on along the minus strand of JBCCOF010000196.1, from coordinate 243 downwards.
GGGATTGCCTTCATCCTCGTATTTCTGGCGGATCGGAGCTTTGAAGGCTTCGGCCTCTTCCTCGCTCCATGTGTCCGCGTCGCGGTGGACTGTGGCCAGCACTGACGCGGCCTGTTCGCCGCCCATCACGCTGATCCTCGCATTGGGCCATGTGAACAGGAAGCGCGGGGAATAGGCGCGGCCTGCCATGCCGTAATTGCCCGCGCCAAAGCTGCCGCCGATCACCACGGTGATCTTGGGCAC
>JBCCOF010000195.1:0-3145 GCA_039025455.1 Pseudomonadota bacterium | reverse complement strand
TGCTATCGACCGGCCATCGCCTCGCTGACATCATAGCCCGAAGGCTCCTGAAAAACGCGCAGGTCAAATTCAGGCAGGATCGCCATAAGGTGATCGAAGATGTCGGCTTGGATCCCCTCATAGATGTCCCAAGCCGTTGTGTTGGTGAAGCAATAGAGCTCAATCGGCAGCCCTTGCGGCCCGGGCGCAAGCTGGCGAACCAGCAGCGTGAAGTTGTCATCAATGCGCGGGTGCCATTGGAGATAGGCCAGAATGTACGCGCGCAAGGTGCCGATATTGGTCAACCGCCGCGCGTTAACGGGAGAGACCTCGCCCTCCAGTTCCTTCTGGTTCCACTCGGCAATCTCGTCGCGCTTGGCTTCGAGATAGGGTTTGAGAACCTTGAATTTCTTGAGATCGACGACTTCGTCATCGGTCAGAAAGCGGATGGAATTCTGATCAAGCGCCAGACTGCGTTTGATCCGGCGGCCGCCGCTTTGCGCCATACCGCGCCAATTGGCGTAGCTGTCCGACACCAGCCGGTGCGTGGGCACGGTGACGATCGTCTTATCGAAGTTCTGGATCTTCACCGTGTGCAGCGAGATATCGATCACATCGCCATCCGCTCCCATGCTGGGCATGGTGATCCAGTCGCCGACGCGCAGCATATCGTTGGTGGTCAATTGCACGCTGGCCACAAGGCTCAGGATTGTGTCCTTAAAGACCAGCAGCAACACGGCCGTGATCGCGCCTAGCCCTGAGAGCAGCAGCAACGGGCTTTCATCGATCAGAACCGAGATCATGATGATCGCGGCGCCGCATAGGACGAGGATCTTCGCGACCTGAACAAACCCCTTGATGGGGCGGTTTTTCGAGGTGGGCAGGCGCTCGTACAGCTCGTTCGCGTAGGACAAAGCGCGCACGATCGCCATCGCGACCGACACCACGATCAGCGCCTGCGCGGCGTGCGTGACCAGAGTGCGCATATTGTCTGACAGGTTGGGGACCAGCTCGATGCCGCGCGAAATGATGAGCAATGGCACAACAGTGGCGGCCCAGCCGGCGGCTCTGTCGTCCATATCCGATTTCTGATCGAGATAGCGGCCAAGCGAGCTGAGGATGACACGCTTCAAAATGAAATTCACGATGATCGCCGCAAGGCCAAGCGCGATCAGCCCGACAAAGGTCTGAACCCAAGGCGCTTGCTCGGCGAAAAGTTGCATCACACTTTCCATGGCGCGCGCCCTAGCTGGGATCGGGGTATCGGCTCAACCCCGCATCGGCCCCATTGCGCTCTAGACAAGTCCTGAAGAGATCGCCAAGCGCTCCTGCCATGACTGCGTTCAAAGAAGGCGATCCCACCACTCTCAGCCGGCTGTACGGTCGAAGCGTCGGCAAACCGCTGCGTGCGCGGCAACAGCAGCTGGTGGACAACCTGTTGCCTCAGATTTCGGTGCCTGAGGAGGGCCCCGTGACCTCTGAGGCGCTGTTTGGCGAGGACTGCCCCTTGCATTTCGAGATTGGCTTTGGCGGGGGAGAGCACCTGGCCTACCGCGCGGACTTGTTGCCCAATCACGGCTTTATCGGCGCCGAACCGTTCCTAAACGGCGTTGCCCAAGCGCTCACGCATGTTGAAGAGCAAAAGCTTTCCAACGTGCGTCTGCATCATGGCGATGCTTTGCGCGTTTTGTCGCGCCTTCCCGACCAATCGCTCTTGATGGTCTATCTTCTGCACCCCGATCCCTGGCCCAAAGCCAAGCACGCCAAACGGCGGATGATGAACGATGGACCCGTTCAAATGATCGCCGACAAGCTGAAGCCCGGCGGCGAGTTTCGCTTTGGCACCGATCACCCGGTCTATCTGCGCCACGCCCTGATGGTGGTGCAACGTTTCACCGATGCGTTCGAATGGGTCGTCGAAGGCCCCGCCAACTGGCAGAACCGCCCCTCAGGCTGGTGCGAAACCCGCTACGAACACAAAGCGCGCACGGTCTTCGGCCACGAAGTGTGGTATTTCCGGTTTCGGCGGAAATGAGTTTGGCCAAGCGCTGTTAGCGAGGGCTTAGTCAACCACCCCCGCTGTCGCCAGCACCGCCAGTGTCAGCACATCCGGAGCCAGAGCCGTCATCGGGGCGATCTGCACTGGCTTGTCCATGCCCAGAAGCATCGGGCCAACCGTGGTGTTCGCTCCCAGCTCGCGCAGCAACTTCGCAGACAAGTTCGCCGATTGCAGGCCTGGCATGATCAGCACATTTGCCGGACCCGAAAGACGGCTGAACGGGTAAAGCTTCATCACCGCGGGGTTGAGCGCGGCGTCGGGTGCCATTTCGCCTTCATATTCAAAGTCGCAGCCTTCCCCATCAAGGATATGGACCGCGTCGCGAATATTGGCGAGCCATTGGCCCGACGGGTTGCCGAAGGTTGAATAGGACAAGAACGCGACACGCGGTTCGTGCCCCATACGACGCGCGACAGCGGCGGTCTCTTTGGCGATATAGGCCAGCTCCGAAGCGGTCGGGCGTTCGTTGATGGTGGTGTCAGCCAAGAACGTCGTGTGGTTCTTGCCGATCATCATGTGGATGCCAAACGGCAGCGCGCCTTCTTTCTTGTCCAGCACCAGGTTCACCTCGCGCATGGTCTGCGCATAGGTACGCGTGAGACCGCTGATCAGACCATCGCCATGGCCAAGCGCCACCAAAAGCGCGGCGAACACGTTGCGTTCTTGGTTCACCATGCGGCGGCAATCGCGCTCTGTGTAACCCCGTCTTTGCAGGCGCTTATAGAGATAGTCGACCATGGCCGGCACGTGCGAACTCTCGGCCGAGTTCTGGATCTCAAAGCTGCCTGGATCCGAAACGGACAATTGGTGCAGCTTGTCGAGCACCGCCTTCGTGCGCCCCACCAGGATAGGCGTGCCATAGCCAAAGTCGCGGAACTGGATCGCGGCGCGCAGCACCACTTCCTCTTCCGCCTCGGCAAAGACCATGCGTTTGGGGCTCGCCTTGGCTTCGTTGTAAACGCCGGTGAGCACGCTTGTGGTTGGGTTGAGGCGCGACTTAAGGTTGTGCTTGTACTCATCAAAATCGTCGATCTGAACCTGAGCAACGCCGGAATCCATCGCCGCTTTCGCCACCGCTGATGAGACAACTTCGATCAAACGCGGATC
>JBCCOF010000194.1:0-3175 GCA_039025455.1 Pseudomonadota bacterium | reverse complement strand
TCATATCGGCCTAACGCACGGCGCGGATTGCGGCTCCCGCAGCAAACGGAGTCAGCGCCACTAGGCCAAGGCTGATGGCGGCGACAAAGCCAAGACTCGCCGCATCCTGCCGGGCTAGGGCGCCCGCGCCGAAGATCAGCAAAGGCAGCGCCAGCGGGATCAAGAGCAGACCAGACAACGCCGCTCCGGCGCGCAGGCTGGCGGTGAGCGCGGCGATCATCAGGCCGATGGCGGCGAGGCCCGGCGTTCCTGCCAGCAGCCCAATCAGCACGAGGTGCAAAGTCGGCCCGTCGAGTTGCAGCAGCGCGGCAGCGGGAAACGTGGCAAGGATCAAGGGCGGACCGAAACTGAGCCAATGCGCCAGCACCCGCACCGCCATCATGGCCTCTTCGGTCACGCCACGCAAACGCAGCTGATCGAAATGGCCCAGCTCAATATCGCGAGCGACCAGCCTCTCGAGCGGCAGGATGGCGGCGAGTAGCGCAGCAATCCAGACAACACCGCCGCCGGTGCGCGAAAGTGTGTTCGTATCGGGCCCGACCACGAAGGGGTACAGCATCGCCACCGCGACGAAGAAGATAACCGGCAGGGCCGCGCCCCCACCCGAAAAGGGAAAGAACTGCGCCAGATCGCGCTTAAGGAGGCGGAGGATCACGCCAGCGGCTCCGGCTCGGCCGCGAAATCCTCTATCGACAGCGTCTTGAGCCCCGGCAAAGGCAGCGATTGGTGCGACACGATCAGGGCGACGCCTTGGTTGCTCAGATGTTCGATGATCAGCTCGCGCACGAGCTCTCGCGAGGAAGTGTCCAACCCGGAAAGCGGTTCATCCAGCAGCCATACCTTCGCGCCTTGACCCAAGAGCCGTGCAAACCCCGCGCGCTTCCTTTGCCCGGTGGAGAGATATCGGACGGGCACATCGACAAGCCCGGTGAGACGCAAGCGATCTAAGACGATTTCGCGGTCCTGTGCACCGTCGAGCGCAAACCAGAAATCCAGCGCACGCCCCAGCGGTTGCTCAGGATCCAGGCCAGTGCGCTCGTCCATAAGGCCAATCGCGCCTTCGCAATGGGCAGTTCCTGCAAATGGCGCGTTCAGACCAGCAAGGGTTCGGATCAGGGTGGTCTTCCCGCTCCCGTTTGCTCCCGTCACATGGCAAGCCTCACCGGGGCCAAGCTCCAGCGAAAACTTGCGAAACAACAGCCGATCGCCGCGCCGACAGGCGAGCTCATAGGCGTAAATGCGGGGGGCATCAGAACCTTGCATCATCTAGTGCGTTAGGGAAAAGCGTTTCCACTCACAACACACCCGACAGGAGTCCTCATCGGCCATGTCCAGTCTACCCGAACTCACCGAAGCTGATCGTGCCCGGCTGCTCGCCGATCATCCCAATTGGGAACTGACCCGCGAAGGCAAGGCGATCCAGCGCACCTTCCAATTCGGCGACTTCTCCGAAGCGTGGGGCTTTATGAGCCGCGTCGCGTTGCTCGCGGACAGTCAGGATCATCACCCCGAGTGGTTTAACGTCTACGCCAAGGTCGAAATCACGCTGACCACGCACGACGCTGGCGGTTTGTCGACACGCGATGCGACCATGGCGCGCGCGATTGACGCCTTGGTCGACTGATACCTAGCGACCAAGCAGCGAAGCGCTGGCGCGGTTCCGCTTGCGAATGCGGCCCGGCATCCAGCGTTTGGCGAAGTTGAGCGATTTGGCGGTCTTGCCCACGAGATAATGCAAGTCATCGCCGTGCACCGCATCCCACACGGTTTTGGCCACTTCCACAACGGGGGTGATTTCCAACCCGGCGGCTTGCACACGGTCACGAACGGGCTCGTTAGAGCTGCGATTTCCGGTTCCATCGAGCAAAGGCGTGTCGATAAAGCTGGGGCAGATAGAGGAGGATTTGATGCCGTCGGGCGCCCATTCGGCGTCGAGGCTCTCGGCGATGCCGCGCACACCGAACTTCGTGGCTGAATACACACTCATGCCCGGACCACCCGTTAATCCGGCGGCGCTGGCGATATGGATGATCGCCGATCCGGGCGCGGTTTTCTTGAGGTGCGGATAGGCGGCCTGCGCGCCGTAAAGCACCCCGCGCAGATTGATGTCGAGGCAGCGGTCGATCTCTTCGACTTCGAGCTCCGCGAGTGGGCCACCCGTGCCGATCCCGGCGTTGTTGACGACCACGTCGACGCGTCCACCGGCAGCGGTCGAAAAGGCTTCGAGCGCGGTGTCCCAGGCGGCGCGGTCGCGCACGTCCAGCGTGTGCGCGTATTTGAAACCGCCGGATATCAGGTCCAGCGTCTCTTGCATCCCCTGCTGATCAATATCGGTCACACCGACAAACCAGCCGCGCTCTCCAAAATAGGTGGCGATCGCCCGGCCAATGCCAGAGCCCCCGCCTGTGATAAAAATTGCGCGCTTGGGTGCCTCGCCCATGTGATCCCTCTCCGTCCAAATAGGTTGCTTGTTTGGAACCTACCTAGGCGAGGCCATCGGGCTTGTCATTCCCCTTTCAGGGCGTCTTCCAAACCCGCGACATGCTCGGCGCCTTCGAGGATTTCCGCGGTGCTGTCGGCCACTGAGCTCGCGATAGGCTCGCTGCGCCCACCCAAGCATTCGGCCAGGAAATTCTCGGAGATAGCCACAAACGAGATGTTGTTGACCGGGCGTGCGAAGCCATGGCCCTCATCGGGATAGAGCACGTAAGTGACCGGGATACCCGCTTCTTTCATCGCGCCAACGATCTGATCGCTTTCGGCCTGCTTCACGCGAGGATCGTTCGCGCCTTGCAGGATCAACAACGGCTTGGTGATCTGGTCCGCTTTATAGAGCGGGCTGGCGGCCTTCAGAAGCGCAAGCCCTTCTTCGGTGTTCGGATCGCCCATGCGCTCGTGGAAGAGCTTCACCACCGGAGCCCAATAAGGCGGAATGGTCGACAGCAGCGTTTCAAGGTTGGAAGGGCCGACAATATCGACGCCGCAGGCAAATTTCTCAGGCGTGAAGGCCAGCCCGGCAAGCGTCGCATAGCCCCCATACGATCCGCCCATGATCGCGACTTGATCTTCGTTGGTGATGCCTTCGGCGAGCGCCCAGTCGGTTGCATCGATCAGGTCGTCGTGCATTTTGAGACCCCATTCGAGGTTGCCCGCGTTCAGGAAGTTCTTCCCGAAG
>JBCCOF010000193.1:0-3367 GCA_039025455.1 Pseudomonadota bacterium | reverse complement strand
GCCGACAAAGATGACTTTGGCCACGATGATGCTTACAGTGCCGCCATTGCTGATCATCCTCGTTGGTCCTTCGGTCCTCGGCATTCTGGAGCTTTTCGCGATGAGTCGGCCTGCGGGGCGGCGGAGCCTGCGGTGTCAGACGGCGCGAACGCTGCGAACATCGATGAAACCGCGCCCGACACATCCCAAGACGAAGCCGCAATCCGCGCGTTTCTGGATCCGGTCTTTGCGTCCTATAAAAGCGACACGCCCGCCGGATTTGCCTTGGGCAGCGGCGATGTTCTTGAACCCGAACTGGCGGCGCGCGTTGAGGCGCTCAAACAAGGGCAAATCGGCTTCGGCAGCGTGACGCACACGATCCTGTCCTACGATCCGATCTGCAAATGTCAGGACTGGAGCGAGACCGCGCACGCCATCACGCTGGTTTCGGTCGAAGGCGATACGGCCATAGCCCGCGTCGCCTTCACCAACACCGGGCGCGAGGACACGCGTGCGATCGATCTGGTGCGCACGCCCAAGGGCTGGCGCGTCTACGACCTGGACAAGAGCTATCGAAAGGAGGCGTTCGAAGACTGACCCAAAGGGCCTCGGCTGAGGTTTAGCCCTGAAGCCTATCCTTGCGATCGCCAGCGCATCACGACGCGGTCGACCATCTCGTCCTCATCGCCGCCTTTGCTCCACAATTGGACAAAGCTGGGATCTTCGGAAGCGGGGCGTTTGTGCTCTTCCAACGTGTCAAAGCTGACGCGGATCGGAATGGCGACGCCCTCACCGCACACGATGCATTCGCGGTTGCGGAGCGCTGGGATCGAATCGAGGAAGCCGCGCGAACCTTCGGGCATCGCGGCGCGGACAAAGGCTTGGTCGCGGTCGTTGTTGAGGCGCATCGAGATGATCGTGCCGCACTGCGAGAGCACGCCTTCGGCAAGGTCAGAGGGGCGCTGCGTGATCAGGCCAAGGCTGATCCCGTATTTACGGCCCTCCTTGGCGATCCGGCTGAGAACGCGGCCCACGGAGGAGTTGTCGGCGTTCTTCTCGTTCGGGACGTAGCGGTGGGCTTCCTCGCACACGAGCAGGATGGGACGCGGCTTCTCCTCGCGCGCCCAGATCGCAAAGTCGAAAACAAGGCGGCTGAGCACCGCAACAACCGTGGAGGTGATATCGGACGGCACGCCCGAGACATCGATGATCGAAATCGGCTTGCCATCACCGGGCATGCGAAAGACCTTCGAGATGAAGTCGGCCATCGTGTCGCCCACCAGCATGCCGGAGAACATGAACTGATAGCGCGGATCGGCTTTGAGCTCTTCGAGCTTGGATTTGATCCGCATGTACGGCGCGGACGAGGTGGCTTTGTCGAGCTTGCCCATCTCGTCCTGTAGGATCGTAGAGAGATCCGAAAGGAGGTAGGGAATAGGCGCGTCGACGGTGATCTTGCCCATGGTCTCCGCCAGCCGGTTCTTAGAGCGCGCGGCGAGCAGACACTTGGCCAGAATGTCCATGTCGACCTGGCGTTCGTTGCCGCTGCTGGAGAGGAGAACCTCGCAGTGCTCTTCGAAGTTCATCAGCCAATAGGGCATCTGAAGGTTGCCGACATCAAAGATCAGGCCGTTCTGGCGAAACGCGGCGGAGTATTCACCGTGCGGATCGATCATCACGATGTGACCCTTGGGCGCGGATTCGACGATGCGGTGAAGGATCAGCGCGGCGCTGGTCGATTTACCCGTACCGGTCGATCCGAGCAGCGCAAAGTGCTTGCCCAGCATGGCGTCGGTGTAGAGCCCGGCGCGGATGTCCTTGGTGGGAAAGACTTTGCCGATCTGGATGTTGGCGCGCCCGTCGCTGGCGTAGATCTGCTTGAGGTCGGCCGTGGTTGCAGGGTACACCATCGCTCCGGGCACAGGGTAACGCGTGACACCGCGCTTGAAGCCATGGATTCGCCCGGTGAGCTTTTCTTCGGACCCTTCGCCCAGAAAGTCGATATTGGCGATGATCCCATCGGTGGTGCGGCGATCCTTGCGCTGGTTGCGAACGTTGGCGAGGAGCCACGCATCCCCGACGCGGATCTTGATCTGGCTGCCAACTTGGCCCGAAAGCGCGATCGAGGGGTCCTCGTCCGCTTGGCATTCGTTCATGCGTGGAAGGTCAAAGGCAACCTGCGAGCCAGAGCCGGAAATCTCGAGGACAACGCCGATCGGCATAGACGCGTTCATAGCCGAGGCTTCGGCCGGATCGCTCGGCATCTCCGAGCTTTCCTCGGAACCGGTGGGGCCGGTGAAACGCTCAAAGCGCTCTTGGCTGATGTCGCCCATTCTTTTGTCTTTCCCAAAGGCCGCTTTCGCAGACCAAACCATAGTTATTCGAGCTCCTGTCTTTCGGAGAACGGAGTTAAGATCGGGTCAACGAAAGGCAGAGGGTATCAGCTTCGCGGTCCTCGCGAAACGGCAAGAAAAAGCGCTTGGCGGCTAGCTGCGGGTAAAGAGGCGCCCGGCCATCATTCCCATGCTGAGCGACAGGAAGATCGCAAACGCGCCATAGAGGAGCGAGTTGCGATTGGCCTCGAGGACGACGCGCCCCTCAAGCCCGACTTTGACGACTTCGATCTTGGCGGTGGCGCTGGCAACCACACGGCCATCGGCGATCGCAAAGGTCTCCGCGGTGTAAGGCCCCGTCGTCACGTTCGAGGGCAGGTTTATGCGCGCTTGGTAGAGCACACCTTCGCTGATCCGAACGCCATCGGGGTCCTCTTTATAGAGGCCATCGCGCTGACGCTTCTCGACAAGGCCGCGAGCAAAGCGCGCTTGTTCAACCGGCTCAATCTCGCCGGTAGGGCTGAGCTGAATGAACTCGGTGCCGAGCTCAAAAATCGCCGCTGTGCGTTCGTCGACCAATTCGGCGACCGGGCGCGAAGAGGCGACCGCGAAGAACGAAGGAGCGGATCGAAAGTCGCTGGAGCCTGCGTTCATCCAGATGCCGGCAAAACGCTCTTTTTCGCGCAGGCGAATGGGCTCTGCGGGGCCTTTGAGGACGACAACGATATCGTAATCTGGGCTTTGCCGGGATTGAGCGATGACCGCGCCGTACAAAAGCAAGTCCGCGCCGGTGAAGCCCTGGCGCACTTCGATGCGCGACTGGCTGACTTCGGGCACCAAAATCGGCTCACGCTGAGCGCTCAGCCCGAAGGCGGCCATGACAAGGAACGCAGCCTTGAGAAGGACGACCGATGATCGGGCCGCCGACAATCGATCCACGCTCACAGCGGGCTGACCGTGTAGATCTCGTCGGGCTGAGCACCCAGGCCATCGAGCAGGCGCAGCGCCACCGCGGTCACGTGCGCCGCGAGGATCGGCCGCAAGAGCTCAGGCCG
>JBCCOF010000192.1:0-3405 GCA_039025455.1 Pseudomonadota bacterium | reverse complement strand
GTCGAGCCGCGCGGGCACGCCATAGACCGCGCCGCTCGCTCCCCTGCCAATCATGCGCACTTCGGCATCGTCCCAGTACAGACCTGCGGCGCTGGCGTCGGCGGCGGTGAGCGCAATGACGCTCGCGCCGGTGTCGACCATCATGCGAACTTGCGCGCCCTCAACGATGGCCGAGGCGTAGAAATGCCCGTCGGCCTGACGTTCGAGTGTGTGATCCCCGGCAAACCAGTCGGCGGAGGCTTGCGAGCCGGAATTGCTGCCCGATTGGCCAGCGCCCGTTGCCGCCGAAGCGAGCGCGAGGTCGCCTGCGCTCTCGTCCTCGTGCGGGACGGCTATGGCCACGAAGATAAGAGTGCAGCCGACAAAGGCGAGTGTGCGTCCAATCATTCGCGCAGCTTACGAGCGCACGATTAAAGCTCCCTAAAGAGCGGGATTATGCTGGCGGGTGCGCGCATTTTCGTCCGCCATGGCGAGCATCGAGCGGGCGTGTCGCCGGGCGACTTCGCGCTGGTCGTCGCCATAGCCGCCGCCTAAGGCGCTTGCGATGGGGAGGCCATTTTTGCGGGCTTGCGCGACCACGAACCGGTCCCGCGCGGCGAGGCCTTCATCGCTTAAAGCGAGCCTTCCAAGCTTGTCATCGCGGTGCGGATCGACGCCCGCCTGGTACAAGACCAGATCGGGGGCAAAGGCGTTCAAAATGGGGGGCAAGTGGTGCTCAAGGGCTTCCATATAGCCCTCATCGTCGACTCCATCGGGCAATCCGACATCATGGTTCGAGCGCGCTTTTCGGACCGGGAAGTTCTTTTCGGCATGCAGCGATAGCGTAAAGATGTCCTCGCGCGTGGCGGTCAGGCTGGCGGTGCCGTCGCCTTGGTGCACGTCGCAATCGATGATCAGGATGCGGCTGGCGTGGCCTTGCGCGATCAGGCGGTTGGACGCGACCGCGAGATCGTTGAACACGCAATAGCCCGCGCCGGTATTGGCGAGCGCGTGGTGGCTTCCGGCGGCGGAATTGGCGGCGTAGCCGTGGGTCTGCGCGAGCCTCGCGGCCAGCCATGTCCCGCCATTGGTATGCCGCACGCGGTCGCGGATGCGCTCCGTCACTGGAAAGCCGATCCGTCGCTCCTTATCGCGCGGGACTTCAGCGCGGAAGACTTCATCGACATATTCGGGATCGTGCACCGCTTCGAGCCATTCGCGCGGCATCGGCTCGGGCGAATGCTCGGTGATGGCAGTTGCGCTTTCGCGAAGGCACTCCATCACGAGGTAGTATTTGTCGAACTTGAACGTCCCGCGCTCGGGGCGAGGGGCCATGTAGTCAGCGTGATGGACGACGTGGAGCATTGGGAGACGGTGCTAGTCTGACGTCTTGAAATCGACATGGGCGCCCGTTCGCTGGACTTGGTAGATAGCTCCAGCAACACAGCGCCAAGGCGCACGATCCTTCGCTCGCATGGCGACTCGGCTCTCTTTATTGAACGGCCGAAGCGATTGGATGTCCGTGGTCCATGGCCCATCGGGGCTTACCGCGACTTTGCATGTATCGCTTTCGTCGCCGACCCAGATCATCACTGCCTGAGGATCCGGGTTGATCGCTTCGCTAAAGGCTTTCTCGGTTTTCGCGCTTGAACATGAGCATAGCGCGACAGCCGAAAGCGGAGCTAGCAACCTAGCGGGCATGGCTCTCACGCCTCCGCCAACGCTGCCAACTCCTCATAAATCGCATCTTCTTCGCGGCTCGCGGCGTTGCGCCATGTCGTCGCGGTATCTGCGTTCACCAGCTTGCCTTCCGCTGTAAGCACCAGCAGGTTTGGTGTCCCCGGCAAATCATCCAGCCCGAAGCGCTTTGCGATTTTTAGATTATGCCCGTCGCCCCGTTGCGGCATCCCAATATTCACGAAGACCAGCTCGTATTTTTCCTCGACCAACGCCTTGAACCGCTCGGTCGCGAGCCAGCCAGCCAGCGCGCGGCTGTCGTGGCACCAATTGGCTCCCATCACGAGCAGCACCCGCCTCTCGTTCTCCGCTGCTTTGGCGAGCGCCGCATCGACATCGCCCATCGCATCGTCCGACACCGCGTAGGAGGTCGCCTCGGGATAATCGTGCGAGGCGTGCGAGACCTTGCTCGCTACCGTCGCGCAGCCTGCGAGAAGGAGCGCCGCGAAAACGCCAGCAAGTACGGCTTTGATCACTCCGCCGCCTCTCTTGGATCTTCTTGCGGTGCTGCGTGCGGATCAAAGGCGACATCTTCGCCCGCTTCGATCTTCGCGGCCTTTTCCTCGACCAGCTTCACGATGTGATTGAGCATGTCCTCGTCGTCTACTGCGTGCGCCTTCAGACCGGAGAGGTAGACCATGTGCTTGCCATTTCCGCCACCGGTCAGGCCGATATCGGTCTCGCGCGCTTCGCCCGGGCCATTGACCACGCAACCAAGCACCGAAAGGCTCATCGGCGTCCTGATGTGCTCCAGTCGTTTTTCGAGCGTCTCGACCGTGCGGATCACGTCAAAACCCTGCCGCGAGCAGCTGGGGCACGACACCACGCGCACGCCGCGGGTGCGCAGGCCGAGCGCCTTGAGCATGTGGTAACCGACCTTGATCTCTTCCTCTGGCTCGGCGGAGAGCGAGACGCGGATCGTGTCGCCGATCCCGGCCCAGAGCAGCGAACCCATGCCGATGCTCGATTTGACTGTGCCACCGATCAATCCGCCAGCCTCGGTGATGCCAAGGTGCAGCGGGCAATCCACTGTCTCGGCCAGCCCGTGATAGGCCGCCACGGCCAGGAACACGTCGGAGGCTTTAACCGCGACCTTGAACTCGTGGAAATCGTGGTCTTGCAGCAATTTGATATGATCAAGCGCGCTTTCGATCAGCGCTTCGGGACACGGCTCGCCATATTTTTCAAGCAGGTGCCTTTCAAGCGACCCTGCATTCACCCCGATGCGGATGGCACACCCGTTCGCCTTGGCCGCGCGGACCACTTCGGCGACGCGTTTTGAATTGCCGATATTGCCCGGATTGATCCGCAGGCACGCCGCGCCTGCATCGGCTGCTTCGAGCGCGCGCTTATAGTGAAAATGGATGTCCGCAACGATGGGAATACGCGCGGCCTTGGTGATCTTCCCAAAGGCTGCGGTGGATTCCTCGGTCGGGCAGGAGACGCGGATAATGTCCGCACCCACTTCCTCGCAGCGGCGGATCTGATCGATTGTCGCCACCGGATCCTCGGTTGGGGTGTTGGTCATGGTCTGTACTGTAATGGGCGCATCGCCGCCCACCGGCACATCGCCGACCATAATCTGGCTGCATTCGCGCCGCTCAATATCGCGCCAGGGTCTTACAGACATAGGCAGCCTATAGGCGCAGACACATGATGGGGCAATGACAACCGAGGCCTAAGAATGCG
>JBCCOF010000191.1:0-3477 GCA_039025455.1 Pseudomonadota bacterium | reverse complement strand
TGGGCCAAGCGCAGCCGCGACGGGTTTGACAGCGGCACCGAGCATGCCGCGCGCTCGGCCTTATTCGGAATCCAGCAAGGCGCTCTGGATGAAGATCTTCGCAAGATCAGCGCAGAGAAACTGATCGATATAGGCTTTGACGGCTATGCAGTCGGCGGATTGGCCGTGGGCGAGGGGCAAGAGGCGATGTTCGGTGTGCTCGACTACGCACCGGAACAGCTTCCTCAAGACCGCCCGCGCTATTTGATGGGGGTCGGCAAGCCCGATGACCTTGTCGGAGCGGTTGAGCGCGGGATCGACATGTTTGATTGCGTGCTGCCCACACGGTCGGGCCGCAATGGTCAGGCGTTTACGTGGAACGGGCCGATCAACCTCAAGAATGCGCGCTTTGCCGAAGACACAGAGCCGCTCGATCCGACTTCCGATTGCGCGGCGTCATGCGATTATTCGCGCGCTTATCTGCACCATCTGATCAAATCGAACGAGATATTGGGTGCAATGCTGGTGACCGAGCACAATCTTAGCTTCTACCAAGCCTTGATGCAGGCGATGCGCGATGCCATTGCGGGCCAGCGGTTTGCCGCCTTTGCCGCCGATTTTCGGCGCGACTATCTCGGAAGTTCAAATTGATGCCAAAAACCCCAGACGCCTGCGAAACCATGATCGACGTGCGTGAAGGCGTAGACGCAACCGACCGCGAAATTGTGGCGCTGCTCGAACGGCGCTTTGGCTATATGCGCGCCGCAGCCCGCATCAAGCCGAACCGCGAGGCTGTCCGCGATGAAGAGCGCAAGGCCCGCGTGATCGCCGCCGCTGTCGCCGAAGCAGAAAAGCTTGGCATTCCCGGCGAAGTCATCGCGGAAGTGTGGGAGACGCTGGTCGAAGGCTCGATCGCCTACGAGTTCAAGGTCTGGGACAAAACGCGCTAAGTCTTCGCTTCAGCTTTTGCCCAGAAACGCGGGCAAGCGGGCCTGCTTTTTCTGGGAGTTTTTCGCGGAGATTGACCCCGCCATCCGAACGATCTTCGCCTTCCACTTCTCGTGCGATTTCTCAACGCCGCCGTCCTTGATCGGCCCGGCAACCATAAATCGCACGGGATTAAACCCGACAAAGCCCAGCACCTGCCCCTTCCAGCGTCGGATGATCGAATTTCCGTAAAGCAGACGTAGGAAGAAGGCGGGCGTGTCCATGGTCGCAATCACATCTGCCGAGCGGCCTTCAAGATATTTGTCCCAAAGCGCGCTGCCTTCGCGGAACTGGTACATAAAGCCCGGCAGAAATAGCCGGTCAATCAGACCCTTGAGCTCCGCCGGTTCAGCACCCCACCACATCGGAAAGGCAAAGACCGCGTGATCGCATGCGTCAAAGGCTTCCGCGAGCGAAGAGATGTCCGGTTCCCAATCGGTGCGCTTTAGGTAGCCGTGCCGTAAGATCGGCGTGAATTCCATATCGCGAACATTGACGCGGGTGATGTTGCAGTCTGCGGGCAGGGCTTCCTGATAAAGATCGAGCAAATGCGAAGCGAAACGCCCCCCGTCCGGATGGCCATCAATCAACAGAATATTCAGCGCCATAGATCCCCCTTAGTCACCGTGCGTGACAGGGGTTTTGCACCCTTCCTGCCAAAAGAAAAGGGCGGCCCAATCGGACCGCCCCTTCTTAAATTCAAACTTCCCGGGAGACTTTAGCGCGAGTAGAACTCGACCACGAGGTTTGGCTCCATAGTCACTGGATAGGGCACTTCGTCGAGCTTGGGCACGCGGGTGAACGACACCTTGTCGTTGCCGTCCGGAACCACATAGTCGGGGATCTCGCGCTCGGGCAGGCTCTGTGCTTCGATCACAAGCGCCATTTCCTTGGCCTTGTTGCCCAGGCTGATGACATCGCCAACGTCGATGCGACGCGACGGGATGTTGCACTTCACACCGTTCACATAGATGTGGCCGTGGTTGACGATCTGACGTGCCGAGAAGATCGTTGGTGCGAACTTGGCGCGATAAACGATCATGTCGAGACGACGCTCAAGCAAGCCGATCAGGTTCTGACCAGTGTCGCCCTTCATCCGCGTTGCGTCCTTATAGGTCGAGCGGAACTGCTTTTCGGTTACGTCGCCGTAATAGCCTTTGAGCTTCTGCTTGGCGCGCAGCTGCAGGCCGAAGTCGCTCATTTTGCTCTTGCGACGCTGGCCGTGCTGGCCCGGACCGTAAGAACGCTTGTTGACCGGAGAATTGGGACGACCCCAGATGTTTTCGCCCATCCGGCGGTCGAGTTTGTACTTGGCGCTGGTGCGCTTCGTCATAAGTTATTCCTTCAAATTTGCAGACCCGCCCCATCGGCGAGCATCGAACCCGGCATCGCACCACCGAGCATGTATGCTCGATGCGGCTACCGCTTCACCGGGGTGCGGAGCCAACTTGCGAAGACGCGCACCTAGCTGCGCGCGTCAGAAAGTCAAGTGAAGAGGTGCCCGATGGGGGTTGTCAGACCTCACTTGAGGTTGTTGTACCGACGCCATTCCTCTTTGGTGCGGCAAACCCGCGTTGCGCGGCGGCTGCTGGCATCGAGACGGATCCGACGACAGATGCGTTTTTCGGCCTTTTCCTTGGCCTTTGGCTCCTCGGCCTCTTCCTCATTTGCTGGCGCAATCGCTGATTGTTCTTGCGAGGCAGTAGGCGTGGGCGCTTCTTGCGGCGTGGTTTCAAGGGCGGATGCAGCAAAAAGAGGGGTGGCGAGCAGGAGGGCTGCGCCAACAAGGCCGGTTTTCATCAAAAATCTCACAATTGCATGAATGGGAGAGGGGGCGGGGTTAAACTTCGAACTCTTTTAATCGCCACGTCGGCGATTGAAAGATGTAACGCACTGACTTTCGACTAGGTTCCGTTCAAATCCGACGGACGCAAACCCATAAGAGGGTTCGGCACAGCGAGCACATCATAATGCAGGCCCCGACCGTATTGATGAAGCCGTTCGAACCCGGAAGAGTGCAATACCGAGGTGATTGCGCCGTTATCGCTCCAACGGTCATCCTGTTCGTAGAATATCGCCATGATGCGACGGGCGACGGATGATCCGAGCAGTTGTCTGATCACAACTTCCTCGTGACCTTCTACGTCGATCTTCACAAAGATGGGCAGACCCTCGGGCAAATGCTGCATCACTTCGGTCATCGTGGCGAGCTTGACCATGATCTCGGAGTTTTCAGCCCGAAATTGGTCGGCATGGGTCCCGAGCGTCGCCATGCCGCTATGCGCTTTGCTAAGAGTGATCGTGCGGGTCTCGGCCTTCTCGGACAGCCCGAAATTGAGCGCGGTTGCGCGGTCGGAAAGGCCGTTCAGTTCCAAGTTTGCGGATAGGCGTTGGTGGGTGTCGGGAACCGGCTCGAGCGCAACAATCGACTGGCATGCTGCATTCTGCCCGGCAATTAGCGAAAACAGCCCTTGGTTGGCTCCAATATCGAGAAAGCAGAACGGCTCGTTT
>JBCCOF010000190.1:0-3490 GCA_039025455.1 Pseudomonadota bacterium | reverse complement strand
CGCGATAGAATTTGCGATTGGAGAGATCGTGCTCGGTGGTCTTTTTTGTCATCTCGCTGCCTCTAGGGCGAGCCGGGTAAAGCGGCAAGCGGCGAGACGCGTGTTTCCGATGCGCGCGCGGCAAGCTGGATGCCCCGTGAGGATTCGAACCTCAATTGACGGAGTCAGAGTCCGTAGTCTTACCATTAGACGACGGGGCAAGTGGGGCGGGCCTCTATCCCGCAGAAATCCTAGGGTCAAGGCCGTTAGCGGAGACACCATGCAACAAAAATTTTGTTGCATATGCAACACCCGCTGATTTTACTCACTGCAAGAACCGCTCGGTAATGTGGTCTAATGTCAGTTCTTGTTCGTGGACGATAAGCGCAAATCGCGGGTCAAACGTCTGGTCAAAAATAAGGGCTACAGGAATGCCGAGAACTGGCGGGAACTCTGTTTGTTCAAAGCTTGAGATTGTCATGAACTGATAGAAATCGCATTCGTATACTAGCTGATTCTTGGCGGCTTGGTTCATTTCCCAGCGTTTTGGTCGTAACCCATCGAGCAGGCATGACCCGCGCACAATGCGCATTTGATCTAAAAGCGTGTGGCTCATCCCAATCCCTCGTTGCGCTGCCGCTGACGCAAGCGCAGGCCCCACGCCACAGCCGCGCAAGCGGCCGCCGTATCGGCCGGCATGTATATATCAAGGACGCTTTTGCGCGCCAGAATCGTATGCCCGGACAGCGACGTAATTATCTCGTTCTTAGCGCCAGCGTCGCGGAAATAGACCTGGCCGGATCTTCGCAAATCCCGAAACTGCCCCGATTCAATTTCGTTCGCCATCAAGAGCCGACCTTGCTCGCGCAAATCGTGTGCGCATTGCGCGCGCAGGTTACGGAACATGCGCTGCAATCGCCAATCCTCAAGCGGTTTGCCTGGCGCTAAATCGTCGCGTAACAAGCGATGACCATCAATCGCTGGCCGCTTCCACGCCGCCTCAATCGCATCGTGCAGAAACGGCGGTACCGGAGCGTCGATCCACACGCCGGTTGACCCTTCGGTTTTGCCAGGCATGTGACGAAACCCCATCACTCGTCCGCCATTCCCCGCGAGGAGCGCAGCGTCGCGCGCCTCGATGCCGTGCAGTTCACGCCAAGCGAGCCGATTGAAGTTCAGCAGCAGATCGGCTTGTCGCTGAACGGTCCAGAAACCCAGCAGGATCGCCAAAGAAAGGTTCGGGTGGCCGTTGGCTTCAGCAGTGGCCGCCATGTGCTCGACAGCCTCCAGAGAAAGGACGTGAAGCCGCGCGGCCGGTTCCTTGATCTTGGCGTTGCTCGCGGGGTTCGAGCTGCGCTTAATTATTCCCTCGCGCTCGGCGAACGACAGCAGCAAGCGCAGCACGCGCATCATGGCGGCGATGCGGTGATCGCTCGACCCGCCTTTTTTCAGCGATCGCTTCAAATCCTGCACCATGTCGTAATCAATCTGTCGCACGATTAGCCGACCGTCGCTGGCCCAATGGCGCAGCGAGCGAATGCGGGTGTCGTATTCCTTGCGTGTCGATTTTTTGAGATCGCGGTAATCATCAGCGGCGTGAAAGCGCTTGATCAAACCGTCCCACCGCACGAGCCGGGTTTGCTCTTCGCGCTTGGTGGTCTCTGTCGGGTTTTCACCGTTGCGCCATGCGTCAAGCCGGTTGTTCCGTTCGATCGCGTCGGCAGCGGCTTCGGCTTCGCTCATATTTCTGTAGGTCACATGCTCCCAGCCTTGATCGCGAAGAGCGTTGGACGGTTTCCAGTCGAACACTTCGCTGCCATCCGCTAGAATGCGAGGACCGTGAAAAAAACGAATCTGGCGTTTCTTAGGCATTGTCGGGTGCCTCTTTACGTTCAGCCCGCTCTTCGCAGTCTTCCACCCAAATTTCCAGCGCCATTGCGAACCCTTCGAGCGACATGCGCTCGTAGGCGGTCATCATGTCGCGGCGGATAAGGGTGGCCAGCTCGCGAGCGATGTCAGGGGGTACGTCGCGCTGCCCGTTTTCAAGGCGCGCAAGCGTGTCCGCCGAAACCTCAATTGTCAGATCAAGGTCGGTTTCGTTGCGCCGAAGCCATTCCATGTAACCCCGGACCGCCGCGCGAGCCTGCCGATCGGCTTCGTTGATCGGTTGCGATGCAGGGGTTTCGGCTGGCTGGGTCATTGGTCTCTCCATTGCTTAGCTTCAAGTTCTCGGGCGCGCTGTCTACAAAGCGCGGCTTCATTTCGAGCAAGTTGAGCGTGGTGAGTGTCGCCATCTTCATCAGCCAGTGTGGCAATGCGTTCATGTTTGTTGGCTTCTGCGAGCCAGTCAGCCGATTTGAAAGACTTGCGAGCGAAGGCGTTGTATGCTGTACGTGGCATCACCCCTCTCCCGGCTGTGCTTTGGCAAGGGCGGTGAGTGCGCGCTTCGCTTTAGCAAAGTCACTTACCGTGAGGTCTGTTTGCGGGAAGCCGTCCAAGTCGCCTGCTTCACTGGGTCGGACTGGAAACCGGAGAACGGGCATTGCTTCTGGAATGTAATACTCAAAATAGCACGCTATGTGAGCGAAAGGGGCAAGCGCTTCCCGTAACTCAGCAATCTCGCGCTCCATTTCGGCGCGGGTGGATTGCTCGGCGGACGTGAGGTCAAGCAACGCCTTCCAATCCGTATCTTCTGGCGGATAATGTGGGTCGGTGTCCGAAAGTGCTATCGCTTGACCGCCCATTTGCCGGATTTGCTCGTTGCGCCAGTTACAGGCCCGTGTGGCTCGCAAGAAGGCGTCCCACGTTGGCATGCCTTCGGTGGAATTGAGGTGTGGAAGTGCGGCTTGAAGCATTTCCCTTGCTACAACATGAGAAATGTAAGAGCCGGGACGCGCTTGCCGATAGACCGCCATCATCACTTCAACCGCCGCCGTCACGCTCACTTCATCCATGGGTGTTCTCGCTTGGTTGGGTTGCTTGATCGTACCTATCGCAGTTGCCTCAACTTCACTCATGTCAACGTGTCCTAATTCTGCGCGGTTGCGGCGTCGGGGCCGTTCATTTCGGCATCAATCTGCTTGAGCCAAGCAAGGGCGTCCTTATTGCTGTCATAAAAATGTGATGCCGCTTCCCGCCCAAGGAGAATTAGGCCCGCAGAATGGCGGCCTTGACCCTTGGGTATGTCCGCCAACGTCTCAGCCCAGCCTGCAATGCAGTGGCTGGTGCCGCAATGCCATGAATCCATTTTAAGGCGGTGAGGTTCGGCCAAGACCGCCGCTGCAACCCTTCCCAATAACTCAGGCCGATCCGATGCAACCGCGTGACCTCCGATGTGCGTGATGTTTTCCTGCAACGGTTGTTTACTGTCCCACGTCTCGATGGTCGCCTGAGAGCTGCCCCACGTCTCGATGGTCGCCTGAGAGCTGTCCCACGTCTCGATGGTCGCCTGAGAGCTGCCCAACGTCTTGATGGTCGCCTGAGAGCTGCCCAACGTCTCGATGGTCGCCTG
>JBCCOF010000189.1:0-3502 GCA_039025455.1 Pseudomonadota bacterium | reverse complement strand
TTATCGCCATGGGAGAGCAAGCGCTGACCGAGGGCGACGCCCAGCGCGCTGCTGGCATATTTGCACAGGTGGTTGAGTTTGCGAACGGCAACGTCGCCGCGCATGCCGGGCTGGTGCGCGCGATGATTGCGCTTGGCCAAGTGGACGAGGCGCGCCAAGCGCTCGCCGCAATTGAAGCCGATCCCAGTTTGGCCAGTGACCCCGCGATCACGGCTGCGAAGGCCGCGTTGGAATTGGCGGGAACGCAGGTCGACGATGGCGAACTGGCCGATCTTAAGGCCGCGGTCGACGCCAATCCATCCGATATGGACGCCGGAATGGCCTACGCTGAAGCGGCTTTTGTCGCTGGCGATAGAGACGCCGCCGCTGACACGCTTCTGGCGATGGTCACCGCGGATCGCGAATGGAACGAGGGCGCGGCGCGGACCAAGCTCTTGCAGATATTCGAAGCGGTGGGCTTGGAAGATGCCTGGGTGGTTTCCACGCGTCGGCGGTTGTCGAAGATTCTGTTCGGATAATCGGGCATGTCCACGCGGCTTTCCATTTTCACTCTGCCCGGCGCGGTCCTCTTTCCGGGCCTTCAACTGCCTTTACACATTTTCGAGCCGCGCTACCGTGCGCTTGTCGGAGACGCTTTGGTGCGCGATCGTCGCATTGCGATGATTCAGCCGCAGCGTTCGGTCGAAGGCTCGCCGCTCTATTCGGTCGGCTGTGTAGGCCGTATCGGTGAGATCGAAGCCATGGATGACGGACGCTATAACCTGATCCTTGAAGGAGAGTCGCGTTTTAAGCTGGTACGCGAGCTCGATGTCGCCACCGCTTTTCGTCAGGTGGAAGGCGAGCTGATCGAGGACGATCAAGACGAAACGCTCAGCCATGCGCAACGCGGTGGATTCGAAGCCGAGGCTCGCGCGTTTGCGGATTCCCAAGGCTACCGTGTCGATTGGGATTCGGTCGAACGCTTGGACGATCAATCGCTGATCAACGGCGTGTCTCAAATTGCTCCGTTCGACCCGGCATCGAAGCAAGCGCTGCTGGAAGCCTCCACTCTATCGGCCCGCTGCGAATTGCTGGTCCAGCTGATGCAATTCTTCAGCCGCGGCGATGGCGGTGAAGAGATCATGACTCTGCAGTGATCGCGTAGCGCTTGAGCGCTACGTAATCCGCTCGGCAGGCCTCGGCGACCGCGAGGTACGCTCCTTGAAGCTTCGGTAGCGCGCCGGGTGGCGGCGCAAAGCCAGTTGAGGCGTTGACCTTGTCATACCAATGCGCGCCCCACACACCATCTTCGGGTAGGGGCCCTTTCTCCCATGCTAGCATAGCCGGATCCCAAACGATGCCCAGCGCTTTGCAAAGGCGTGAAAGCACACCTTCCGGGTTTTCGAGTACGTGATCGGTGTCGATAACCGGTGGCGCCTGCCCCGTTCGCTCGGCCTCGTTTTCGAAATACTCCCGTAACTGTCCAAAGCCGAGCAGTTCGGGTCGGCGAAGCTCGTTTTTGGCCGCATAGCTCGCAACCACACGCTCGGGCGCGCGGATCAGAAAGGCGTGGCGATGCTCGGGAAAGTCGGCGATGCTGATGGGCCCCACCATGTGGTGCGGCATATGCTTCTGATACCAGACGGGCTTTCCACCGGGTATGGGCCCGCTCAAAGCGTCAGTAACGCGCGACCAATCGCATTCCATATCGGCGATGGTTTCCGCCGCCATCGGATGGGGCTCATCGGTGTCTTTGAGGAACGCCCCGTAAAACGGCTCATCCGACACCGCGCAATCGGCTCGCGCGCCGAAGCTGCGCATCATTGCGGTCGAGATATTGCGCGGACCCGACCACATAGCGATCCGAACACTCACAAAGCCACATCCCGATCCATGAGATTACGGTACAGCCCTTGCAAGCGCTCCACCATAGGTCCGCGCGATGAGGTCAGCACGCGCCCATCGATCTCGGTCACGGGCACCACGCCCGCAAAAGTGCCGGTCACAAACGCCTCGTCCGCGCCGTATACATCGGTCAATGAGAAATTTTTCTCGAACACGGGAATACCCGCCTCTCGACACACTTGGATGACGTTGGATCGCGTGATGCCGCCCAGGCAATAATCGCCACTCGACGTCCATACCTCGCCTTTGCGCACGATAAAGAAGTGTGTCGAATTGCACGTCGCCACAAAACCGTGCGGATCAAGCATCAGCGCTTCATCCGCGCCGGCTTGCGCAGCCTGAATGCAGGCGGTGATGCAGTTAAGCTTGGAATGCGAATTGAGCTTCTGATCCTGCACCGCGGGATCACCGCGCCGGACATGAACCGTGAAAAGCCTAATACCGGTTTCAATCGTCGAGGGCAGCGGCGCTTTGTACTCAGGGATGATAACGATGGTGGCCGAGCTGATCACAACCCGCGGATCTTGATAGGGCGTCGAACGGATACCCCTCGTGACCATCAGCCGGATATGCACACCATCCTGATCGCGCATTTGGTTGGCCTCGATGGTTTCATCGATCCGCTGCGCCAGTTGCTCTCGCGTCAGACCAATGTCCATCGCGATCGCTTTGGCGCCTTCGTAGAGGCGGTCCAGATGCGCATCGAGGAAAGCGATGCGACCGCGATGCTGCCGCAACCCCTCCCACACGCCATCGCCGAGCATGAACCCGCTGTCGAACACCGAGACGGTCGCCTCGGCGCGCGGCGTCATCACGCCGTTGACGTTTATCAGGATAGTGTCGTTGCGCGGATCAGCCGCGAAATCGTGCGTTCCTTTTGCCATGGCGCCGGACCCTAAGCGCGCATCCCCAACGACGCCAGAGGCTTAGCCGGACAAGCTGAAACCGAACGCGCCTTTCAATCCGTCGATCACATATTGCGCCGCCAAGGCCGCCAGCAAAACGCCCAGCAGCCGCGTGATTACGGCCTCAACCTTGTCACCCAGCAGGCGGATCAGCGGACCCGCTGCCACCAGCGCCCCAGCCGTTAGCGCAAGCACGAGACCCAGCGCGGCGAAGACCTCTGCCCTTTCTCCCCAGCCTTCGGCTTCGTTCATCAGCAGCATAACCGCGGCGATCGCGCCAGGTCCGGCCAGCATCGGCATGGCCATGGGAAACACTGATACGTCTTCGACTTCGTTGGCGCTGACTTTGTCGGCGCGTTCGTTGCGGCGCTGCGTGCGCTTTTCGAAAACCATCTCGAACGCGATCCAGAACAGCATCAAGCCGCCAGCGATACGAAAACTGTCGAGCTCGATATGCAACGCGCCCAACAAAGCTTCGCCAAAGAAGGCAAAAATCAGCAAGATCACGCCGGCGATTGCCACCGCGCGCAGCGCCATATTGCGCGCCTGCGCACCGGTCGCATCTTTGGTCAGGCCCGCATAGATCGGCGCGCAGCCCGGAGGGTCAATCACAACAAAGAGCGTGATGAAGGCAGAGACGAACAGCTCAGGCAACGACATTCAAATGGGTGTCTTTCAGCGAACGGAAATGGGAGAGAGTGCCGCGCCCCTCA
>JBCCOF010000188.1:0-3542 GCA_039025455.1 Pseudomonadota bacterium | reverse complement strand
GGACGCACAAATCTCAATCTGGATGGCTCAATTCCTCGGGCAATGGCCAGTTTTCGATGAGACCATCTTGATGATGTCCTCAAGTCACCTCGCAAAGGGCGCTGTCCTATGCGGGATCATGGTCTATATCTGGACGTATGCGCCGCGCAGCGGACTGGACGATGGGCGCGTCAGACAATTTGACAACCGCCTCACGCTAATCGCAGCGCTTATCTCAAGTGTATTCGCCGAGGCGCTCGCTTTGCTTCTCTCGAGCACTCTTGAGTTTCGCTTGCGGCCTTTTCTCGAGCCAGAGCTCGCGATGCAGGTCCCCGATCGGTTGATGGCGTTCTCAGCGTCTATGTCGACCGGCAGTTCGTTCCCGAGCGATCACGCGATCCTGTTCGCGGCAATCTCCACCAGCATATTCCTGACATCGCGCACACTTGGCCTCATCGCAGGCGCGTATAGCGCAGTCTTTATCGCGCTTCCCCGAGTTTATCTCGGGCTACATTACGCAAGCGACATTCTGGTTGGAGCTGCCATCGGAGTGGTCTGCGCCTTGGTTGGCGTGAAGCTTTTGCGAAAAGTTCAACTCATGCGCGTGCCGGTCCAATTGACTTACTCACACCAAGCGATCGTTGCTCCTGTGTCCTTTCTGTTCCTTTTCGAGGTGGCAACCATGCTGGAAGATATCAGAGCGTTTGCGCAAATCCCGAAACTCATCTTGGCATCATAAACCAAGGCGCCTCAGCGCTGATGCGAGATTCGCAAATTGCGATATTTCTGTTGCAATTTGCGAAGATAATTGCATTATGCGTCACCGTGTGGACGGTATTCGCACTTGCAGCCAGCAACTTTTCGGCACGCGGTTTGCATTACGCAAGACAGACACTGTCAGCGGAGATGCGTTACAATGAAGGGTATTATTTATTCTGAGCTCCTGGGCTTCCTGGACGAAAAGGGAGGGCCAAGTTTTACAGAGCAAGTGCTCGAAGTCGCCGAATTGCCCCACGGCGGGGCGTTCTCTCGTGTCTCGAGATACCCATGGGAACAGGCCGTTCAGGTCGTAACCTCGGCCTCCCGCTTGAGTGGCCTTGATGCCAACGACCTGTGCCAGGAGTTCGGTCGCTTCCTCTTTGATCGCTTCACGGTTCTCTACACTGAGATCGTCAACCGCTACCCCACCGCTGAAGGGATGCTCGACCATGTCGAGAGCCACATCCACGAAGAAGTGAAAGTTCTCTATCCTGATGCCGAACCCCCGACGGTTCGTTCGTGGAAAGAGGCTGACGGCTTTGTCGTCGAATACGCCTCGCACCGCCCGTTCGCTTTTATCGCCCACGGCCTCGTTGAGGGGTGCATGAAGCACTTCGGCGACACGCGTTCGATCGAATGGATCAATCCCGATCCAACCGGCAAGACTGCCTATTTCAGGATCCACTGATGCAAAACGCCAAGGTTCTTATCGTTGAAGACAGCGCTTCACTGGCGCTGGGTTATGCGGCGCAGCTTGAGGATGCGGGCCACGAGGTAAGCCTGTCGGAAAACCTCGCTGACGCACGACGGGCCTTGACGCATGAGAGCTTTGATGTGGTGCTGCTCGATCTCCAGCTTCCCGACGGCGACGGGCTAACCATCTTTGACGCATGGGCGGGGAAGAACGGCGCTCCAAGTGTGATTGTCGTCACGGCCGATGGCTCGCTCACGCGCGCGATCTCTGCGATGCGAATGGGCGCCTACGATTTCCTTGTGAAGCCGGTGGCGGGTTCTCGCTTGCTGACAACTATCTCCAATGCGGCGCAGCAGAGCGCAGAAACGCAGCCCGCAACGCAAGACGTGGACGCGTCCGCCTCTGGCGGGCAAGAAGGCTTTCACGGATTTATTGGCCGGTCACCGCCAATGAAGGCGGTGTTCCGCACAATCGAAAGTGTCGCCGATTCGAAGGCAACCGTGTTTGTCACCGGTGAAAGCGGGACCGGTAAGGAAGTCACCGCTGAGGCGATCCACGCCGCCAGCAAACGTCGCAGCGGCCCGTTTGTCGCGATCAACTGCGGCGCGATCCCAGAAAACCTTCTTGAATCCGAGCTTTTCGGTCACGTGAAGGGCGCTTTTACCGGAGCGATCGAAAATCGCATTGGCGCGGCTAAGGCCGCCGACGGGGGTACGCTGTTCCTCGACGAAGTCTGCGAGATGGACCTGAAGCTCCAGGTCAAATTGCTGCGCTTTTTACAAACGGGAATGATCCAGCGAGTCGGTTCTTCGGCGGCAGAGCCGGTGAACGTTCGCATCGTGTGCGCAACGAACCGAGACCCCGAAAGCGAGGTTGCCGAAGGACGCTTCCGCGAAGACCTTTATTATCGCCTCAACGTGATCCCGATCGGCTTGCCCGCGCTTCGTGATCGCGGCGGAGACATTGCTCTTATTGCCAATGTGCTCGCGCAACGGATCGCAGCCGAAGAAGGTCGGAAGATCTCCGGCTTCTCGAAGGACAGCGAGGCGTTTATCCAGTCACACGACTGGCCCGGCAATGTGCGCGAGCTTCAGAACGCTTTGCGTCGAGCGATCATTACGAGCACAGGCAAGCAAATTGACTTGAGCGGCGCGGCCCCTTCCTCGCCTCGCCCACGGTCCTTGGCAGCGCCCTCCAGCGCTGCAGTGGTGCCGATGGATACCGCAACACCGGTCGCTGCGCCCGAAGCTTCGAGCGTGGCGATCACCGATTTTTCGGGAATGACGCTTGAGGAAATCGAGCGGATGGCGATCGAGCAAGCAATCTCGCGCAGCTCGGGCAACATCAGCAAAGCCGCGCGCGGTTTGGGAGTCAGCCCCTCCACGATCTATCGCAAGCTCGAACGCTGGAGTGTCTGAGCGGTCCTCTGCAAACTTGCGCACTCCGTTTTCCAAAAAACTGAAGTCAATGCGTCCGCCATCTCCCCCACTCTCAGTCATAAAGTGACGGCTCGAACTGGGCCGATTGCTGACAGGCCACTCCTTGGTACGTGCCGAGTGAAAACGGACGTACCGCTTCCGACCCAATTGCGGACTCTTAGATCGGACCGGACTCAAAGGTGGGTCGGGATCCTCTTGCTGAAACTCAAGCGAACCAAGGTCAATTGTTGAACAAGATTGAGTGACTGAACTTTATGACGCAGCTGTTCGAAGTTTGTCTCCACGAAATCGGGCTACATTTCACCCGAGAAAAGGACCGAGTTGCCAACGCTCCATTGTCGAGGAATGGCTGAATTCTGCCATTTCTCTGCCACCCTACAGAATTTCTTAAGCCCCCTTAGAGTTTGAATTCTTTGTCTTTTGTCGATCTCGTACAATCTCAGCGCGTCGATCAAAAATACCTCTGAGCCGGGACCGCAAACTGGACGGGAAATCTCGAAGAGGTTTCTTGTGTCACTATTTCGCGCTGAGGCGCTTGAGAGTTCAGCCGACCGGCTCCACGGCGAGGTTGTTCTTTCGCAGCCACTATCGACCAAGCTTTTCGCGGCCGCTTTGTTCGCGATCCTGGCGATTGCGGCGGTTTGGGTCAGCTGGGGCACCTACGCTCGCAT
>JBCCOF010000187.1:0-3544 GCA_039025455.1 Pseudomonadota bacterium | reverse complement strand
CGGGTACCGGTAAATCGACCAGCGCTGCGCTCATCCTGCACCGCATCTGTCAGGCCGCGCCGCAGGGCCACATCGTGATGATCTACCCGCACGGTGAGTATTCCGCCGCCTTCCGCACGACCGGCAACATTCTCGACGTGTCGAACCTGCAAATGCCCTATTGGCTTATGAACTTTGAAGAGCATTGCGAGGTGCTGCTGACCAGCGACGGCAATGAGCGCCAGGTCGATATGGACATTCTTGCCAAGTGTCTTTTGCACGCCCGGTCAAAGAATCGGATGGCCGAGACGATGGGCAAGATCACCGTGGACTCGCCGATCCCCTATCTGCTCTCGGACCTTGCGACGAAGCTGCAGGACGAGATGGGTCAGCTCGACAAGGCCACGTCCTCCGCGCCCTATATGCGGATCAAGAGCAAGCTCGAAGAGCTCAAGACCGATCCGCGTTACCAGTTCATGTTCTCCGGCATGCTTGTCGGCGACACCATGGCGCAGTTTATCAGCACCGTTTTCCGTATGCCGGGCGACGGCAAGCCGATCTCGATCATTGACGTGTCGGGCGTGCCCTCGGACATCACCTCGACGGTGGTCGCGGTGCTCAGCCGCTTGGTGTTCGATTTTGCCATTTGGGGACGCGAGGAGAAGCCGCGGCCCGTCTTGCTCGTGTGCGAGGAAGCGCACCGCTATGTCCCGAACGAGAAGAACTCGGACGGGTCATCGGTTGGCCGCATCCTCAGCCGGATCGCCAAGGAAGGCCGTAAATACGGCATTTCGCTCGGCCTGATCACACAGCGCCCCTCCGACCTTGCCGAGGGTGTTCTGTCGCAGTGCGGCACGATCATCTCGATGCGCCTCAACAACGACCGCGACCAAGCCTTTGTGAAGGCGGCCATGCCAGAAGGATCGCGCGGATTTCTCGACTCGATCCCTGCCTTGCGCAACCGGGAGTGCATTGTCTGCGGCGAGGGTGTCGCAATCCCGATCCGCGTTAACTTCGACAATCTCGAAGAGCACCTGCGCCCCGCTTCCGAAGATCCCAGTTTTGTCGAGCTGTGGAACCGTGGCGGTGGCGAAGAGGAGATCGTCGAGCGGGTCGTGCTTCGCTGGCGTTCGCAGGGCTAGACCGAGCCTCTACAGGAATATCGAGCGAAACCCGCCGTCGAGGTCAGAGACGCGCCATCCTGTTGCGGTTTTCGTCAGGCTGATTGCGCGCGTCTCCTTTGCGCCGAAATTGTTGATCGTGACTTTGGCGCTTGCTTTATCGCCGTCCAGAGTGACGGCATCGATGGTGTGCGAGAATTCGTCCCAGTCCTGACAATTGCAGAACGGGTCGGCATCCAGCCCCATCGGGACATCGCCCGCCGCCTCGGCGCTAACCTGCTCCGCCTTGATCGCGGCCGCTAGTTCCGGATCGAAGTACTCGGCCGGGCTGTTGATGTCGACGCCGTAGCCTTCGGGTGTGTAGCCCGCGAATATCGAGTCGATAAAGGCTCTGACCTCGGCCTTCTCGGCTGCTGCTGCATCATCCTTGCTGGCCTTGTCCGAGGCCTCTGCTTCGGCATCTTTGGCTTCTTTGGAGGTTTCTGTATCAGCGTCTTCGGCTCTTTCGGTGCTCAAACGGCCTTCGACTTCTCCGACCTGGGCCGTTTCATCGCAAGCCGCCAATGCAATCCCGAGTGAGGCCAAAACAGTGATCGCATAGATCGGTTTCATACTCGCTCTCCTATGGTGCGCCGAAAGCCTATCACGTCCCGCGCTCATCGCCATAGAGGTGGATATGCAGGCGGTCCGACATGCGAAACCCGTGTTTGAGGCAGATATCTGACAGCCAGCCCTGCTTCGCTCGCAAATCCTCGCTTGTGGTGCCCTCTGGCATCAGAAAGACCTTGTCGCTGCTGATCCTGTGCTCGCGTTGAAGCGCCAGAACCTCATCCACATCCTCGGGCTGAGCGATCACGAACTTGAAGTACGCGCGCGGATCAGCGGCATAGTGATCAAGCCGCTCCGGGATCAGCGCTTGCGCTGCGTCATTGCCGGAATGGGAGAGCTTGGGACTGACATTGTACTGGTCAACGCGGATATCGACATGGCCGCTTGCCTTGGTGGAGCCGTTGGTTTCGATCTCGACCTCGATATCGGGCAGGATCGCCAGCATGTCGGCGAGGGGCCCGCATTGCAGCAGCGGTTCGCCACCAGTGATGACCAGACGCTTTTGCCCCAGGGCCGCGACCTTGGCAGCAGCCTTCTCTGGCGAAAGCGCGACCTGGTTGGCCTTGCGATCATACGAGATGTTGTCGCGATGGGGGCGATTGTCGCCGTCAAAGTGCCACGTATAGGCGGTGTCGCACCACGTGCAGGCAAGGTTGCAGCGCGACAGCCGGATAAACGCCACCGGTGTGCCCGCACTCGGCCCTTCGCCTTGCAGCGAAGCGAAGATCTCGGGGCCTCCGCTGTCGTCTGTGGCGCAGATCAGTTGAGCCATGCTTTGTGTCCTGCGGGTGCCATCTGTTCCACTCGACTCGTCGCAGCTGAAGAACACATGGACCACCTGTTACACGGTCTAAGAGCAAAAATCCGATCGATCACAGAGGCGTCTTTTGATCGGGCAAGGCGATCACCGTTGAATGAACCGAAGGCTTCGACAAACATGTGGGCCCTATGGCACGAAACGCCGGAGTAGGAAATTTTGTTTGCCGTTTGACGCAGGGGCCAATCGCATTTGGTCAAGGCAGGGAGCCGAGACCCGAATATGACTGGCGACAGAATGGCTCGGGTGGGGGCGACGAGGCACAAAAAATGAACCGAATGGCGCGAAAGGCGTTCTTTTTGTTGCGACATACGTAACCAAAACCCGCTTTCAAACGTATATCGGTCGGAGACCGCGTTAGATTGGAGAGAACAGCGATGACGAAGAGCAACCAAACGGCGAAACTTGCAGCTGCGCTGATATTGGCAGGTGGCCTTATCGCTGCACCGGTTTCGCTCGTGTCAGCTGCCGGAGGCGGCGGTGGTGGAGGTGGCTCTCCTAGCGCCAGCGGCCCGCAATATGATCCAGCAGAAGAGTATCGTCAGGGTGTGGCCGCATACAATGATGGCGATTTCGACGCGGCTGCGGGCCATTTCAAAAAGGTGACCCGCGTAGCAAAGCGCAATGGCGAAGCGCATTATCTGCTCGGCCTTTCTTACATGAAGGCTGGCAAGACAAAGAAAGCGCGCAAACCGCTCGAAAATGCCGTGAAATATTCTCCTGACCGGATCGAGGCGAAGCGCGATCTGGCGCTTGCTTACATCGAGCTTGAGCGCATGGAGGATGCGCAAGAAATGCTCGCCGAGCTGACTTCGCTTAACGAGAAATGCGCCGGCTCCTGCGCAGATGACGCGCTGCTCGCGCAGTCCGTTGCGGCGGTGAAGCGCGCCATGGAGGGCGGGGCCCAAGCCAGCCTTGGACCCTCGCTCAAAGCATTTGCCGATTTGCGCGCCAAGGATGCGCTCTATTATCAGGCGGTCAGCGCGATCAATCGCGACGAGCATGAAGAAGGGCTGCG
>JBCCOF010000186.1:0-3552 GCA_039025455.1 Pseudomonadota bacterium | reverse complement strand
CGGTCAGCTCGCGCACGATCAGCACGTCGAGATCGCGCGCGATTTCGGGGCGCAGCGGGGAGAGATGCTCGAGTCCCTCAAACACCCGCGCCGGGCGGAGATTGGCGAACAGGGCCAATTCCTTGCGCAGGCCCAAGATCGCCTGCTCGGGCCGCAGCGCGCGCTCCAAGGCATCGCAATCGGGATCGCCCACCGCGCCAAACAGCACCGCATCCGCCTCGCGCGCCATGGTCAGCGTCTCTTCGGGCAGCGGGTGGCCGTGGCGCTTATACGCGATCCCGCCCACATCGCCGTGCGTCAGGGTAAGCCCCGGCAGGCCAAGCGCATCGAGCACGCGCAAGGCCTCGCGCGTTACCTCGGGGCCAATCCCGTCACCGGGCAGAACTGCGATCTTCATGCGCACTCACTCACTTCACCATCCGGGCAATCCGCTCGCCCAAGAGAACGCGCGCGGCCATAACATCGGTTTTGCTATCGGCAAGCAGATAGCGCGCCAAGGGCTTGTGCAGCTGGCGAAAGGCCTCGAACTGCGCATCGAGATCGCCCTCCATATCCGGACGCGCGCCGCCATAGCCAAGCTCGCGCAGCAGCATTGTTTCGTAAGCCACCATCGCCGCCAGCCACCCGCGCGCCGAAGGAGCATGGCAGACCGCCGAAAGCAAAGCGCCAAGCGCTTCAAACAGGGTCGGATAAGGATTGCGTTCGGGCAGAGCGGTGGCGGTCAGCGCGCAGACCCAGACGATCGCCGCGGCGGGAAGCGGCTCGGTCATCCACGGCCCGCGGCTTTCCTCAAGCTCGAGCCGCGCAAACGGCAATTGGCTGTCCGACTTGGCCCGCAATTCGAGCGCGACGCGGTTGCCGGGGATCATCACAGGGCGCAATTGCCGCCCTCGCCCGCCCGCGACATAGCCCGCTACCATGCCATAGTGTTGCGTTAGCAACCGCGCGATGGCCGCCGTCTCGCCATGCGGACGCGAGGACAGGAGAATGGCGGGCGCGCGCAGCTGCATCAGATCACGCAGCGCCGCGCAACGGGCTTACTTGCCAGCGAGCTTCGCTTCGAGCTCGGCAACTTTGGCTTCGAGCGCGTCGGCCTGTTCGCGGGCCTTTTGAGCCATCGCCTTGACGGTGTCGAATTCCTCGCGGCTGACAAAGTCCATGCCGCCCATGGCCTCGCGCATCCGCTCGCGCGCGCCCTCGCGGGCCTCGCGCGTCATGCCAGCCATAGTGCCCGCTGCACTGTTGGCGATTTTGACGAAGTCGGCGAGGATTTTGTTTTCGCTTTGCATGGCGGCTATTTGGAGATCGCAGCGGCGCTTGTCCAGCCTGCGTTGGTACCAAGTGGCCCTACAACTCGATCCGCTGCGCCGCCCCGCTGCCCTCGGCATTGCCGCCATCGGGGTTGAGCACCATGAACTGGTAATTCAGCACCGTCGCAAAGCACGCCCACGCAAAATAAGGCAGCATCAGCAGCGCGGCGAGCTTGCGCACACGTGCGAACAGGATGATCACTACAAACAGACTGACTGCTGTGTAGGCCAGCACGCCCAGCCCCGCGACGATATTCTGCATCCCGAAGAACACAAAGGTCCAGGCAAGATTGCCGATAAAGTGCAGCGCAAACAGGACAATCGCCGCCCCGCGCCCCGAAGCTCCCCATGCGCTCACAACCAGCGCCAGAGCGAAGCCGATCATCACATAGAGAATGCTCCACACTATCCCGAAGGTCGCCGGTGGGGGGAAGATCGAAGGCTTCTCAAGGCTGGCAAACCACACCGTGTCGGGCGAACCCAACCCACCGGCCAGAAAGCCAAGCAGCACAATCAGCGGAACAAGCACCAGCGACCAGCGCAAAAAACTTGCGCGCAATTGTCCCTTGGAAGCGAGTAAGTTCATTGTTCCTCCCGGAACCACGCTCTGGCGGTGCCGCAAATATGACGACGCCCCAACCGATTCGCAGCAATTCGCGCGACCCATGAGGCGATACACCTTCGTCCTGTTAGCGCCAATCGGATGCTCTGCCACCTGTTTCACCGAGCGAAACAACGCATTTTCTCAAAAAAATATGGTTGGACTCAAGAAACATACAGAATGGGATTCGCCTTTCTGAGACTTTCTGTTAGCTTCGCCACATTCTTGCCGCGATTCGGGACGCAATCCGATAAGAAACCGATGAATTTTCGCGTCCAGCCCACCCATGGGCCCATTTTAGGGGAACTGAACCAATGAAGAAGACCAACTTTGCATCGATGCTCGCTGTCGCTGGCGGCCTCGCTCTGACCACTGCAGCTTGCAGCCCGGCTGAAGAAGCTGCTGACACCACTGCTGACGAAGAGTCGGTCGAAGAAACCGCTACCACTGATTGCGGCGCTGACTGTGGTGCCGATTGCGGCGCTGACTGCGGTGCCGATTGCGGTGCTGACTGCGGTGCCGATTGCGGAGCTGACTGTGGTGCCGATTGCGGCGCTGACTGTGGCGCAGACTGCGGAGCTGAGTAATCTCGCTTCTTTGATCAGTTGATCAAACACAATTCGGCCGGCGGGGACATTGGTTGCCGCTGGCCGTTTTGCGTTTTAGAGCCTCCTGCATGACCCCGATCCAAGCCGCTGAGACCGTTATCGAAACGATCACCGCCATGGCGCAGGAACAGCGCCCGCTGATGCTGCGGATCGTTCCCGAGGAAGGCGCGACATTCTGGACCCATTATCCCAAAGGCGATGCGCGCGATAAATTTTGCCAGTCGCGCTGGTATTACCACGTCCACGCGGCCGGAAAGCGCGACCCGGACGAACACGGGCACTTCCATCTGTTCCTTCACCGCGATCAATTGCCCGAAGAGGTCGAACCCACGGTGATCCCGCCCAAGGGCAAGAAGAAAAAGGCGGATGTCACGCATCTGGTTGCCTTGTCGGTCAACACGCTCGGCATTCCGCGCGCGTGGTTCACCGTGAACCATTATGTGACCAACGAATATCTCTATCCGGCAGAGCTGCTGATCGAGCACCTGCCGGATTTCAACGTCGATCACACCAAGCAGGACGATCTGGTGAACCGCTTCGTCACCGGCATGGTCGCGCTTTATCGTGATGAGATCGCCGAGTTGCTGCGCGAGCGCGATGCGAAACAGGCGGCCTTGGTCGAGGAAATGGGCGATGATGCCTATAAGAAGGTGAGCGGCGCGGAGGTTCTGTCGGAAATCCCGATTGATCTAGACGCGAAGATCAGCTCGCTGGACCTGGGTTAGCGCCGCCAGGCCGAAATCAGGAACTCGACATTGCCCTGAGGTCCGGTGATCGGACTTTCGACAATGCCTTCAATGTCCCAGCCAAGCCCTTCGAGCCAATGGCGAACTTCTCCGCAAACGCGCGTATGGAGCGCGGGCTCGCGGACCACACCGCCCTTCCCGACCTCATCGCGCGCGACTTCGAATTGCGGCTTGATCAGCGCCACCAGACGACATTCGCGCGACGCCAGCTCAAGCGGCCTGTCGAGCACTTTGGCAAGGCTGATAAAGCTCGCATCGCACACCACCCAATCGCAGGGCCGGTCGAT
>JBCCOF010000185.1:0-3619 GCA_039025455.1 Pseudomonadota bacterium | reverse complement strand
GCCCGACATAGCCCGAAAAATTGCCGTCCTCGGTGAATTGCGGTTGAGCATCGACCACCCAGATCCCTGCGATGCGGCTCGCTCCAGTCAACTCGACCTCGGCCCGCTGGATCGGCTGGCGTCGGGAATAGGCGCGCTCGAAAGCTGTTTCATCGCCGCTGGAGCCAATACGGCGCGGTGCGATCAGGCGGGTGCCGATAACGCTCGAAGCGACTTCGGATTCGGCCCACTCGATCCGGCCAGCGGCATCGGCGGCAAAGCCGAAACTGGAGATTTGCTTGCGCTGCGCAGGTTCGTCTTGAAGCGGCAGGCGCGGGGATAGCTCGCTCCCTTCGCCATCGGGGCCGCGCGTGCGGCGGTATTCGGCGATGCGTTCCCTTAGCGCGGAGATTTCAGTGCGGCCGGTGTCACTGGAATTGGCTACAGCCGTGTCGGGTTCGACGATTTCGGCCTCGACAAAGCCCGATTCTGTAGGCTCCGCCTGAGTTTCGGCTTCGATCGGTGCATCGCTTAGGCCCGCCAGTGGATCGGTGTTTTCGACAGCTGGCAACGGCTCGGAATCGCCCATGACCTCGGCGAGATCAAGCGGCGGTGGGGCTTCGAAATCCGCTTCGTCCGCTTGCGGTGGTAATGCGGTGTCCACCAGTGACTCTGCGCTCGCGCCCCCGGAAAATTCGCCGGGCGAGGGCAGGCCGCGATCATAGACCCCTAGCCGGTCGAGCAATGTCTCGGTTTCCTTGGGTAAATCCTTGCGCAGACGCAGGAAACCGCGCGCTCGAACCGGCAAACGCGGGACCAGTGCAGACCAGTCTTCGTCGGAAAGATCAGCGCGTTCGAGGGCCGCCGAGGCGACTTCAGGTTCGAAATCGGAAAGGTGCGCGGCAAGATCGGCGTTGCGCAACCGCCAGCCACGCTCGCGAATCATCGCCGCGCGCTCTTTGGCGGGGATCCCTTCGGCCAAGGCATCCATACGCAGCCACGCCGCCGCGACCAGCGATTGATCGCCGCCATATTTGCGGTTGCCCAGAATATCGAGCAGCTGCCGGAACTGCGTGCGTGACCCCGCCTCGCTATCGGCGCGTTGGCGCAGCACCGTGGCAAGGCGATCGTCAAAGAACATTCCGTCTCCGTATCGAGAATCGCACCACGGCCCAGCGTGGGCAGCGCGCGACAACCGGTCGTCTCTAACAGCCCCTGCGCAATGTCACAGCCGAACACTTGCAGTGCGTTGCAAAGCGGGACAATTGCTGTAACACCTAATAATATTATCACTCGCTGCGCATTGTTGCGCAGGAAGTTACACAATGATGTGCCGATGCGCGCCTTTTGGCAGCATTCGATTATCGGCGATTAGGAGCAATAGCTGGATGGCCAATCTGGACGAAATCGACAAAAGCCTGCTCGCTGAATTGCAGGCCGAGGGGCGCGTGACGAATGTCGAATTGGCTCAGCGGGTCGGGCTGACCGCGCCGCCATGCCTTCGCCGCGTTCGCGGGCTTGAGGAAGACGGAGTGATCCGCGGCTATCACGCCGATCTTGACCCGTCGAAACTGGGCTTTGCGATCACGGTGTTTGCGATGGTGAGCCTGAAAAGTCAGGCCGAGAGCGCATTGCGCGAATTTGAAGAGCATATGGCCGACCTTGCCGAAGTGCGCGAATGCCACATGCTCAATGGTGAGATCGACTTCATTCTCAAAATCGTGAGCCAAGACCTTCAAAGTTTTCAGGAATTCCTTACCGGAAAGCTGACCCCTGCGCCCAATGTCGAAAGCGTGAAAACGTCTCTGACCATCCGCACGTCGAAGCATGAGCCGGGTGTGCCGCTCTAAGGAGCCAATGCCATGAGCGAGATGTTCGAAGCGGGCAAAGCGCCGGTCGAGCGCCTCGCCGAGCCGATTACGGGGCGCTGTTTGTGCGGTGCGGTTTCAATCACACTCAGCGGGATGGCGAAGGAAGTGGACGTGTGCCACTGCGATATGTGCCGCCGCAATTATGGCGCTTTCGGAGCGATGGTCGCGGGTGTCGAATTCCAGATCGAGGGCGGTGACCATGTTGGCACCTATTCCGCAAGCGACTGGGCCGAGCGGTGCTTTTGCAAGACTTGTGGCAGCGCGCTTTGGTATCGCTTTACGCCTACCGATTTTTACAGCTTCTCCGCCGGATTGTTCGACCTGCCCGATGGGCTACCGATCAAGCAGCAGATTTTCGTCGAAGAAAAGCCTGACTGGTATGATCTCGCGCAGGAAAGTCCGATGAAAACGGGGCCGGAGGTTATTGCCGAGGCGCAAGCCGCCGGGATCACCTTTGACTGAATTGCCCCGCATATCCGGCGAGATCACCGCACCCGCGACGGGGCCACCAACACCGCATTGGCGATCAACAGGTCCAGCCCGTCAAGATAAGCGCGCGCTGACGGATCGTGGGTGAAGCCAATCGCCAGCCCCTGACCATTCGGCTGCGCAATCATATAGGGTTTGAACGCCATCTGGACGCGGTTTTCGCCCCAGACATAGCCGCTCGCAATCAGCGAATCTTCGGCGGCGAAGCGCAGGACATTGATGCCCTTGGAGCGGTCTAGCGGAGTGAAAATCTGCGAACCGCTCGCCAACACAATCGCACCATTGTCATAGCCAGCCGAAAGGAAATGGCTGGTGTCGGCAACCGTGTTGAGCAAAGCGCCCGGCAATGTGTCAGGAAGTGCTCCCTGATCCTCGATCACCTCGCGATATTCGTCGGCGTTCGTGATCACCTGAGCCTCGGCAAGCGATGGAGTTTTGTCATCCGCGCCGCCGCCAGATGCCGGCTCGCGGCCGAGTGCGGCCTCACGCTTGACCGAAAGCAGCGCGCCATCGCCGCTGGCAAAGGCATTCAGGCTGGCCCCAACTGCAACCAGCACGCCGCCGCGTTTGACGAATTCGTTGATTGTGCTCAGCCCGCCTTTCCCCATGGAGTTGGCCGGACGCCCCTCTGGCACGATCACCACATCGTAATCGCTCAAGTCAGCGCCGCCAAACCGGTTGGTGCGGATCGGGACGATAGGCAGTCCGAGGCGCTGTTCAAGCACGAACCGCATTGCTCCGGCGCTGAGCTGTGAAATGCCATCATCCCAAGCAATTGCGACTTTGGGCAAGGTCAGCCGTGTGAAGGATGAGCTGCCAAGGTTGGGTCCATCATCGACCCAGCTTGAATCGAGCGCGACGGTGTGCGCACCAACCTCTGACGCGAGGGCCGACAAGCGCGCCATGGCAGCGCGATCGTTGGTTCCGGCGGGGAAGAGAACGGTGCCGCGCGGGAAGGTGCGGCCGTTCTTGGTGAAGGCGTCTTCGGTTACGCGGGCTTCAAGCCCTTCGCGCAGCGCGAGGCTGACCAGCCGGGCCTGACCGCTATCGGTCCAGGGAACGGCAATCGCGAACTCGCCAGAGCCTTCATTGACGGGCGCAATAGGAGCCTGATTGCTGAGCATATCGCCGCCAGCGCCTCCGCTGCACAAATCGACTTTGACGCCCGACATGTAGCCGACCGACCAAGCGGTCACGTCATAGAGTTCGTGCGGAAGGTCGATGGACCGCCGGTTCTCCTGCTCGGTGATGAAGTCTCGCGGCAGTGGGGTGTCTTTATC
>JBCCOF010000184.1:0-3644 GCA_039025455.1 Pseudomonadota bacterium | reverse complement strand
GCGGTGACGATTGACCGGCAGTGCGGCTCGTCCCAGCAGGCGATCCAATTCGCGGCGCAAGCTGTAATGAGCGGGACTCAGGATATTGTGATTGCCAGTGGCGTGGAAAGTATGACCCGAGTGCCAATGGGCTCGACCGCGACGCTGCATATGAAAGAGGGGCTGGGCCACTACAAATCGCCGGGCCTCGAGGAGAAATACCCCAAGGTGCAATTCAGTCAGTTCATGGGCGCGGAAATGATCGCGCAAAAGCATGGCTTCTCCAAAGACGATCTCGACCAATTCTCGCTGTCGAGCCACGAGAAAGCGATTGCCGCGACACAGGCTGGCGCGTTTGAAGACGAGATTATTCCGATCGAGGTCGAGACCCCCGAAGGCACCGAGATGCACACAGTCGATGAAGGCATCCGCTTTGACGCAACGCTCGAAGGGATTGCCGGGGTCAAGCTGATCGCGCCCGACGGCAAAGTGACCGCAGCCTCTGCCAGCCAGATTTGCGACGGGTCTTCGGCGGTGATGGTTGTGAGCGAGGAAGCGCTGAAGCAGCACGGCCTCACCCCGATGGCGCGCATCCACAACCTGACCGTTACGGCGGGCGATCCGGTGATCATGCTCGAAGAGCCGCTGTTCGCGACTGACAAGGCGCTGGAGCGGGCAGGGCTGACCATGGCCGATATCGACCTTTATGAGGTGAATGAAGCCTTCGCTCCGGTGCCGCTCGCATGGCTTAAGCACACCGGCGCGGATCCGGATAAGCTTAATGTCCATGGCGGCGCGATTGCACTGGGTCACCCGCTTGGCGCCTCGGGCACGAAGCTGATGGCGACACTGGTTCATGCGCTCAAGCGCCACGACAAGAAATACGGTCTGCAAACCATGTGCGAAGGCGGCGGCGTCGCCAACGTCACGATTGTGGAACGGGTCTAACTGGGTTGTGAATCCCCGCGAAGGCGGGGATCTCCTGCTTATCCGAAAGAGGTCCCCGCCTGCGCGGGGACTCGCATTTTGAGAGGAAAATCAAATGGAAGTATCTGCCAACACACCTGCCGTCGTCACCGGCGGAGCATCGGGCCTCGGCGCGGCAACGGCCAAGGCGCTCGCAGCCAAAGGCGCTAAAGTCGCGATCTTCGACATGAACGAGGAAAAGGGCGAAGCGCTCGCAGCCGAGATCGGCGGCATCTTTTGCAAGGTTAACGTCACCAGCGATGACGATGTGGACGCAGGCTTTGCCAAAGCGCGCGAAGCGCATGGGCAAGAGCGCATCCTCGTTTGCTGCGCCGGCATCGGCAATGCGATGAAGACCGCCAGCCGCGTGCGCGACGAAAATGGTGGACTGACAGGTGAGACCAAGCACTTCCTGATCAGCGCGTTCGACTTCGTGATTCAGGTCAACCTTGTCGGGACCTTCCGCTGCATCGCCAAATCCGCAGCTGGCATGTTGAAACTCGATCCGATGAGCGAAGACGGTGATCGCGGTGCTATCGTCAACACCGCATCGGTTGCTGCTGAAGACGGCCAGATGGGGCAGGCGGCTTACTCGGCATCGAAAGGCGGCGTCGTCGGCATGACCTTGCCGATCGCGCGCGACCTGATGAGCGAAGGCATCCGCGTCAACACCATCCTGCCGGGCATCTTCAACACTCCGCTGATGAATGCGGCCCCGCAAAAGGTGAAAGACGGCCTTGCTGCTTCGGTTCCGTTCCCCAAACGCCTCGGCAACGCCGAAGAATACGCCAAACTCGCCATGTGCATGATCGAAACCGGCTATTTCAATGGCGAAGATGTGCGTCTCGACGGTGCGATCAGAATGGCGCCGAGGTAAGCCGCAATGACATCGAAGCCGGCTTCACCGGTCGAAATCGACCGGCCTGTTGAGCTTGATTGGAAAGTCGGCTTCGAGATTGAATTGATGGCGCCCGCCGGTGTCTCGCGCCGTGATCTGGCCGAGCGGGTGGCACAGCGGGTTGGCGGGAGCGCCATGCGCTTCTTCCACCCCGAATCCGAGCCCGCGAAGGTTCCGGGCCACGACGTGTTCGAAAACCTCACACCGGGTTTTACAGTGGTCAGCGGGGAGGGCGAGTGGGTCGCCAGCTTTGTCGATGATCTGACCCTGCAAGCCGACTTCCATCGCGAGGCCAAGCCCAAGCCCGGATGGTACCGTATTGTCAGCGATGACCGGCGTTTCCTGCGGCTGGTAGAGCAGCAATGCGA
This sequence comes from Pseudomonadota bacterium, assembly GCA_039025455.1. Taxonomy (GTDB): domain Bacteria; phylum Pseudomonadota; class Alphaproteobacteria; order Sphingomonadales; family Sphingomonadaceae; genus Erythrobacter. The sequence continues at coordinate 1,433 of JBCCOF010000184.1, read as the reverse complement.
CCCTGCCGAGCCGCTTGAAACCGTGCTCGATCCGGTGGCAGCTTTGTTCGGGACTGAGACTGATATGCATCCGGGCGGAATGCGGCGGGTCAATGATGCCAATGGCGCGTCGATCGCGGTGGGGGCACCGCTTCCGGGCGAGCGCGAGCGCCCTTGCGAAATCGTGACTGCGCCGATTGAGGCCGATCACCACACAGCATTGTCGGCGCTGCTTGATGATGCGGCGGCGCTCGGCTTTTCCCTGCCACGGGAAAGCGCGACTCACATCCATTTTGATGCAAGACCGCTGCGTTCCGCGCATTTCATGGCGCGCTTTGTGACGCTGATCGACCGGTTCGGCGGCGATCTTCGCACCATGGTCAATGCCAATCCGAACTGCACGCGGCTGGGCGGTTGGCCGCCCGAACTCGCTCAGGCGGTGGCCCGGCCGAACTTTGCGACCTTCGACTGGGACGAGGTGCGCGCAACCCTGATCGGGCTGAAGCTGGTCAAATATTGCGACTTCAACCTGGTCAATATGGTCAATCAGGAACCGGCAAAGGACACTCTTGAGGTTCGGATATTACCCGGCATGACCGACACGCGCGATATCTTGCTGTGTGCGGCGCTTTTCGAATCGATTTTGCGCTGGTGCAACGAACAGGACGGGCCTTTGCCGGACACCGTTGAAGCGCTGTTGAAGGTAATTCCGCTAAGCGACGATCTTCGAAAACACTGGATTCATACTGTAAATTAGCTTGCAATCCTGCGTTCATCAAACCACGGTAGTTTTCTGAATGCAAATGAGAGGGGGAGTTAGTATGAAAAAAAAATCTTTGAAAATGGCGTTGGCGCTGATGTTCAGCGCTTCGGCGGGCGCATTGGCAGTGACCGCTCCGGCACCGGCCATGGCGCAGGGGTCGGACGTCGATCGCTTTTTCAACTCCAGTTATAATTATTGCGATGCCAAGATGGTCGGCGCGTTTTACAATCGCGACGCTTATTATGGCAAAACCGTAATCGGTGCGAAGCTGCGCAACGGGATTGGTCAGAATATCGGCTATCTTCTCAGGACTAGCCGCAACCGGGGGAACCGTTGCACCTTTCAGGATGTAGACAGCTCCTATGATGATGCGGTCGTTCTTGGCAGATATTGGAATGTCAGCACCGGCCAGGCGAAATCCAAAATCGCCAACTATTACACCAGAGGCCAAGCGCGCACTGTTTCAGGCGCATTGAACACCGCCAAGCGGCGGCAGGTCAATGAGCAAAGAGCCATTTCGTCCTTTGGCCGCTCGGGTTTCAGTTACTGCGATGCCAAGCTGGTTGGCGCTGTGATGAGTCCCGGCTCAGGTGGGAACACCGCTTATCGTGGCAAGGTTGCCATCGGCAATATGGTTTTGAGCGGCAATGTCCGCTCGGTCATCGGGTCGCTTGATCGCGCCCGCCAGAGG
>JBCCOF010000183.1:0-3694 GCA_039025455.1 Pseudomonadota bacterium | reverse complement strand
TTGAAGTGGTGGATCAGGCTTTCCATCGACTGCTTCATCTCGCCGCGCTTGGGCGGGGAGACCTTGCCATCGGTGCTCGCGACCGGGCCGGACGGCATATCGCGAAGGCACTGCTTGATGATCTTGGCGCTCTCGCGGACCTCTTTGACGCGCACCATGAAGCGGTCGTAGCAGTCCGAATTGGTGCCGACCGGAATGTCGAACTCCATGCGGTCATAGACATCGTAAGGCTGCGATTTGCGCAGGTCCCACGGAATGCCCGCCGCGCGGATCATCGGGCCGCTAAAGCCCCATGCCACCGCATCGTCGCGCCCGACCACCGCGATATCGACATTGCGCTGTTTGAAAATGCGGTTGTCGAGCACAAGGCTCATTGCGTCATCGAACAGCTGGAAGAACCGGTTGTCGAGCCAGTCGCCGATATCAACCAGCAGCTTTTCGGGCACATCCTGATGCACACCGCCGGGTCGGAACCACGCGCTGTGCATCCGCGCTCCCGAGGCGCGCTCGAAGAAGTTGAGGCAATCCTCGCGCAGGTCCATGATCCACAGGTTCGGCGTGAATGCACCCACATCCAAAACATGCGCTCCCATATTGAGCATGTGGTTGCAGATGCGGGTCAGCTCCGCGAACAGCACCCGCAGATATTGCGCGCGCTCGGGAACCTCGAGATCAAGCAGCTTCTCGATCGCGAGCACATAGGAATGCTCCTGACACAGCGGCGAGCAATAATCGAGACGGTCGAAATAGGGCAGCGCCTGAAGGTAAGTCTTGGTTTCGATCAGCTTTTCGGTGCCGCGGTGGAGCAAGCCGACATGCGGATCGACCCGCTCGATGACTTCGCCGTCCAGTTCCATGACCATACGCAACACGCCATGCGCCGCCGGGTGCTGGGGTCCGAAATTGATCGTGTAATTGGAGATTACATCGCCGTCAGTGGTGGGCGATTCTTCGATCTGCATGCTCATTTCTTCGCCTCCGGAGCAGCTTTGTCCTCTGGGGCGCCCTCGGCCTTTTCATCGCCGGGCAGCACATAGTCGGAGCCTTCCCACGGGCTGAGGAAGTCGAAGGAGCGCATATCCTGCGCCAGCTCGACCGGCTCGTAGACAACCCGCTTTTCATCCTCGGAATAGCGCAGCTCGGTGTAGCCGGTCATCGGGAAGTCCTTGCGGAAGGGATGCCCTTCAAACCCGTAATCGGTGAGGATGCGGCGCAAATCCTGATTGCCAGCGAAGGTGACGCCGAACATGTCGAACACTTCGCGCTCGAGCCAGCCAGCGTTGGGCCAGAGCTGCGTGACGCTCGGTACAGGCGTTGCCTCGTCGGTCGAGCATTTGACCATGATCCGGTGGTTCTTGGTCAGGCTGAGCAGCATGTAGACGACCTCGAACCGCTCTGCGCGTTCTGGATAGTCAGCGCCGGCAATTTCCATCAACTGCTGATAGGCATGCTCATCGCGAAGGGTTTCAAGCACGCGCGCGATCCGCTCGCGCTCGACGGTGAAGATGACTTCACCGTGGCGCTCCTCGTCATTGATCAGCCATTCGCTGATCGAGCCGCTTAGCGTTTCGATTACGCCCTCGTTGGAGGCGAATTTGGGGGCGGAATGGTGGACAGGCATCAGCGCTCAATCGTCCCCACGCGGCGGATTTTCCGCTGCAATTGCATCACCCCATAAAGCAAAGCTTCGGCGGTCGGCGGACAGCCGGGGACGTAGATGTCGACAGGAACAATACGGTCGCATCCGCGCACAACCGAATAGCTGTAGTGGTAATACCCGCCGCCATTCGCGCAGCTGCCCATGCTGATCACATATTTCGGATCGGACATCTGGTCATAGACCTTGCGCAGGGCCGGAGCCATTTTGTTGCACAGAGTTCCAGCAACGATCATCAGATCGGATTGACGCGGGGAAGCGCGCGGCGCGGCGCCAAAGCGCTCCATGTCATATCGCGGCATGTTCACGTGGATCATCTCCACCGCGCAACACGCAAGCCCGAAGGTCATCCACCATAGTGATCCCGTGCGCGCCCATTGGAACACATCCTCGGTCGATGTGAGCAGGAAGCCCTTGTCATTCACCTCGGTTTGGAGCGCGTTGAAATAGTCGGCGTCGGGTTGCCGAACCTCTCCGCCAAGCGCTGTAGGCATACTGGCGGCGGCTTCCGCTGCATCCAGCGGTGCAGTCGGCGGCGTGATTACCGTTGGGTTTGCTGAATTGCTCATTCCCAGTCCAGCGCCCCTTTCTTCCACTCATAGGTCAAACCTATTGCCAGGATACCAAGGAAGGTCATCATTCCGACCCAACCGACCCACTGGGTTTCACCTAGGCTCACCGCCCATGGGAACAGAAACGCTGCTTCGAGATCGAAAATGATGAAGCTGATCGCGACGAGGTAAAAGCGCACGTCGAATTGGCTCCGGGCGTCTTCGAAAGCCGGAAATCCACATTCATATTCCGAGAGCTTCTCTGCATCCGGATTGTGCGCCCCGGTCATGCGCGACACGACCATAGGAGCAAAGACGAACAAGCATGAAAGCCCGAACGCGATGAAGATGAATATCAGTATCGGCAGATACTGGCTGAGGTCTATCACAGCGATGTCCAAGCTAGTTAATCCCACCCACAGCACTAGGCCTCTCGCCCGACCCGCGCAAGAGCACGAATCGGGCAAAACCGCGTAGGAGTGTTGCGACTAATCGAACAAAGCGCGCGACGCGCGGGGCCTCATTTCATCATAGTGGCAGCGGCCTTCTCGGTCGCCTTGCCATAAGGCGGCTTAAACCCGCCCAGTTTGGCTATATCGATTTTGGGTTGATGGTAGACCGCGCGGGCGTGGCTGAACTCACGGAAGCCCTCGATAGCGTGGTAGCTGCCAATGCCCGATGGTCCGACACCGCCGAACGGCAAGTCTTCCATCGAGACATGGAAAATCACATCATTGGTGGTCACTCCGCCAGAGATTGTGCGGGTGAGAACGCGCTCCTGCTCGTCCTTGTCCTCGCCGAAATAATAGAGGCCGAGCGGGCGATCATGCTCGTTGACGTAATCCACAGCTTGATCGACCGCTTTGTAGGTTTTGACTGGCAGGACAGGCCCAAAGATCTCTTCCTGCATGGCGACCATCTCGTCGTTGACGTTTTTGAGAATGGTCAGCGGCATTTTGCGCTGGTTTGCATTGCCAAAGTCCTCGTTCCCCGGATTGACTTCGACAACCTCGGCCCCCTTGTCACGGGCATCCTCGACCAGCCCCTGCAAACGCTCAAAATGCCGGTCAGACACGATCGAGGCGTAGTCGTCATTTTCCAGCAAGGTCGGATACATCGCAGCCACGCCGTTGGAGACGCCAGCAACCGCTTCGTCCTGCTTTTCCTCCGGCACATACATGTAATCGGGCGAGAGGCAGATCTGACCCGCATTCATCATTTTGCCCAGCGCGATACGCTCACCTGCTTTGGCGTAGTCCGCGCTGCGGCCCATGATAACAGGCGACTTTCCGCCCAGTTCCAGCGTGACCGGCACAAGATTCTCTGCGGCTGCCTGCATAACCCGCCGTCCGGTCGGCGTGGAGCCGGTAAACACCAGATGATCGAATGGCAGCGAAGAAAACGCCGCAGCAACCTCTGGCCCACCTGTGACCACGGCGACTTCGTCAGCGGAGAAATACTCCGCGACATACTGCGCCATCAATTC
>JBCCOF010000182.1:0-3711 GCA_039025455.1 Pseudomonadota bacterium | reverse complement strand
CGATGGCTGATGCGCAAACGGTCGATGCCGGCAGTCCGCAATCGAGTCGCTACAGCTGGATCCCCGAGTTGTGGGCGAATATCTCCGGCAAGGGACACGCCAACCAATATCACATGCACCCGGGCAGCTTCTGGTCAGTGGTCGCCTATATCGACGATGGATACGAAGGCTCGGACGACCGGACGCTTGGCGGGGAGCTGCAATTGATGGACCCGCGCATGCCGATGGTGCGCATGACCGCGCCTGATTTGCGATTGAAGGATGCCAATGGCAACCCGCAGGCGAGCGAGCCGGTTATCCGGCCCAAAACTGGCATGATCGTGATGTTCCCAAGCTGGCTTCAGCACAGCGTGCGCGCGTTTCACGGGGGCGGCACACGCATTTCGATTGCAATCAATCTTATCCCTGCGCGCGCGCGCGAAGAGGCCCAATGAACGAAACCACCACTGAATACGGCTATGGCAATGCAGTCGAGAACACCAAAGGCGAGTTCGCCGGCTGGTATCATTGGAACCACGATCCATTCGAGACGCGCTCGGGCCCGTTCTTTATGCGGCGACAGGACGATGGCAGCTATCTGTGTGCCTTTCGCGCTGAAGACCGCCATCTGAACGGGGCAGGGTTTATGCATGGCGGATGCCTGATGACCTTCGCTGACTTTGCCCTGTTCGGGATCGCGACCGATGAATTGGCCGGTGACAATGCTGTCACGATGAACCTCTCGGGCGATTTCCTGGGGGCGGTGGCACCGGGTGCCCTGGTCGAAGCGCGTGGAGAGGTCACACGCGGCGGGGGCAAGACCATTTTTGTTCGCGGAATCATAACCGGCGATGGCGAGCCTGCGATGAGTTTCACAGGCATCATCCGGCGGTTCAAAAGCAAGGGTTAATTGCGCAGCCGTGCACGCGGTCAATGTGAGCAGTTGCAGCATGGACAAGCACTGTCTAAGGCCCGTCGCAACACATCATGCATACCTATGCATAGGCGCATCAGGTAGCAGCCAAGACACCAGGGGAACCTCATGAACACCGACCAAATGACCGCCAAAATCAAAGGCGGGCAGGGCTTTATTGCAGCATTGGACCAGTCAGGTGGCTCCACTCCGAAGGCGCTGCGCGGTTACGGCGTCGAGGATAGCGAATGGAACCGCGATGACGAGATGTTCGCACAAATCCACGCCATGCGCAGCCGTGTCATCACCACACCATGCTTTGGCAGCGGCAAGGTGATTGGCGCGATCCTGTTCGAGAAGACCATGGATGGCGACGTTGACGGCAAGCCGACGCCCGACGCACTAAAGTCGCGCGGTATTGTGCCCTTTATCAAGGTCGATCAGGGGCTGGCCGATGAAGCGGACGGCGTGCAGCTGATGAAGCCGCTCGACAAGCTGCCCGCGTTGTTGGAGAAATCCGTCGCGAAGGGCATGTTCGGCACCAAGATGCGCTCGGTGATCAAATCGGCGAACGCTGACGGCATTGCGGCGATTGTTGCGCAGCAATTCGAGGTTGGAAACCAGATTGCTGATGCCGGTCTGATGCCGATGCTTGAGCCGGAATATGATATCAAAGCGCTCGACCGCGGCGAGGGTGAGGACATTCTTCGCGACGAGATATTGAAGGGTCTCGATGCTCTGCCAGAGGGGCGTCAAGTGATGCTCAAGCTCTCGATCCCCGTAAATGCCGATCACTATGCACCGGTAATCGCGCACCCGGCTGTTTTGCGGGTTGTGGCGCTCTCGGGTGGGTATTCGACCGATGATGCGTGTCGTCACCTCGCGGCAAATCCCGGTATGATCGCCAGCTTCAGCCGCGGCTTGCTGCAAGACCTGCGCAAAGGCCAATCGGATGAAGAGTTCGACGGCACGCTGGGCAAAGCGATTGACCAGATTGCGGCGGCCAGCGTCGCGGGTTAGTCGCAATGAATGGCGCCCGCGTGACCTTCGATTATCATCGCGGGGTCGCGCCGATGCTGTGGGTCGTCTTCGCGCTCTCTTTGATTGAATTGATTGCGGTCCACCTGTTCGTGACGCTGACATGGCCGTGGATCGGTTGGCCACTCACAATCCTGTCTCTGATCATCTCGGTCTGGATGGTAATCTGGATCCGGTCCTTCCCGAAATTGCCGCATGTGCTGGGCGCAGATGGCTTGCTGCTCAGGCTTGGACGATTGAAGTCTGTCAGGGTGGAGCTGAGCGAAATCGCGCGGGTCATTCGCGGGTGGGAAGACGGCGCGACCACCGCAAAGAACGGAATCAATCTGGCGGGTATCGCATATCCGAACCGCTGTATCGAACTGGTGTCCCCAATCGAAAAGGGCAAAATGCGGGTGTTTATCCGGCTCGACGATCCCGGGGCTTTTGATGCCGCTCTGGGCGATGCCGGTATCGCGATTGAGTGAGCTTGCGTGTGATCGCTTGATGATTGGCGCTTCGCAAGAGCCGCGCTATGGCGCGCAGCATGACTGATCTGACAACCCAGCTCTACCTCATCTCGCCGCTCGAAGTTGGCGGAGACTTTCCGCAGCGGCTCGAGCGTGCGCTGTCAGTAGGCGAGGGTCTTATTACCGCGTTTCAATTCCGCGTGAAGGATGTTGAGCAACACGAGGCAGCAGCGCTTGCGGAGCCACTCCAGGCCATTTGTGCCGCGCGTGATGTCGCATTCATCGTCAATGACAGCGTGGCGCTGGCCAAGCGGCTTGGCGCGGACGGCGTGCATCTGGGACAAGGCGACGGCGATCCCGCCGAAGCACGCGAGCAACTGGGGCGCGAGGCGCAGATTGGCGTCACTTGTCACGCCTCCAAGCATCTCGCGATGGAGGCTGGGGAGGCTGGGGCCGATTACGTCGCGTTCGGTGCGTTCTTTGAATCCAAGACCAAAGACAAAGGCGATGCCGAGCGCCCTTCGATCGAATTGATTGAATGGTGGGCTACCTTGTTCGAAATCCCCTGCGTCGCAATTGGCGGGATCACGCCTGACAATTGCGGCCCACTGGTCGCAGCCGGTGCCGATTTTCTCGCAGTTTCAGGAGCAGTGTGGGGCAATGACGAGGTTGCCGCGGTAAACGCGTTCAGAACCGCGATTGACGCGGCCTGAGCCTTAATTCGTCAGGCGTGTGCAGAGCAGCTTGGTCTCGGTCGATCCGGCCATTTTGCGCAGTTGATTGGTTCCAACCCGCTTGAAACGCTCGCCCTTTTTGGGGCCGCGCGTAAAGGTCAGCTGGTCGCCGCGAAGGATATAAGCACCGCTGCCATCGGAGCTGCGATAGCTTGATGCCGCGCCGATAGAGAAGCTTTCTGCAGCCACGGGCTTGTACGCCGCGCCGGCCGCATCACCGGGCAGGGCACATTGATACCTGCCTTGCGGCATTGTCTTGAGCATTCCACCGGAGGGCGTGGATGCCTGCGATGCCGAGGCTCCGCGCGCGTGCGACACCAAGGGCGCAGCGGCAGCAAGCGCTGCAGCAAATCCGGCCAGCAAGACAATGTATCGGGTTTTCATCGCAATTTTTCCAATCCACGGCGACATATCATTGTCCTGTTATGGAAGCTACCAAGTTAACCTAGCTTGAGCGCGCGATTTACAATCCGACACATCTGCGCCGCGCTATGCTTGCCCGCCCGCATTCGCTCGGCTATTGGCGCGCATCATTTCAACGGCGCGCTCCGTCAGGCGCTGCGCAAGTTTCTCCAGACAGAAGGCTTCCCACCCCATG
>JBCCOF010000181.1:0-3756 GCA_039025455.1 Pseudomonadota bacterium | reverse complement strand
GCGAGATCATCGAGGATCGCCACGGCCTGTTTGCTGCCATTGTCGCGGTAGGTCTTGCCCATAATGGTCCGCGTGCCTGGTTCGTGCGCGACGCTGATAAAGGCTGCGCCTGTCGTTTGAGCCTCTGCGAAGCGCGCCGCCCGTGTCAGGCCCTGAATGGTCCATCCGGTCAGTGCGCGGGCAAATTCGGTCACGTCGCTCTGATCATAGCCGCCGCCCACTCCAAGAGTGTGCAGCTCAAGGATTTCGCGCGCGAGGTTTTCGTTGAGGCCGCGATCCTGACCTTGACCGTTTCCACGATTACTACGCTGGCGGCGGCGTCGTTGAAATTGTGAGTTCGGACCGACAGACTGGAATTGATCGAGATAAAGCAGCATTGCCGGATGCAAGGTCGCGGCTTTCAGCATATTGGAGAATTTGCCGAGCACATGCGGGCGGATTGCGCGGAATTCGTGATTGCCGACTTGGTGATGCGTGCCGGGGCGCTGCGCCGAAACGCTGAAGTGGTTAGACCAGAAATGCACCAGCCGCTCGAGCATAGGCGTATCGCTCTGGACCGCGATATTGGTTCGCAGCCCGACATCGCGCCGCAGGATTTGCCCGCTTGAGAGGTAGGAACTGCGAATTTCGGGTGGCAGACCGTCAAGCTCAGGGTTGCCCGTCATACCGCGCTGCATTTCCTGCATTTCGCTCATGCCGCTCGAAGCGGCGGCATTCTGGCGCTCGCGGCGAAGGCGGCGCAATTGCTGAAGAAATTCGCCCGCCTTTTCCGATGTGTCTTCGCGGCCTGCCAATTGGCTGGGGGCCGGATTGTAACGGTCCATCTGATCCAGAAGGTCGCGAACGGGATCGGCGGGCTGGCTACCTCTGATCCGCTGGCCATAGCCAAAGCGGTTCAGCGCAATGGCGGCTTTGCTCATGGGAATGCTTGGGCTCATCGGTGCGTTCGGCAATTCGCTCATCTATCGCTCCCTTGGCGGCAATCATGCGGCAAGCACGCGTGCAGGTCACGTCGCGATGTGTCGCAGAATATGCCGGTCTTCGCCATGCAAACGGCCAAAGTTGGCTGAACCTTCGTGGCACATGCGAAAAAGTGCGCTCACAGGCGGGCTGCGGAGCGGGGCTCGAGCTAAATTGTGATGCTTTTCATAAGATGGTCGGGGAGAGAGGATTCGAACCTCCGACCCCCTGTACCCAAAACAGGTGCGCTACCTGGCTGCGCCACTCCCCGACTCTTATGTTTCGCTCTCGTTTAACCTCAACCATCCGAGGGGCGGATGGTGGGCCCGGCAGGATTCGAACCCGCGACCTAGCCGTTATGAGCGGCCAGCTCTAACCGCTGAGCTACAGGCCCCCGGAGGCCAGAAGGCGTCCAATCCGTGGTTCCGGTGACGAGACCGAGCGCGCGCCTTACAGCGGTGATGCGGCGGAAACAAGCGCATTGTTCACCTGTTTGCGGTTTCCTTATTCGGCAGCGGCAATGATCTCGCCAATGGTGGTCGCGGGGATGCTTCGCTGGGCCAGATAGCCATAGACCGCGCGGAACCAGTCATAGAGGCGCTCTACGTCGTCGGCAGTCCTGGAATAGGGCGTATAGCCGGGGGCGAGGCTGGGGCTGTGAAACGACAGCACAAGCAGCGGAAGACCTTCATCGAGCGCGATGTCTATGCCCCTGATCGCTTCCTCGGCTGTCACGCCTTCGGGGGTCAATGCTATCCGTTCGAGCAAGCGGAATTTCGAAAACGCGGCATAGAATGTCGGAACGCGCCGCTGAAACCTTTGTAGTGGGATGCCCAGTTGCCGTAGCATGCCCCAATAGACGCTTGTCACCGGCGCCTCGAGCAGGTTGTGACCGTCATCGACCCAATAGGGCGAGGCGGGGTGGCGCGAAAAGTCCGGCCCGTGTTGGTGGCTGTAATCGAATAGCGTGCGCACCGATGTGTCGACGCGGACGCCCGCTCGCTTGAGCATTTCGGCGCTGTGCTCGCCCAGACCATATCGGCCAGCGCGGTAGCTTAAAGGCTTGGTGCCAAAGGCGCTCTCGATCTGGTCGCGCAAGGCCGTGAATTTCGCTAGTTCCAATTCGTGCGGCAGGTTTCCGGCAAAGGAATTGCGCTCGTTCACTTGCTCGTCGAACGGCGGGTTCACCCATGGGTGAAGCTGTATTCCAACCTCGGCGGTTCCGCGCTTCACAGCATCGCCAATAATCTCGACCGCGGTCGGATCGGTCGCGATTGGCCAATCGACAAGGTAAAGCGGGCTGACATTCAGCTCCTCGCAAAAGGACTGAAATCGTGCGATCTGCGGGATGTGATCGAGTGTGTGGCCGGAGCGTTGGAACGGCCCGTTCCAGTCAAACTCTTCCTCGGTATCGACTGTCAGGAGGGTGCGCTGACCGAAATCGGACGCAAATGCCGCTCGCGCGCTGTGCGACGGCGGAACAAGCATCGATCCAGACGAAGAAATAGCGGCTGTCCCCCAAGACGCTCAGTTGCAAGTGGCTTGATCCTAACCGCTGTGTCAGCGGGCGCGAACCCGGTCGAGTCAATCCGTCAGCCTTTGTCCCCAATCCCTTCGTCGAGGTCAGAGCTGTCAAATGCGTTCGCGGTTGTCGACATCGGCAATAGCAGCGTCATTCGCTCGCCATCTTGAGCCAGATTGCCCCCGGCAGCGCGCGCCTCTGCTCGCGCCAGCCGCAAGGTGAAGCCCGCGCCGAAAAGCCCCGCGTTGATATTGCTGGCAATAGGCTTGGCATCGGCGGCGAAGATATCATTCTCGCTCAGCAATTGCGCGGGCACTTCGCAGCTGAGGCGCGCCATGTTGCGCTCGCGACCGAGCGCGCATGTCAGGACCTCTCCCGATGCGCAGCCTCCGCCAAACGTGGCGAGCACGCGCCAGATCAAAGCTTCTGCCTCGCCATTCGCAAGGGCAATAACCACCGGGTCGCCCTGTGGCGGCTCTATCTCGATCCCCGCAAGGCGAGGGGCCAGAACGGGCGCCAATTGAGCGGCGATCTTTCGGGAGATATCGGCCAGATCGGATGCGCCCGCTTCCATCTCGGCAACGCCAGCTTCCAACCGCGCAAGCCGGTCAAGCTCCTCAAAGCCCGAAAGAATTCGCGCTGCATCGGCTGCGATGGATGCCGACATCGCGCGATATTCGTGCGGAGCGGGGCCGAACAATTGCTGCTGAACAACCTCGGCATAGCCTTGAATAGCGGTTACCGGGGTGCGCAATTCATGGAGCAGCTGACGGATGCGGTCGGCCTCGCGCGCCGACGGGCCATAAGCCATGCCTTCGCCGCTGACCGGTTTACGAAAGCGCCCGACATAGCCCGAAAAATTGCCGTCCTCGGTGAATTGCGGTTGAGCATCGACCACCCAGATCCCTGCGATGCGGCTCGCTCCTGTCAGCTCGACCTCGGCCCGCCGGATCGGCTGGCGGCGCGAATAGGCGCGTTCGAAAGCGGTTTCATCGCCGCTGGTGCCAATCCGGCGCGGGGCGATCAAGCGCGTGCCGATAACGCTCGAAGCGACTTCGGATTCGGCCCACTCGATCCGGCCAGCTGCATCGGCGGCAAAACCGAAATTGGAGACCTGTCTGCGCTGCGCAGGCTCATCCTGAAGCGGCAGGCGGGGGGATAGCTCGCTCCCTTCGCCATCGGGTCCGCGCGTGCGGCGGTACTCGGCGATGCGCTCCCTTAGCGCGGAGATTTCGGTCCGCCCGGCTTCGCTGGTGCTGGTTGGAGCCGGCTCG
>JBCCOF010000180.1:0-3784 GCA_039025455.1 Pseudomonadota bacterium | reverse complement strand
GGGCGCGACGATGCCGAAACGATGAACATGTTCGGCTATACCGGCCTCGGCTCGCTTGCACTCAGCCGCCATGGCCGCGTCACCCATGTCGATGCCTCCAAGAAATCGGTCGCTCAGGCGCGCGAGAACGCCGCTCTGTCAGGCATGGAGGACGCTCCGATCCGCTGGCTGGTCGATGATGCGGCCAAATTCACCGCGCGCGAAGTGCGGCGCGTGCGGCGCTATGACGGGATCATCCTCGACCCGCCCAAATTTGGACGCGGCCCGAAGAACGAGACGTGGCGGCTTGAGGAAGGCCTGCCTGGCCTGATCGGCGATTGCGCGCAACTGCTCGATGCGAAGAGCAGCTTCCTGTTCCTTACGGTCTATGCGGTGCGGATGAGCGCGTTGTCGCTCGCCGCGCTGCTGGAGGAAAAACTGCGCCACCTGCCGGGCACCATTGAATATGGCGATCTGGCGGTGCTGGAAGAGGATCGGGGCGAGGGCGCGCCGCAAAGGCAATTGCCGACAGCGATCTTCGCGCGTTGGAGCAATTCGGGCTAAGGCGCGAGCATATGACCACACCGATGACTGATTCGCTGACACTCGAAGTCGCCGACCTTGAAGTGGATGTCCTGACCGGCATCTATTCCGAGGAAACCGGCAAGCCCCAGCCGCTGCGCATCACGATTCAGGCGCGCTATGACATTGCCGAGCGATATGAGGCGGACACCCCGCTCGAAGCGTCCAAGAACTATATGGACCTCAAAGATTCAGCGATGAACCTGCCGCAAGGGGTTCACTTCAAACTGATCGAGGCGGTGGCGGATCATATTTGCCGCAAATTGCTGGCTCAGGATGCGAAGGTGCAGGCGGTCACGGTGAAGATCGTGAAGCTCGCCATTGCCGAAGCGAACGAGCAAATCGGCATCACGATGCACCGCGAACGCGCCAATCTGACGCAGGCTTAATGGCACACGCCGTCCAGACAATCGACACGCTCCCGGATGAGCCGATCGCGGCGGCGGCGCATTATTTTGAACACTCTTTGAGCGCGACAGAGCGGCTCCTTACGGTAACCGAGACGAGCGCAATCACCATCCTTCTGCCGTCCGCACCGCCAGCGCATGATGACTGGCGGCGAACTTTGGCGCGCGATCTGGCTCGCAAATATGCGCCCAAGCGGGTCAATGTCGTCAGCATAGGCGATCCCAAACCGACCCGCGAATTGTTGGCATATTTGGGGGATGCACTTGGTGTGACGGGGCATTATTGTGCCGCGCATGAGTGAGCGCGTCGATCAACGCCAACGCGATATGCTGCTGGTCAATCCGGCGCCGCGTGCTTTGGTCGACAATTTCCAGCGGCGCATCACCTATCTGCGGCTATCGGTGACGGATCGCTGCGACCTGCGCTGTTCCTATTGCATGCCAGAGCGCATGACATTCCTGCCCAAGCGCGAAGTTCTTACGCTGGAAGAGCTGCACGACCTTGCCACTGGCTTTATTGATCGCGGCGTCACCAAACTACGCATCACCGGGGGCGAGCCCTTGGTGCGGCGCGACATTATCGGATTGTTCCACGCGCTAGGCCAGCGGATTGGCAGCGGGCTGGAGGAATTGACCCTGACGACCAACGGCACGCAATTGGCGGGCCATGCCGAGGCGTTGGCCAAAACCGGTGTGCGGCGGGTCAATATCTCGCTCGACACTTTGGACCGCGACTTGTTTGCCCGGCTCAGCCGGCGCGATGCTCTGCCGCAGGTGCTGGACGGGATCAAAGCAGCGCAAGAGGCGGGCCTTAAGGTCAAACTCAACGCCGTGGCGCTGAAGGATGTAAACGAAGCCGAACTGCCCGACCTGATCGCTTGGGCGCATGGGCAAGGGCACGATGTGACTTTGATCGAAGTCATGCCACTGGGTGAGGTCGAGGAAGACCGGCTGGATCATTTCCTTCCATTGAGCGCGGTGCGAGAGCGGCTCGAAGCGCGCTGGACCCTAACGGACAGCGATGCGAATACCGGCGGCCCCGCGCGCTATGTCGATATTGCCGAGACGGGCGGACGGCTTGGCCTCATCACGCCGCTGACAAACAATTTCTGTGCGGGATGCAATCGTCTGCGGGTGACCGCTACGGGACAGCTTTATCCGTGCCTTGGCGGAGCGGAGCGGGTGGACCTGCGCGCGGCCCTACGTTCCGAGACGCCAGAGGAAAACCTTGCTGCGGCGTTGGATCAGGCGATGATGATCAAGCCCGAGCGCCACGATTTTCGCATGGACAAGCGCGGAGCCGCGCCAGCCCAGCCGCGCCATATGTCGATGACGGGGGGATAGGCATGGCGGTGACAATCCTTTTTCTCGGCCCTCTCAAAGATATGGCTGGCGACGACAGCATGAGCGTGGACGCGCCGCTCGATTGGGTGGGCTTGCTCGCGGCGGTCGGACCGGAGGTGGCCGAGCAACTTCAGCAAGAGCGCGTCAATGTTGCCTGCGCAGGCAAGGTTCTGTCGGACAAGACCGCACTCAATGCCGTGGATGGTGACGAAATCGCGCTGCTGCCTCCTGTCAGCGGGGGCTGAGTGCGATTGTGAAGGACGTGCGCCTGCTGGCCGAGCCGTTCGATCCCAATCCGGCGGTCGATGCGCTTGCGCTGCAATGCCCAGATGCGGGCGGGATTGCGACCTTTGTGGGCAAGGTGCGCGCAAGCGGTGTCGATGCACTGGAGCTGTCGCATTACGAGCCTTTGACGTTGCCGGGCATGGACGATCTGGCGGACACTGCACTCTCGCGGTTTGACCTTATGGGGATCGCCATCCTCCACCGCATCGGACATCTGACTGCCGGTGAGCCTATTGTATGCGTCTCCGCCGCAGCGCGCCATCGTCGCAGTGCTATTGAAGCGGTCGATTACGCGATGGATCATCTCAAAAGTGCGGCGTGGTTCTGGAAAAGGGAGCTGCGCTCTGGCGAGTGGCACTGGATCGAGCCGCGTGCGCAAGACCATGCCGATCTGGCGCGCTGGCAATAAATTTTCGCCAGTTTGATCTGGATCAAGGTGGGGCATCTGCGCGCCCGCTAATTCTCCTCACATCGAAGGAGAATACCCATGAGCAAACACGTCAAAGATATCCTCGCCCGCGGTGATGCGCGGATTGTTGAAGCGCCTGTTGCGGCGAAACCGGACGCAAAAGCCGATGAAGGCCGGGTTCAGCATCAGATCGAGATCGACCGGAATTTCGAACTGCCGACCCGGCTCTATGGCTACACCGTCGCGGCGTATCTGACCTTCCTCGGCATTCTCGCCGCCGCACTCAGCACTCCCGGCCTGATCATCCCTATGGCAATCTTTGTCGCGTTCATCGTCGCAGGCTTCGGGGTTCCGGCGATCTGGACCCGGCTCAATTCCAACATCCCCGGCGGCAATGACACAAAGCCGATGACCATGGGTCAGTTCGATAATGTGGGGATCATGACATACACCGGACGCCTCGCCCCGCGCGATGCGACCATTCAGGTTCTAATCCTGCCTGTCCTAATCGTGATGTGGGGATGCGCTATCGCGATCATCGCCGCGATAGTTTGACCTAGGGGTCTAAGCTCAAGGGGGATCCCGCGGTCTCCCCCCGTCCAGACAAGGCTTGCAGGAGCGCGGGGTCGACCAGTTCGATCCCGCGCTTGCCTTTGCGTAGGATCGCGCCCGATGCTTCGAGCTCCTTTAACTTGCGGCTGACTGTTTCGATGGTCAGGCCGAGCATATTGGCAATCTCTCCGCGCGTGAGCGGCAGGTCGAATTCGCTCGCGACATG
>JBCCOF010000179.1:0-3844 GCA_039025455.1 Pseudomonadota bacterium | reverse complement strand
TCTGCGGATCCGCTCACTCCTGTGAGCGCTCCTGAGACCCAGGACGATGGCGTGGAAGAACTCCGGTTCGACGAATCGGTGGTCGATGAGCTTGCCGCGCTGATTGATGACGGCCGGACCTATGCCGAGGCCGAGCTTGCCTTTCAAAAGGCGCGCGCCAGCATTGCCGGACGCAGCATCGGCATGGCAATCGGCTTTGCGATTGTCGCCATTATCCTTTTGCATATCGCCTTTCTGGCACTCGCAGTGGGCCTGGTTATTGCGCTTTCGCCGCTGGTGACGACATGGGGCGCAATTGCGATTGTGGTCGGCGGGCTTTTGTTCGCAGTCGGATTGCTGGGCTTTGGCGCGTTCAGGAAAGGCAAACTTCTCGCAGCCCTCTTTGCAAATGCTGATAAGGAGAGCGAGGAATGACCAAGCTCCCTGACCAGTTCGTCGAAGACCGCGCCTTGCGCGATGCCGCGCGCAGCGTGTTCATGGCCGATATCAAGCACGCCCGCACGACCCTCTCGGGCACAGGCATCGCAAAACGCGTCGCCAGTCGGGTGGGCGACGGAGCAAAAGACGTTTTCGAGGTCGCAAAGGTCAATGCCGACGATAATCGTGGCGCCATTGCCGCCTTCATAGGGGCGTTGATCCTGTTCTTTGCCCGCGAGCCAATTCTCGAAATACTTGGGCTCGCACCTGAAACCGGCGACGAAGCCGGCGATGAGACCGACGCGGATAAGGACCCCGAAACCGAGTTAACCGAGACATCTGAATTGACACCCGAACAGGACCCTTCCGGAGATAACAATGAGTGACAATGCTTCGACAACCCCCGTCGCCAAGCGCGACGAGCTGCGCGCCAAGATCGAAGCGAGCGAACGCCGGATTGCCGAACGTACGGTCGCCGACCAAGCCAAAGAAGCGGCGGGTGCTGCGACCACTTATGTGAAGGAAAACCCCCTGACCGTCTTAGGCGGGGCAATTGCCATCGGCATCGTGATCGGCGCGCTGACAAAGCCGGGCCGCCGCGCTGCCACAAAGGCCGCAACTGGCGCGGCGAGCGCTGTCGGTGGAGCAGCCAGCAGCGCCGCGAGTGGCGTGGGAAATGCGGCGAAGTCGCAAGGCTCGAAATTCGGCACTCTGCTGGCCGATGCTATGGTCGCCTACGGTATCAAGCTGATCGACGATGCGCTGGAAACCTCGCGCGGCGGTCGCGATGTAATCGACGATGCGGGCGAAAGCGCGAGCACAACCAAGCGCACAGTTCGGCAGAAAACGCGGCGCAGAGCCGAGAGTGCGGTGCGCAGCATCAAGGACCGCGTGATCAACTGAGCCTCGGTGTCCGCGCACGGCTCTTGCGTCCATCAACAGCCGCGTTAAAGGCCTGCCAGACCAAACAGCTTCGAGGATCAGCTAAATGGCAGAAACCACTCCAGAACAGCGTCTGCACCTTGTTATGGGCGGACGGGTAACCGACCCGCGCGGACATGAATTTCAGGACCCTGAAAGCCTTCACGTCGTTGGCGTGTTCAGCACCTATGACGCAGCCGTCGACGCATGGCGCGCCCAGGCGCAGCGCACAGTGGATGATGCCGAGATGAAATATGTCGTGGTGCATATCCACCGGTTGCTGACGCCGGACGAGTGACCAGCCCTTCGAGTGATCCGAACGCGGCCTATTCGCTGCGCGCCTTCACCGAAAGCGACGCGCCTGCCCTCGCCGGCCTGACGCTGGCCGCAATCCGTTCGGTCGGCGCAAAAGCCTATTCACCAGAGCAAGTGAATGCGTGGGCCATGCGGCATTCTGGGCCGGAGCGCTTTGTTCAGCGCGCAGCTGATGGTGCAATGATCACAGTGGCGTGTGATACAGAAGGCGCGCCGGTGGCCTACGCTTTGTTGGAACCGGACGGCCATCTGGACATGCTCTATTGCCACCCCGACCATACAAGGCGGAGCTTAGCAGACAGATTGCTTCAGGGGTGCGAAGACATCGCTCGCGTCCGGAATTTGGACCGGCTCTTCACAGAATCAAGCGAACTGGCCCGCCCTGCCTTCGAGCGGGCAGGATACAAGGTGCAACACCGACGCGACTTCCAAATCGAAGGTGTCGCGATCTACAATTATGCGATGGAA
The DNA here is from genome assembly GCA_039025455.1 of Pseudomonadota bacterium. Classification (GTDB taxonomy): domain Bacteria; phylum Pseudomonadota; class Alphaproteobacteria; order Sphingomonadales; family Sphingomonadaceae; genus Erythrobacter. The sequence goes on along the minus strand of JBCCOF010000179.1, from coordinate 1,723 downwards.
AAAACCATCGCGTGACGGATCAGATAAACTGGATTTTCTCGACGAGGTAAAACTTGTCGCCCGAAGGAACAGTCACTTCGATCTCGTCATCGACCTGCTTGCCGATCATCGCGCGCGCCAGAGGTGAGCTGAACGAAATCCGGCCCGCACTCGCGTCTGCCTCTGTTTCACCGACAATCTGGTATTTGACCGGCTTGTCGTCATCATCGAGCAAGGTGACCGTCGAGCCGAACACGATCCTGTCACCGCTCAAAGTGGTGGGATCGATGATCTGCGCGCGGCTGATCTTGCTTTCGATGTCGCCGATCATGGCCTCGACCTGACCCTGACGCTCTTTGGCGGCGTGATATTCGGCATTTTCCGACAGATCGCCATGCGCGCGCGCTTCCTCGATCGCATCGACAATCCGCGGGCGTTCGTCGCGCAGAGCCTTGAGTTCGGTTGTCAGCCGCTCATACCCCTCGGCCAGCATCGGAACCTTTTCCATCGTCGCCATCTCGTTTCTTTCTAACGCTTGTTGTCTCGTCACGCCGCCTGAATGCAGTGTCATTTCGATTGCGACCGCTCCAGAGAGGCGGCCCGTTTGCAACAAAATGTCGGGAAGGACGGCGTATTTGCTCAGCTATAATAGTCTTGCAACGAACGGACTTCAAGCTGCTCTGGTTTAATCGCCGCCATTGCCGCCGCCGCAGCCCCCGATCCGGTGGCCGTGGTGTAATACGGGACCTTCTGCTCGAGCGCGGTTGCGCGGATGGATTTAGAGTCGCGCAGGGATTGCCAACCCTCGGTCGTGTTGAAGATCAAGTCGACATCTCCATCGATAATCTTGTCCACGATATGTGGCTGCCCTTCGGCAACCTTATTCACGTGTTCGACCGCCAGTCCCTGCTCAGCGAGGTAGCGCTGTGTACCGCCGGTCGCGATCACGTTGAAGCCCTCGTCAATCAGATTTTGCACTGCGGGCACGATAATCGCCTTGTCGCTGTTTTTGACCGAGACGAACACCGTCCCCTCGCGCGGCAGGTTCATCCCTGCGCCCAATTGTGATTTGAGGAACGCGGCCTCGAAGGTCAGGTCGATGCCCATCACCTCGCCGGTCGATTTAATTTCGGGCGTAAGCACCGGATCGGCTCCAGGGAAGCGGCCCCACGGGAAGACCGCTTCCTTTATCGCCATGTAAGGAAGGTCGCGTTTGAAGGGCTCGAAATCCGCCAATTTCTCGCCCGCCATTACACGGCTGGCGATCTTGGCCACTGGTTGTCCAATTGCTTTGGCGACGAAAGGCACGGTACGGCTGGCGCGCGGATTGACTTCGATGAGGTAGACTTCGCCGTCTTTCACCGCGAACTGCACATTCATCAGCCCGCGAACGCCCAGCGCCTTGGCCAAAGCCTCGGCCTGACGCTCCATTTCCTCGACGATTTCCGGCGGCAGCGAATATGGTGGCAAGGTACAGGCGCTATCGCCTGAATGGACGCCTGCCTCTTCGATATGCTGCATCACGCCCGCGATCCGCACCTCGTCACCATCGCACAAAGCATCGACATCGCACTCGATCGCATCGCGCAGATATTGGTCGACCAGCACCGGGCTATCACCCGACACATTCACCGCCGTTTTGATGTAATCATCAAGCTGCGCCTCGGAATCGACGATCTCCATCGCGCGACCGCCAAGGACATAAGACGGCCTGAGCAACACCGGATAGCCAATCCGCGCAGCC
>JBCCOF010000178.1:0-3889 GCA_039025455.1 Pseudomonadota bacterium | reverse complement strand
GATTCCTGCGCAAATGCGCTGCCTGCTGCCAATGCGGCGATTGCCGCTCCACCTGCCAAAGTGCTGACCCAATTTCGCATGTCGATCCTTCAACCCCATGTTGCCGCCCTGCGGCATAGCCTCCGAGTGGTATGGAAGATAAGCCGCCTTCTGCATTGTTATCAAGCAGGATGGCTTACCCTATGATGAACTGCTGCGCGCCTGTTGCTCATCGGCATTACAACACGCATCCCGTAGACCCAGCGAGACCTGCCGATTAGGGCGTGCAATCATGTCCGCCACTTCCGATTCTCTGCCACGGTCTGCGCACCCTTTGCTGCCATTTCTGGCAGCCTTTGCAGGGGTCGGGCTGCTGTCACTGATGGACGCATTTATGAAAGAAGGCGCGTTGGCCACCGGAGCCTACACAGCGACCGTCCTGCGTTCTTTGATTGGAGCGGCGATCATTGCGCCATTCTGGCTGGCGCGGCGCACCGCATGGCCCAGCCGCGCGGTTTTGAAACTACATATCGAGCGCGGCGTTATCTCGGCGTTTATGGCGCTCAGCTTTTTCTATGCGCTGACCAAGCTGCCGCTCGCGGAAGCGATTGCCATCAGCTTCGTGGCCCCTCTCATCGCGTTGTATTTCGCGCGCGTCTTTCTTGGCGAAGAGATACGGCGCGCAGCAATCATCGCGACGGTGTTGGGGTTTGCGGGCACATTGGTGATCGTTGGCGGACGCATCGGTCAGGGCGATTTTGACCGTGATGTTACCCTTGGCCTCGCCTCGCTGATGTTCTCTGCCGTGCTCTATGCGTACAATTTTGTCGTTATTCGCAAGCAGTCACAACTGGCCGGCCCTGTCGAAGTGGCGACATTTCACAGCGGGATTGGCGGTCTTGTCCTGCTATTGTTTGCACCTTTGTTGTGGACCGAGCTGCAATGGCCTGCCCTAGCTCCGATCACAGCGGCCAGTGTGCTGACCGTCACAGGCGCGATGGCAATTGCATGGGCCTATGCCCGTGCGCAGGCGCAAGCGCTCGTGCCGATCGAATATTCCGGCTTTTTATGGGCAAGCCTGTTTGGTTGGGTATTTTTCCGCGAGACAGTGACACTAACCACGCTGGCTGGAACAGCTTTGATCATCGCGGGATGCTGGATCGCCGCGCGCCGCCCTACCCCGGGGGAACCGCAAGAAAAGTGACCGGAGCCGCGGGGGGATTGCAGCTCCGGTCAGTTAGTCTTCGGGCAGGCAGCAAAATGACTATTTTGCTGCCTGTGCGACCCAAAGTGGCTCTCTTTTCGGGCTCTTTTGAGCCTTCGAGAGCAACGAAAGTAATGCTGGCTAAGCCGCACCACTCGAAAGCAGTATGGCCGCGCAAAAACAGGCAATGACCGTTACGGAAACCGCAGCAATACCAGCCCGCAGGCTTGTCGCGCGTCGACCGAATTCTTGGTCGATATCCTTCCCAGTGGCCATGTCTCTCCCCCGCCGCTTCTTAGGGCACCGGCACGCCCTTGCACCGCCATTGCCACAAAAACGCCCGAGGCCCGAAGTAAACAATCGTAAATTCGCTGATGGATGTAGTGTATGAGTCGCACTTGACCTCGATGAACTGAGGGCGCAATTCCAAGTGAAAGTGGTCGCGCGCTGGGATCGGTTCGCGGACAATCGTGAAAGGATAGGACACCCGATGACAGCTATCGGTATGGACACGCTCGCAACCCGCTCGACACTCGCTGTTAACGGAACCGACTACGCATATTACTCGCTCGCCAAAGCGGCGGACCAATTGGGCGATGTGTCGCGGCTGCCGAATTCAATGAAGGTGCTGCTCGAAAACCTGCTGCGGTTCGAAGACGACGGCTTCACAGTCGGGCGCGAGCACATTCAGGCTATTGTCGATTGGCAGAACAATCCGGTCACCGGCGATGAAATCCAGTACCGCCCGGCGCGCGTGCTGTTGCAGGACTTTACGGGCGTGCCTTGCGTTGTTGACCTCGCTGCGATGCGCGACGCCATCAAGAAACTGGGCGGCGATACTGCCAAGATCAATCCTCAGGTTCCGGTCAATCTCGTGATCGATCACTCGGTTATGGTCGATGAATTCGGCCACCCACAGGCGATGGAAGCCAATATGGCGCTCGAATATGAGCGCAATGCGGAGCGTTATGACTTCCTCAAATGGGGTTCGAAGAGCTTCGAGAATTTCTCCGCCGTCCCTCCCGGCACCGGCATTTGCCATCAGGTAAACCTTGAGCACATCGCCCAAGGCATCTGGTCGAGCAAGGACCCGGACGGCAATCTGGTTGCCTATCCCGACACCTGCGTAGGGACGGATTCGCACACGACCATGATCAACGGACTGGGCGTGCTGGGCTGGGGCGTTGGCGGGATCGAGGCCGAGGCGGCGATGCTGGGTCAGCCGATTTCGATGCTGATCCCCGAAGTGGTCGGCTTCAAACTAACCGGCAGAATGGCCGAAGGCGTGACCGCGACCGACCTTGTTCTGACTTGCGTGCAGATGCTGCGCGAGGTTGGCGTGGTGGGGCGCTTTGTCGAGTTTTACGGCCCCGGCGTTGCGAACCTGACCCTCGCCGACCGCGCGACCATTGCCAATATGGCCCCCGAATATGGCGCGACCTGCGGCTTCTTCGGCATTGACGACAAGACCATCGATTACATGCGCCTGACCGGCCGCAGCGAGGAGAACCTCGCGCTGGTCGAAGCCTATGCGAAAGAGCAGGGCATGTGGTTCGATCCCGAGGCCGAGCCGGTGTTCTCGAACACACTCGAGCTCGACATGACTACCGTTGTGCCCAGCCTTGCCGGACCCAAGCGCCCGCAGGACCGCGTGATCCTCCCCGAGGTGGACGAGCTGTTCAACGGTGACCTCAAAGCGACTTTCAAGAAAGACGCCGCTGTGCGCGTCGGCGTCGATGGCAAGGATCACGATATTGGCGACGGCGATGTTGTGATCGCCGCGATTACCAGCTGCACCAACACCTCCAACCCCGATGTTCTGATCGCCGCGGGTCTGGTGGCGAAGAAGGCGGTTGAAAGAGGCCTCTTGCCCAAACCATGGGTCAAGACTTCGCTCGCCCCGGGCAGCCAAGTGGTTACCGATTACCTCGTGAAGTCGGGGCTTCAGGACGATCTCGATGCTATCGGCTTCGATCTGGTCGGCTATGGCTGCACCACCTGCATCGGCAATTCCGGCCCGCTGGCCCCGCCGATCAGCAAGGCGATCAACGGCAACGACATCGTCGCGGCTTCCGTCCTCTCGGGCAATCGCAACTTTGAAGGCCGCGTCTCGCAAGATGTGCGCGCCAACTTCCTCGCTTCGCCGCCGCTCGTGGTGGCCTACGCGCTCAAGGGGACGGTGACCGAAGACATCACCACCACAGCGCTTGGCCAAGACAAGGACGGCAACGATGTGATGCTCGCCGATCTGTGGCCCACCAACGCCGAAATTGCAGAGCACCGCGCCGCCAATATTGACCGCTCGATGTTCGAAACGCGCTACGCCAATGTCTATGACGGTGATGAGCACTGGCAGGCGATTACGGTCGAGCCGTCCGACACCTATCAATGGCGCGCGGGCAGCACGTACATTGCCAACCCGCCCTATTTCGAAGGGATGGAGATGACGCCTGCACCGGTGATGGACATCATCGACGCAAAACCGATGGCAATATTGGGCGACTCCGTGACCACCGACCACATCTCGCCCGCTGGCGCGATCAAGGAAGATTCGCCCGCCGGATCGTTCCTGAACTCCAATCAGGTCGCGAAGAAGGACTTCAACTCCTACGGCTCGCGGCGCGGCAATCACGATGTGATGATGCGCGGCACCTTCGCCAATATCCGCATCAAGAACGAAATGGTTCCGGGCGTCGAAGGTGGCTT
>JBCCOF010000177.1:0-4006 GCA_039025455.1 Pseudomonadota bacterium | reverse complement strand
GTTGCGGTGAGCGCCGACGCGATGCCGGTGCGCACCGTTAGCGCGGATGGTGCGTCATCGGCGAGGCCCTGCGCTAACAAGTAGGCGACCCCGAAGATGAGAATGGCACCCAGCGCTATTGCTTGCGGGCTCTTGCCGGCAAACCCGAATGTTAAACCGACAATCAAGAACAGGATGATCGCGCTCGCAAACGCTCGCAGAACCGCCCATCCATCGGGAATTGCGACCGGACCTGGCCTCTTGATGCTGGCCACCAGATCAACCGTGCCCCCGGACGCCAGAAAAGCGTGCGCCTTGTAAAGCGAGTGGGCCACAATGTGCAGCAGCGCCAGCGGGAACAGCGCGAGCCCGCATTGCAGAATCATGAACCCCATCTGCGCAACCGTCGACCAGGCAAGCGAGGTCTTCACAGCTGAGGCGGTGAGCATGACGAGACCACCGAATAGCGCGGTAAAGCCGCCGATGATGACCAGCACCGCCAAAACGCCTGGCGCAAGCAGCATGACGTCGGCAAACCGGATGAGGATGAAGCCGCCAGCATTGATCACCCCGGCATGCAGCAAGGCGGACACCGGTGTTGGCGTTTCCATAACTTCGGTGAGCCAGCCGTGGGTTGGGAACTGCGCTGATTTGAACAGGGCGGAAAACGCAAGCAGTGCAGCGGCAACCATCGCCAGCACGCCGCCCTCGCCAGCGCGTGCGGCTTCGAGAATGGCCGCGATATTCGCCGTGTCGTAGGTGAACGCCAAGCACAGCGCAGCAAGCACCAGCGCGGTGTCACCGAAGCGGGCGGAAATCGCTTTTTTGCGGCCCGCACGTTGGGCATCCACCCGTTGAGGGTAAAACAGCAGAAGCTTGTTCAGGAAGGTGCCTGCGCCGATCCAGGCAGCGACCAACTGAAACAACGTCCCCGCCTGCACGAACAGCAAGACACATGCGAGCGTCATGCACAAATGGCCCATGAACGCGCCTTGAGCGCGCTCTCCGTCGAGGTAGGTGTTCGAAAACCGTATGACCACCCAGCCGACGGCGGAGACGAGCGCCATCATCGTGACCGAGACGGCATCAACCCTGGTGCCCACGCCCAAGATATCGCTGCCGATTGTCGGAGAACTCATACCGCCCGCACCAATGAGCATGACCAGACAGCCCAGCGCGACGCCGAAGGCGGCTACAGCGGCCAATTCCGCGCGCACGAGGGTTTGCGCCGGGCGAAAGCCGGGACCGCGATAGGCGAGGATCGCAGCGATGAGGAACGCCAGCGGGGCAAGATAGGCGATCAGGGCAAACATGAGCGGATCTCCTTTGGGGGGTGGTCCGCGCCATAGCAGTGGCAAATTATCGAAGAAATTACATATTTCTTCAAAAAACGTTCTATAAAATCGAACGATGAGCCTGAACTATCATCACCTCCGACTGTTTCGTGCGGTGGCCCACGAAGGAAACCTGACCCGCGCCGCAGATCGGCTGGCGCTGTCGCAATCGGCGCTGTCTGTCCAGATCAAACGTCTTGAAGAAGCGCTGGGCAACGATCTGTTCGACCGGCAAGGGCGAAGGCTGGTCCTGACGGAAGCCGGACGGATCGCCCTTGATCACGCTGACGCGATATTTGCGACCGGCGACACACTGCTCGAGACGTTGCGCGGCAGCCATGACGAGCGGCGGCAGATCCGGGTTGGTGCGCTAGCCACCTTGTCCCGAAACTTTCAGATCCGCTTTCTTGCACCACTGATCCACCGCAACGATGTCGAGGTGGTTTTGCGGTCAGGCCATCTTGATGAGCTTCTCGATGGTCTACAAGCGCTCAATCTAGATGTCGTAATCGCCAACCAGCCCCCGACCATCGCCACCGGCGTCCCGATCGTTGCGCAGCGCGTGGCCGAACTGGGCGTGAGCCTGTTTGGAGCTCCACGCGTGGCGGAAGGCGGACCCGATGCGCAGCAGCTGCTCGCGACCCATCCGCTGCTCCTTCCCAGTTCCGCAAGCGGTATCCGGACAGGCCTTGATGCATGGCTCGCAAGACGAGGCTTGCGGCCACAGATCGCCGCCGAAGTCGACGACATGGCGATGCTGCGCCTTCTAGCGCGCGAGGGCGTCGGGCTGGCCGCACTGCCGCCCATCGTCGTGGAGGATGAATTGGCCCAAGGGCTGTTGGTCGAGCTGGCAAAACTGCCGCAGATCGTTGAGACGTTCTACGCGCTCACCATCGAACGGCGATTTCCAAACCCATTGGTCGGTGCACTGCTCGATGGCTCATCGGCAACGCAATAAGTGGCTAGCCAATCACGTCATGCGTGTTGCAAACGAGCGGCCTTTTCAGTGCGCCCATAAGATCATCGCAAGCATCAAGATCGGCCTGCGGTATGCTCTTCCAGCTGGCTTCATCGGTCCAGATGATGATTGCGCGAATGCGGTCCGGCTCATCGCGGCGCACCCATAGCTGCTTGGAGACAAAACCTCTCTGGCGGGACAAAAACGGGGTCCAGCTCGCCGCATCCGCCGCAATCCAGGCGTCATGCTCATCGTTTGCAACTTCAAAAATCAGTTCTTCGATCACCATGGTGCGAACCAGCGCTAGAGGCGCACGGCCTCCCCTGTGAGCGCCGATTCCTGCGCGGCAATGCCCATGCGGACAGCCGCGATCCCATCGTCAAGAGACACCGCCGGCGGGCGCCCGTCCCGGACTGCCTGCAGGAACAGCTGGTGCTGGTAATAGGTCGCGCCATTATGGTCGCCAATCTCCAAAAGATCCTGATCCACCGGGATCGTCACTTCACGTGGGCCGCGCGGCTCTCTGGGACTCACCAAGACCTTTGCGACCGGTGGTGCGCCAAGATGCTCCGGCCAGAAGCGCGTGGGACCCGGCACGAACGCCTCGATTTTTCCGGTCGACCCGACGGCCGTTATCTCTTCCTGATAGGACCCGCCTTCGGCAAACATACACAAATCGAGCATGGCGCGCGCGCCACCATCGAAATCAACGATGATGTAGCCATGGTCCCAGATGTCCGGGGTACGGTCGTCATACCGCTCGGTCAGGTGATTGACCGCCTGCCCCGCACTGGCCATGACCCGGACCGGCTCGGCCCCGATCGCCAGCCGCATCAGGTCGAAGAAGTGACAGCACTTTTCGACCAGCGTACCGCCTGTGTTGGCATTGAAACGGTTCCAGTCGCCGACCTTTTCGAGGAACGGAAAACGGTGCTCGCGGATCGAAAGCATCCTGATGCCGCCGGTGACCTCATGGACTTGTGACAGGAATGCCGCGATGGGCGGCATATAACGGTACTCCATCGCGACCCAGACAAGCTCTTGATAGCTTGCCGCGAAAGCCTTGAGGCGTGCGAGGTCAGCGGGATCGGTGAAGACAGGCTTTTCAACAAGGATCGGCACGGAGCGGCGTGCGGCGATGCTGTACAGCTGCTCGACATGCAAATGGTTGGGCGAGACGATTGCCAAAGCATCGAAATCGTCCTCGGCGAGCAACTCGTCTAGGCTCGATGTTATCCGCATCTGCGGGGCCAAGGTGGCGGCACGCGCCCGCATCGCCGGATCAGGTTCGCAAATCGCGCTCACGCGGGCACCGGGCAGCAAACCGATGTTGAGGATATGCTCCTGCCCCATCATGCCCGTGCCAACGATGGCATAGCGCAATGGCGGGGCGCCGGAAGCGCCGACCGCTGCCGCGGGTTGGGCAAGCGTGGATTGATCCATTCTTCTTTACCTCATGCGCGAAACATAGCGCGCGATGTTTGCGTCGAACCAGGTCCGCGAAAACTCCGCCAACTGCCCAGTCTGCTCGCGGCTCAAGCGTTCCACCAAACCCACGACTTCTCCCGGATTGGGGGCAAATGCATGCGGCGCCCAGTCAGGCACCTGCCCCACGCCGACCCGGTCTTCAGCCTGCGAGATCCATAAGCCGATAACCGTATCGAACTTTGGGAACCGCAAGCTGAATGTCCCTGACCAAGTGATGATATCCTGTCGTTGCACCGAGTAATTTTAG
>JBCCOF010000176.1:0-4028 GCA_039025455.1 Pseudomonadota bacterium | reverse complement strand
GTCGGGCGCGGGCAACCCGCTGAAACGCGAACGTGCTAGGGATCGGAGATTGCAATTGTTCTCCGTCAACGAGGAATTCCTTGGCGACTACGACAAGGAAAAGCTGCAAGAGCGTCTGGCGAAACTCGCTGGCGGTGTTGCCGTGATCAAGGTTGGCGGTGCGTCGGAAGTCGAAGTGAAGGAACGCAAGGACCGCGTTGATGACGCGCTCCACGCAACCCGCGCCGCTGTTGAAGAAGGCATCGTCCCTGGTGGCGGCACCGCGCTGCTCTACGCTTCGAAGGTTCTCGACGGCGTCAAGGGCGACAATGACGACCAGACCCGCGGCATGGACATCGTCCGCCGTGCGATCCTGGCACCGGTTCGCCAGATTGCCGAAAACGCCGGTCACGACGGCGCGGTTGTCTCTGGCAACCTGCTGCGCGAAGGCGACGAGACGCAGGGCTTCAACGCGGCTACCGACACCTATGAAAACCTCGTCGAAGCCGGCGTGATCGACCCGACCAAGGTTGTTCGCACCGCACTGCAAGACGCGGCTTCGGTTGCCGGCCTGCTGATCACCACCGAAGCGGCGATCACCGACGCTCCGGAAGACAAAGCCGCAGGCGGCGCGCCCGGCGGCATGCCCGATATGGGCGGCATGGGCGGCATGGGCGGCGGCATGGGCTTCTAAGCCTGAGCCGAAGGAAGCCAGGAACGGGCTGGAACGATCTTTGTCGTTCCAGCCCTTTTCGTTTGATGTCTGATCTCCACCTCTATCTTGACGACTCTGGAACTCGGAATCCTGATCGCAACGGCGGATGCGATTATGATCCCGAACGCCACGACTGGTTCGCACTCGGTGGGATTATGGTTCGGAGCGAAGATGATGCGCCAACCCGCCAGATGTATGCCGAGTTTTGCGAGAAATGGGGCATTACCTACCCACTGCATTCGTCGGACATTCGGTTTCAGAAGGGTAACTTCGATTGGCTCAAGCGCGTCTCAATCTCACAGCTCGAGCAGTTTCACGATGCCCTCGGTTCCATGCTTATTGAAATGCCGGTCACAGGTATCGCATGTGTGATTGATCGTCCCGGCTATAACGAGCGCTATCTTCAAAAGTACGGCAGAGATCGTTGGTCACTCTGCAAAACTGCTTTTTCAGTGCTTGTGGAGAGAGCAGCAAAAGTAGCAATCGCGGAAGAAAGACGCTTACGAATCTTTCCTGAGCGCGCAGACAAACACGCCGACCGCTGGCTAAAGGGCTATTTTGATAGTCTGCGCGCCAAGGGTATGCCGTTCGCGTCGTCGACAAGCGGTAAGTATGCGCCTCTCTCCCAGCCGGTGCTCCACCACACACTGAGAGAGTTCAGGCTGAAATACAAATCTTCTCCTCTTGTGCAGATTGCTGATTTGTATCTCTACCCCATGTGCAGGGCAGGGTATGGTCCATACAGGCCGCATTCCTTATTGACGAAACACGGAAAATTGGTCGATTGCCATTTGAGCGAGGCCGATAAATCCATGCTGGGCATTAAGTACAGCTGTTTCGATCTGGTCGGAAAAAGCTGATCCGGAAAAGCGAAAGGGCCGCATTACGCGACCCTTTGCCAGCCCTCAAAGGGACCTCGTAGGCTATGCCTGAGCTTGAATTAAAACATGAATAATGAATGTCAAGTTAAGATCATAACTTCTGGCTTTGCGAAAGTTACAGGATAGCAGTGCATGTACGCTGGTCCGCCGCACCTTTTCAGCTAACGTTTGGAAATGCCAGCATCCAATATGACACATTCAACCTCCAGCAACTACCCGCAGTCCTCCCTCAACTTCTACCCAGCCCATAAGATGGGTGAACACGCATTTCCTGCGCGCACTCGCGCAGACTTAATGAACCCCCATTGACCGTCTGTCCTTTGGAGTTTTCTGTTGGTCGAATAGGTCCCTTCCCAAGGCGCGCCGCTTGGCGCATGGTCAGCTGAAAATTTTCGCGAAGAAGAGGCTTTATCGTGACCAACAAACTCGCCGTTATCCTGCTCGCTTCCGCCGCCACGGTGGGGGCAGCACCGCTTGCCGCGCATGAGGCGCCCGCCATCACTCTGACACCCGCCGCAGACGCGGCCTCGGCTGAGGCAGAATGCACCGCCACGCAGAGCGAGTGCCTGAACCAGTGGTTCGAAGCGAAATTTCAGGAAAGCCTCGCTGAAAGCCCGATCCAGCAGACCGCGCTGGGGCTCAAGACCAATTACGACAAGATCGACGATCTCAGCATCGAAGCGGAAGAGCGCAACCTGCAATGGATGCGCGATGCGACCGCCGAGATGAAGGCCACCTTCGATTATGACCAGCTGACCGACGACGCCAAGCTTTCGTGGTATATGTGGCTGTTCCGCATGGAGGAAGCCGAGCGCTCCGCCAAGTTCCGCGATCAGCAATATATTCTGACCCAGATGGGCGGCGCGCATGTCGGCTTGCCGAGCTTTCTGCTGGGTTCGCACAGGGTCGATACCGAAAGCGACCTGACCGCCCTGATTGCGCGGGTCGGCGGGCTCGGGCGGGCGATGGACCAATTGCTCAAGCGCGCGCAAAACAACGCAGAGGCCGGAACCCGTCCGCCGCGCTTCGCCTATGACGCGGTGATCGCGGAGAGCGGCAAGCTCATTAGCGGGTATCCCTTCATCGATGCCGATCCGGAGACCGAAGCCTCGGCCATCTGGACCACCATCGAAGGCCATCTGGCCAAATTGCTCGAAAGCGAAGCGATCACCGAGGCGCGCGCCGACGAGCTGCGCGAGGAAGCGCGCACCGCGATGCGGGTGGAGATGGCTCCGGCCTATGCGCGCATCATCGCGTGGTATTCAAGCGACCGCCCGAACACCGACGAAGTGGCCAAAGGCGCAATGCAGCTTCCCAATGGCGAGGCTTTCTACAAGCACTCGCTCAAATCGATGACGACCACCGATCTGACCGCGGACGAGGTTCACAATCTGGGCCTTGCCGAAGTCGCGCGCATTCGCGGCGAGATGGAAGCGATCATCGAAAAGGTCGGGTTCGAAGGCACCTTGCAGGAGTTCTTCGTGTTCACGCGTGATGATCCGCAGTTCTTCTTCTCGAACGATGAAAAGGGCGCGCAGGACTACATCGACCGCGCCACGATGCACATTGACGAGCTGACCAAGCGGCTGCCCGAGTTTTTCGGGCGCCTGCCCAAGGCTCCGCTCGAAGTGCGGCGGGTCGAACCTTTCCGCGAACAGGATGGCGCCGCGCAGCATTACCGCCCGGGCACGCCAGATGGCTCGCGCCCCGGGGTCTATTACGCGCACCTTTCGGACATGACTGCAATGCCGATCCCGCCGCTTGAAGCGATCGCCTATCACGAAGGCAATCCGGGCCACCACATGCAGCTTTCGATTGCTCAGGAGCTGGAAGGGGTGCCCAAGTTCCGTTCGCTCGGCAGCTTCCTGTCCGCCTATGGCGAGGGCTGGGCGCTCTATGCGGAGGAGCTGGCCAAGGAGATGGGCGGCTATCAGGATCCCTATTCGGATTTCGGGCGGCTTCAGAGCGAGATGTGGCGCGCGATCCGGCTGGTCGTCGACACCGGCATTCACACAAAGGGTTGGACCGAGGATGAGGCGGTTGCCTACTGCCTCGAGAACTCACCCAACCCCGAAACTGTCGCCCGCTCCGAAGTCCAACGCTATTTCGTGCTTCCGGCTCAGGCGACCTCCTACAAGATCGGCATGATCCGCATTCAGCAGCTGCGCGCAAAGGCCGAAGCCGAGCTTGGCGACAAGTTCGACATTCGCGGATTTCACGACACGGTGTTGGGCGGAGGATCGGTCCCGCTCAGCCTGTTGGAGAAGCAGATCGACCAATGGATCGCGAGCGTCAAAGCGAGCTAATCCGAACATTCAGAGGCGCGACACAAAAGGGCGGCGAGGTGGTGTGCCTCGCCGCCCTTTTTCGTGTTGTTCTACGACTTGTGACGCCTTTTGCCGCCAGTTCTACGCCTTGTCTAACTGGCGGCCCAAGCCGCTGCTTTAACCGCC
>JBCCOF010000175.1:0-4146 GCA_039025455.1 Pseudomonadota bacterium | reverse complement strand
GATAATGCCGAAATCGGCGAACGGTGTTAATCGCTCGGGGTCGGATATCGTGATGTAGGAGAGCCAGGGGAACTGCGTGGTGAGGTCCCCCAAGCCATAGGGGCCAACGATAATACCGATCAGGATGAACCCGATGATGGGTGTGATCCGGAAGCGGGCAAAGACCGGGATAACAAGACCCGCCGCGCCCAGAATGACAAGCGTGTCTTGCATAACCGGTGTGATGGTGAGTTCGCCTGCCACACCCGAGACCTAGCGATGGCGCGCTTGCGTGTCATCCGCCCTTTTGCGCGGGGCCCAGAAAAGCAAGAGGCGGCGCTTCGAGTGAAGGCCGCCTCATAATGCGCTGCGCGCGCGATCGACTTTTGAGCGCGGGGCTTAAGCAGCCATTTCCTTTTCGAGATTGACCACAATCGCTTCAAAGAACTGCTCGGTGGTCAGCCAATTCTGGCTTGGGCCAATTAGCAGTGCGAGATCCTTGGTCATCTGGCCGTTTTCGACCGTCTCGATGCAAACGCGCTCTAGCGTTTCGGCGAATTCCACCACCTCGGGTGTGCTGTCGAACTTGCCGCGATACATCAGGCCGCGTGTCCAAGCGAAGATCGAGGCAATCGGGTTGGTCGAAGTCGCCTTGCCTTCCTGATGCTGGCGATAGTGGCGGGTGACGGTGCCGTGCGCGGCTTCGGCTTCGACGGTGTTGCCGTCAGGGGTCATCAGCACCGAAGTCATCAGGCCGAGCGAGCCGAAGCCTTGCGCGACGGTGTCGGACTGAACGTCGCCGTCATAGTTCTTACAAGCCCAGACAAATTTGCCGCTCCACTTCAGCGCTGCTGCGACCATGTCGTCGATGAGACGGTGTTCATAGGTGATGCCAGCTTCAGCAAATTTCTCTTTGAATTCGTTCTGGAAGACTTCCTCGAACAAATCTTTGAACCGGCCATCATATTTCTTCATGATGGTGTTCTTGGTCGAGAGATAGACCGGCCATTTGCGGTCTAGCCCGTAATTCATCGAAGCGCGGGCAAAGGCGCGGATCGAATCGTCAAGGTTGTACATCGCCATGGCGACGCCAGCGGTTTCAAACTCGAACACGTCGAGGTCGATTTTCTCGCCATCCTCGCCTTCAAAAACAAGCCGCAGCTTGCCAGCGCCCGGAATCAGCGTGTCGGTTGCGCGATATTGGTCGCCGAATGCGTGGCGTCCGACCACAATCGGGTTGGTCCAGCCGGGGACGAGGCGCGGGACGTTGTCGATCACGATGGGCTCGCGGAAAACCACTCCGCCCAAGATGTTGCGGATGGTGCCATTGGGGCTGCGCCACATTTTTTTGAGGCCGAATTCCTCAACCCGCGCTTCGTCGGGGGTAATGGTGGCGCATTTGACGCCAACACCGTGTTCCTTGATCGCATTGGCTGCATCGATTGTGATCTGATCGTCGGTCTCGTCGCGCTTTTCGATCGAAAGATCGTAATATCTCAGATCGATATCCAGATAGGGCAAGATCAGGCGCTCGCGAATCCACTGCCAGATGATCTTGGTCATCTCATCCCCGTCAAGCTCGACAACCGGGTTCGCTACTTTGATTTTTTGCATGGCTAGCGCCTCATCCTTCTGGAATGTGTGTAAGCGTTAGGATGTGTAATTTTTTGATCCCGCAAGGGGCTTTAGCAGAGGGAAGCAGGCTTGCAAGCCGAGCTGCGTCTGCTTTTCAATTGCATATGCGCAGAGGAGAAAAAACCCGCTCGCAAGCGGGTCCTTTTCGGTCTTCCAAGACTGGTAACGATGGTGGGCGTAGGAAGAGTTGAACTTCCGACCCCTGCAATGTCAATACAGTGCTCTACCACTGAGCTATACGCCCGCACCATCGATTTGACCGCCTGATCGCAGGCGGAGCGGCGCATTAACGCGGCTTTGTGAAAGGTGCAAGCGATTCGGTTTTTACCTTGCGCAATCAACCAATCATGTGGTCCGCTTTAGAGCGATGCCTCGCGCGCTTCTTCGAAGACCCGCTCCACTTCCAGCACCAGATCGCGCAAATGGAAGGGCTTTGAAAGGACCTTGGCGTGCGGCTGTTCGCGGCTTGCGCGCAGGGACACTGCAGCGAATCCTGTGATAAACATGACCTTGGTGCGCGGGCTGACCTCGGCGCAACGCTGCGCAAGTTCGATACCGTCCATTTCCGGCATCACGATGTCTGACAACAACAGGTCGAAATGCTTCGATTCAAGCAATGGCACAGCCTCAGTGCCGCGATCGACAACTTCGACTTCATAGCCGGCATTGGTCAAAGCGCGCGACAGGTAGACGCGCATTGATTCTTCATCCTCGGCGAGCAGGATGCGTGGAGCTTCTGAGGTTGTCATGCGGGCGCTCTAGCACCGAGCACTTAAGAAATCTTTCCCATTACGGGTTCTGACCTGCTTTGAGACGCCAGCGTACTCTGTGATGAAAATGGCTGTGTAGAGGAACGCTCGGTCGCACATTTGCGTTTTGACTCACGTTTCGAAAGCAGGCAGCACCAAACTCTCATGAGCAAAACCCCCTCCCAGCCTATCAACAGCGATCCGAAGCCAATCAGCGAAGGGTCCGATGATTTCGTCACGGCTCAGGGCGGTCAGATTGGCGAGAGTGACGAGGGGCCGGCATTCACTTTTGTCGCTCCGCGTTCGATGCCCTTACCCGTCCTGATCGCGGCGCCCCATGCAGGCAGGGTCTATCCCGAGCACACTTTGGCGCAGATGCGCGATGAGGAGCTTTGTCGCCTGCGGCTTGAAGACCGCTATATCGACAAGGTGGCGATTGAAGTCGCGCGCCAGACCGGAACGGGCTTGCTTGTCGCGCATGCTCCGCGCGCAATGCTCGATCTCAATCGCGCCCATGACGATATCGATTGGGAGATGATTGCCGGAGCGCGTCGGCGCACCGCGCAACAGACCACCGCCAGTCGAAGGGCGCGCAGCGGGTTGGGGCTGGTGCCACGCCGGCTGCCGGGTTTTGGCGAGATTTGGCGCGAACAATTGACCCGCGAAGCGCTCGATTTGCGGATCGACCGGATCCACCGGCCGTACCATGATTTTCTGAGACGCGAGCTTGAGCATATCCGCGATGCCTGGGGCGTGGCGCTACTCGTCGATCTGCACTCGATGCCGCCCTTGCGTTCACCGGGAGGGTCCGAGCCCCCACCCGAAGTGGTGCTGGGCGACCGCTTTGGAGCCTCGTGCGATGGCGGTGTCATTGCGCGCGCGTTTCGCTATCTTGATGCGCAAGGGCGGCCCGCTGCCCATAACCGCCCCTATTCGGGAGGGTTTGTGCTGGACAACCATGCAGCGCCGTCTCGCGGAATTCACGCGGTGCAGATCGAAGTGTGTCGCACAACCTATCTTGATGATCGCTTTGACCAGCCCACTCCGCAGTTGAGTGCCGTTGCAAAAATGCTTGCCGGGCTGGTGCGTGAGCTGGGCGCGGGAACAGCGCGGCTTGGCACCGGAGGCCAATTTGCCGCTGCGGCTGAGTAATCGCCTGAAGTTAGCCGCCTAACCCCATGACCAGAATAAAAAACCACCCCGTACACAATGTACGAGGTGGCCGAGTTCAGGGGGCGCTGCGCGTCTTTGCGCAGCCGCTGAACGGTTATGAGGGGGGGGACCGCTCAGCTTCCCTAAAATAAGAAATGGCGGGGTCACTTCAAGAGCGACCCCGCCATCAAAATTTTCCCATACGGGCGTCGAACTCTAGCTAGCTGCGGGCGTCGGCTCCGGCAGTGGAACCTTGCCCTGAGCGGCCTGACGTTCGAACAGGTTGCGCATCAGATTGAGCGAGAACATGTGAGCATGGATCAGCAAGAGCATGCCGTTCGCGTTCAATGCGGTAAGCTGTTCGCCCGACAGCTCGCGAAGCTTTTTCTCGTCGACCATCTGGAAACCACGATAAACGAACGGCTGATCGGGGCTGTCTCCGCGAGTGATCGCGATTTCGCCGTCCATCAGGATATCGAGCTTTTTGAGCTCTTCGATGAAGGCTTTTGTCCGCTGGCCCGATTCTTCGAACTTGGTGCAGAATTCGAGGATGCTCTTCGTGGATTCGGTCGGCTGGGCGACGTCGCCGAACAGCACCTGACCTTCGTCCTGGTTCTTGACGACATTGGCG
>JBCCOF010000174.1:0-4165 GCA_039025455.1 Pseudomonadota bacterium | reverse complement strand
GGCTGGTGCTTCACCGCGACATCAAGCACGACAACGTGTTGATCACTGCCGAGGGTGAACTGCGATTGATCGACTTCGGTGTCGCTTCCCTGCTCGACGATCCGGCAGACGAGGGACGGCGCGGTCCGGTCACATTTGCCTATGCGGCGCCGGAGCAATTGCTTGGAAATCCGGTGAGTGCGGCGACCGATATCTTCGCTATCGGAATGCTTATCCATCTGCTCGAAGCGGGATCATTGCCAGTGCGCCAAAGCGATGCTGCTGTCACAATTGATACCAAGCGGATCGCCGATCCGGACCTCGACGCCGTGCTCGCAAAGGCGACATCGTTCGATCCGGCTGACCGATACGGTTCGGTCAATGCTCTGCACGACGACTTGAGCAGCTATCTGGGCGGATTCGCTGTGGCGGCACGGCCAGTGTCGGCCGTTACAAAATTCACTAAGCTGGTTGCGCGCAACAAGCTCGCCACTGCGATGGGCGGGGCAGCAATTGCAGCCGTGATCGCTGGTGTGGTCGGGGTCGGCATTTTTGCGGTGCGGGCCAACGACGCGCGTGTCGAAGCCGAGCTGCGCGCCGAAGCCGCGGAGTACTTTCTTGCGGAAACCAATTACGCCAACGAGGTCGCGCGCGTGTCGGGAAATGTCTCGCAGCAATTCATGGTCGAAAGCCAGGGCATCAACGAGGCGGATTTCCGCCAATTCCTGATCGAGACAGCCGATAAGACCAGAGCCGTGTACAAGGAAAACCCCGAAGTCTCGTCGGCCCAGGTCCTTTTCGTCGCGCGCTACCTCTCCAATCGGGGCGATTACGCCAAATCAAAGGACATGCTGGCGTTTCTTATTGCCGCTGATGAAACTCCGGACATCGCGCTTCAGGATGCGCGCGTGATACAGGCCCGCAATCTGCGCGAGCTGGGCGAGACCAAGCGTGCCGAGGGCTTGTTGCGCGATGTGCTGGCTGTGATGAAGCAGAAGCCATATCTGTTCGAAAGCCCTGGCTACGCCCAAGTCGCTGTGAACCTTGCCCTAAGCAGTCAGGGCAAAGAGGATTTGGAAGACGCCGTCAGGGCAAACCTGGTTGAGGCGACAAAGCCCGATACCGACAAGGCCATGCGGGCCTATTTCTACAACGCGCTGGCGGTGCTGACGAGTAAACTGGAGGATTTTGACAAGACCATCGAATACGGCATCAAGTCGGTCGAGTATTCGAAGCAAGCCGCCGATACGAATGCCGTTTCGGTCAACACCCGGTCTCTGAACCTCGTCGGGTATATTCTGCACCACAAGAAGGACGTCAAACTGGCGCGGTCATACTGGCCTGGCGAGGCGGACGTAATGGACCCTGAGAAAGGTCATTTGCGCCATCGCAGCATGCACCGCTTGTACGAAGCCTACGCCTTGCAGATTGAGGGCGATGCCGCGGCGGCTTATGAAAAAGCAAAGACAGCGCATGAACTGGCCGTAGGTGAATATCCTCCCGGCTCGCCTTACTACCTTACGACGGCGGGCATGGCAATCGAAACCGGTGCTCTGGCCGGGAAAGCCGACGAAGTCCGTCCCCTGCTTGAAAGCATGATGACGCCGCTTGAAAGCGAAGGGGGTAAGCCGCATGCGCGCGCAATGATCGCTCATGCATTTTTGCTGCACGCCGAGGGAAAACGGAAGCAGGCAAGTGAGAAGTACAGGCAATTGGACAGGGCCAGAGTCCGGGGGAGTCTGGAGCTCACTTACAAGGCGGAATTGCTCGAACGCGAGCTTGGGATCGACAGCTAGCTTATCCGCTTGGCCAACCACGCTTTGGCATCGGTCCAGTCGCGCCGCACAGTGCGATCCGAAATGCCGAGCAGATCGGCCGTTTCCTCTTCGGTTAGTCCGGCAAAGTAGCGCGCATCGACGATCCGTGCCCAGCGCGGGCGCGCCTGTTCAAGCTGTTCCATTAGACTGCCGATCGCAACCAGTTCCTCTGGGCTTTCACCGTACTCCACCATTGCATTGGCGGCATCCGCATCGTCGACGCGTTCATGCTTGCGTTTGGCGGTGAGTTTGCGCCGGGCATAGTCGATGACGACGTGCCGGATGGCGAGCGATGCGGCGCAAAAGAAGTGCTTGTCATCACGCCATGTCTTCTCCTGACCCAGCTTCAGAAAGCTCTCGTGCAGGATATCCTCTGTCATCATGGTGTCGGCGGCAGCGGAGCGCCTCCTGCGCGCGCGCGCCAGCATCGCAAGATCATCATAATGCTGCTCGAACAAAGCCGCTGCGATCTTGCGCTCGATCGGGTCATATTGCGTCTCGTCACTGTCTGCGCTCATCGCCCCATTTGTATCGCGGCCATGTGATCGCTCAAGCCCGATAAAAAAGATTGTCCGGATTTCTACGAAGTTCCCGTTGGTCACGGTGAAGCGCGCGGTTGCGTGCTGTTGATCAAGGGGATGATGATGAAGAACGCACTGCTGATTTCGACCGCAATAACACTTGGCATCTGCGCAAGCTTTGCCGCGCCCGTCAATGATGCGCGGGCTGATGACTGTCTGCTGGACCGCGACAATGATGGAAATGTCGATGCGGGCAGCACTGACAATGATGGCGGGGCGGATTCTGGCAACCAAAATGACGCTTTGGCGTGCGGTGTTGGCGCGAGCGCGACCGGCGCGTTGGGCGCAACAGCCATTGGCGCTAATTCCAATGCATCAGGTGACGCCGCGACCGCTATCGGGCAAAATGCTATTGCTAGCGAAACTGAAGCGGTGGCTCTGGGCGAAGATACCCAGGCGACCGGTGTTGGATCCACTGCTCTTGGCAGCGGTGCGCTGGCGAGTGGCGTCGGCAGTATTGCCTTGGGCGGAGATATTTTGAACGGCGGAACCAATGCAGCTATAGCCAGTGCAAGCTATGCGATTGCAATTGGATCGTCAGCGGACGCGACCTTTTTTGAAGCTATCGCCATCGGGCGAAACACCCAAAGTACCGCTGTTGGAGCAATAGGTATTGGTGCGGGTGCGGATGCGTTGAGCACTTCCAGTGTCGGCATCGGCACAAATGCCACGGTCAGCGGTAGCAGCGCAATCGCGATCGGGTCATTTTCAAACGCAGAGAGTAATTTTTCTGTTGCATTGGGCCAAAGCGCTCGCACCCTAAACTTGGGCGAATTGGCTCTGGGATCTGGTGCAGAAGCCAACGGCGATGGAGCGGTTGCAATCGGTGACTTAACCGATGCAGCATTGGACGGGACCGCGCTGGGTTCGTCTGCGCAGGCAACCGCACCGTCTTCAACTGCTCTAGGCGCAAACACTCTTGCGATCGGCCTCTCCAGTATTGCAATCGGCGAGTCTGCGCAATCCAACTCTCTGGCTACGATCGCAATTGGCGATGGCAGCGAGGCGACATTTGATGGAGCAATCGGAATTGGAGATAGCGCTGATGCAAAGGCTGACGGGGCAATTGCAATCGGCGACACTTCAGATGCGTTTGGCGATGGTGCCGTCGCTATCGGCGACCTTGCAGATGCGAGCCTAGGGGGATCTGTCGCTGTTGGCGATAATGCGGATGCATTCGGTTTGGAAGCTATCGCAATTGGCTCCGACACAGATGCGCTAGGTGTCGGATCGGTAGCCATAGGCGGCGATGGCAGCGATATCGACGGTGTTGGAGCGATTGCTAACACCGATGGTGCCACAGCTGTCGGCGCAGACACTGAGGCCCGCGCATTGGGAGCGACCGCGCTTGGCTTTGGAGCTAATGCATTCGGTGCAAGCTCCATCGCGTTGGGTGATACTGCGGTAGCCACTGGCGAGGCGTCCTTCGCTCTCGGTAAGAAGACCACCGCGAGCGGCATCAGCGCGATTGCGATTGGCGGTGATGGTCCTGTTGATGCGGATGAGGGGGGGGCTGAGGCTACGGCGGATTATGCCACGGCGATTGGGCCGGATGCGAAGGCTACGGGGCAGCTGTCTTACGCTTTGGGTGCTATTTCGAGCGCTAGCGGGGTTAACTCAACCGCGCTTGGTTCGTTCGCCAACGCGGCAGGTCTGTCTTCGCTGGCGCTGGGCTCGGGCGCGGATGCGACCGCTAACTTCTCCAGTGCCATCGGGACCGGGTCTGCCGCGTCGCATGCAGCCTCCTTTGCTCTGGGAGCGGGGGCGAGCACAACGCGGATCAACCAG
>JBCCOF010000173.1:0-4226 GCA_039025455.1 Pseudomonadota bacterium | reverse complement strand
GGGATGACGCGCGCACCGCCTTTCTGGCAAGCCGCGACGAAACGCCCGCAGAGGAACCGCGCATGCGCGCGCGCTTTGGCATCCTGGCTGGCAATGCGGCGCTTGCCGGAGATCAGACAGAGACCGCGCTGGGCCTGTTTACGACCGCGCAGGCGGACGCCGAGCTGGCAGCATCGGCCACGCTGCAAGCCACCGCTGCGACCGACGCAGCGCGCGCCATGGTCGCGCTCAATCGCCCCGAGGAGGCTTTGGCCGCGCTCGAAACGGCGACCATGCTCGAACCGCAAAAGGGCGACGGCTGGCTGCTCAAGGCCACCTTGCTACGGCGGCTCGGGCGGCTGACCGAAGCGCAAGCGGCGATTGAAAGCGCGGCGACTGTAGCCCCCCAGAACGCCGAGATCGGTCTGGAGGCCGGCGTTATCGCAGTCCTATCGGGGCGCACGGAGGCTGCGCGCAAAAGCTGGCAGTCGGTGCTCGATATCCAGCCGGACAGCTTGGCGGCAGCCACGGCAAAAGACTATCTTGCGCAAATCGGGCCCAAAGCCTCTGATGTTGAGGAGCAAACGCCATGACCGAATTCTCGGTCCTCGACCTTGTGCCGGTACGCGAAGGGGGCAGTCTCGCCGAAGCCTTTGCCGACACCACCAACCTCGCCGTCCATGCCGAGCGGCTTGGGTGCAAGCGCTTTTGGGTAGCAGAGCATCACGCGATGGACGGGATTGCGGGCGGGGCGACCTCGGTCGTGCTCGCGCATATCGGCAACGCGACCAGCCGCATCCGGATCGGGTCGGGCGGGATCATGCTGCCCAACCACACGCCGTTTCAGATCGCCGAGCAATTCGGCACGCTCGATGCGCTGTTTCCGGGCCGCGTCGATCTCGGTCTGGGGCGCGCGCCCGGCGCAGGGCCGCAATTGCAGCGCGCGCTTCGCAAAGACCTCAACCAGGCGGCGGAGTACTTCCCGCAGGATGTCGTCGAACTGCGCGCTTTGCTGACCGGCGATGTCGAACTGGCGGTGGCGGCAACACCGGGACTCGGCGCGAAGGTAGAGTTGTGGATGCTCGGCTCCAGCCTGTTCGGCGCGCAGCTCGCGGCAAAACTGGGCATGCCCTATGCTTTCGCCGCGCATTTCGCGCCAGACCACCTCGACACCGCGCTTGAAGTCTATCGCCGCGATTTCGAGCCCTCCGACGCGCTGGATCGCCCGCATGTGATGGTCGCGATGAATGTGTTCGCCGCTGACACCGACGAAGAGGCGCAACTGCTCGCAACGAGCCAGCAGCAGAGCTTTGTGCGCCTGCGCAGCGGAAATCCGGGCAAATTGCCCCCGCCAATCGAGGGCTACAGCTCGACCCTTCCGGCACCCGCGCGGGCCATGCTCGATCATATCGGGCAAGCCGCTGCGGTTGGCTCTCCCGCGACGGTGCGCGCGCAGATGGACGATTTCATACGGCGAACCCGTGCCGACGAGATCATCCTGTGCGGCGCGACTTTCGATCCCGAAGCCCGGGTCCGCTCGCTGGAATTGGCTATCGAAGCCTGCGCCGCGCAAATGGCGGCGTGATCGCAAACGAACCCGGGGGTGGCAGGGTACACAGCGGCGCATGGCGTGACACATAAGATCACAACCGCACCGCTAATTGCATTATAGAACGGCGCGCCAAAATTCGGGCGCGCTTCGTCATTTCGTCAAAAATTTAGCCAAACCTTGCGAACAGTTTGGGTATTGAACACGCTTGCGCGTTAGGCCTCCTAAAGCCTATCGGGCCTATGATACGGTGAAGCATTACAAAAGAGCGGCTTTGCGAAAATTGCCGCCACGCACGCCTGTAAAGATGGGCGCGCCAAAAGCACCGGGATAGGAGCAGCGGGATGGGATCGAACACCACAGAAATGCGCATACGCCTGATCGAGCATCTCGGCGCAGCGATATTGCCCGGCGACACTCCGCTTGACGGTGATGCTCTTGGTGAGGCGGCGGATTTTCTGCTCGAAGCCGGTGCAAAACGCTCCACGAAGCGCTCTGCGCTGGCGCTCGAATCCTCGACCGGAGAGCGCCGGATCCTGCGCATTGCGGTGATCAATGACGATATGCCGTTTCTGGTCGACTCGATTGCCGCAACGATCACCGCGCTTGGCCTGAGCATCGACCTGTTGGTTCATCCGGTGATGCCGGTGACGCGCGACTCAAAAGGCGTGCTGACCGGTATCGGCAAGCTGGGCGAAGACAGCGACGCGGCGCGCGAATCGATGATCTATATCGAGACCCCGCGTATCGACGCACGCCAGCGGCGCGAATTGCTTGCGCAATTGCGAGTGACGCTCGGCGATGTGCGCGCGGCGGTGAGCGATTGGCCCGCCATGACCGGCGCGATTGTACAGGACGCCAAACAAATCTCCGGCCGCGATCAGGAGGCAGGCGCGTTGCTCGATTGGCTGGGCGGCGGGATGCTGACGCAGCTGGGCCACCTTGTCCGCCACCGCGATGGCACGGTGAAAAATGCCAAGGGCATTTGCCGCAAGAGCACACCCGACCTGCTGGCTGAAAATTCCTACGAGCGCGCCTTTGAGTGGTTTGAAAGTTCAGGCCGCGATGGCGCTCAACGCGAACTCCTGATTATCAAGGCCAATCGGGTCGCGAATGTCCATCGACCCGTTCCGCTTGACCTGTTTATCGTCGCCAATCGCGATGGCGACGCGCGAAACGGGAAAGTCACCTCATTGTCGGTTCATGCGGGTGTCTGGACCAGCGCGGCTTTGGCATCATCGCCGCGCGACGTGCCGGTGCTGCGCCGCAATGTGACCGAGCTGACCGACAAGTTCGGCTTCAGCCCCAGCGGCCATGCCGGCAAGGCGCTGATCCATGCATTCACCACTCTGCCGCATGACCTGATGATTGCGCTAGGGAGCGATGACATAGAACGGCTGGCAACCACGATGATGAGCCTGGTGGATCGTCCGCGCACCAGGCTGGTGCAGGTCCAGTCACAGCTCAAGCGCCATGTCTTCGCCTTTGTCTGGCTGCCGCGCGACATGATGTCGACCGATGTGCGCTTGCAGATTCAAAGCCTCCTCACGCAGGAGCCGGGTACTGAGGTTCTGGATTGGAGCCTTGAGGTGGAAGGCGGCGCGCTGGCGATGCTCGAATTCCTGCTCGATGTCCGGTCAACCGAAGCCTTGCCCGATGCCGATGCGATCGAGCAGAAGCTCGAAGACTTACTGCGCGGTTGGGGCGAAGCGGTCGAGCACCATCTGGCACAGCATGACGAAAGTGCGCGCGTGCCCGCCATCGCGGCGCGCTATGCGGGCGCTTTTCCGCAAAACTATCGCAGCCGATATGGCGCAGCGGAAGCGGCGCTCGATATCGAGCGGATGCGGCTACTCGACGGCGATGACGGCAATTCCATGCGCGGTTGTCGCCTGTATCGTCTGGCCAAAGACGACCCGAACAAGCTGCGATTGAAAATCTACCACCCGCAAGGCCAGTTGGCGCTGTCCGATGCGGTGCCTGCGCTTGAAAATTTCGGGTTCGAAGTCCTTGCCGAAGTGCCGACCAAACTGGCCGAAGGCGAGCTTGGCACGATCCACGAATTTTCGATGATGCTGCGCGGCGGTGAGAAGGCCGAGCCTTTGCTCGAGCGCGCCGGTGCTATCGAGGCGGCGATTGCCGAAGTGCTCAACGGACAGGCCGAGGATGATCCGTTCAACCGGCTGGTCGTCGCCACCGCGTTGGATGCGCGCGAAGCCGATTTGCTGCGCGCCTTCTATCGCTATCTGCGCCAGACCGGCCTCAGTTATACGATCTACACCGTGGTCGATGCGCTGGACCGCGCACCGAACGTGACCCGGGCGATGATCGAGCTGTTTGCCGCGCGCCACGACCCGGCGTTCGAGGGCGACCGCGAAAAGGCCGCCGAAAAGGCCGAAAGCGCGTTCACCGCAGGTCTCGCCAATGTCTCTGCGATCAATGATGACCGGCTCTTGCGCTCCTACAAGGCCGTGGTCGATGCGACCTTGCGGACCAATGTGTTCGCGCCTGCCGCCGCCGAAGCGCTCGCGTTCAAGATCGATTCCTCGCTTATGCCGGGCCTTCCCAAGCCGGTTCCGTGGCGCGAAGTGTTTGTCTATTCGCGCAGGGTCGAAGGCATTCACTTGCGCTCTGGCGCGGTCGCGCGCGGGGGCTTGCGCTGGTCCGACCGGCGCGACGATTTCCGCACCGAAGTGCT
>JBCCOF010000172.1:0-4282 GCA_039025455.1 Pseudomonadota bacterium | reverse complement strand
GTGAAGCCGGGCGTTATCGCAAAGCTGAGCACGCCTTGATCGGCATAGGCACGCGCGATGGTTTTGTGCATCGCGACCATGCCGCCCTTTGCCGCTGCATAGTGCCAATGCGCGGGCGAATCGCCGCGATAGGCAGCGCGGCTGGCGACATGGACCAAGCGGCCCCTTACGCCTGCGCTGTCGGCGGGCCGGGCGAGCCAGTGGTTTACAGCATAACGGCTCAATTGCGCCGCTGCGGTGAGGTTGATGCGCAAGGTGTCTTCCCACGCATCGAGCCATTCGATATCCGAGCGGTTCAGCCGGTTTGCCTCGAAAATACCGGCGTTGTTGACCACCGCGGCGATGTTCCCGCCGCTTCGATCCAGCGCTTCTTCCCAGAGCATTTGCGCGGCCTGAGGTGCGCTGAAATCAGCAGCGATCGTGTCGGGAGAGGAGGCTGTGGTCGCGTGGCCGATCACGTTCACGCCGCGCTCTGCCAGAGCCGCAAAGGCGGCCGCGCCGATGCCTCTGCTCGATCCCGTGATCAGAATGCTCGTCATGCCAAATTGCCTTTCCTGCATCCCTCTATCCGAAACTTTGCAAGCCTCTGTCCAGAACTTTGCAAGTGAGCCGGGGTGCTCACGCCTTGCCTCACACGCGCGCTGCGCTAAGTGGGACGGTGGCATATTGAGCTTTGCCGCCTATCAAGACTGGAAAATCATGAGTCAAAGACCGCTTTCCCCGCATTTGCAGATATGGCGTTGGGGGCCGCATATGTTGATCTCCATCCTCCACCGGGCGACCGGGGACGGGATGGCGGTGGTTGGACTGGGTATCCTCGTATGGTGGCTGGGCGCATTGGCCAGCGGGCCGGAGGCTTACTCGGTCTTCACCGGTTTTATGACCACATGGTTCGGCTATCTCCTGATGGTTGGCCTTACATGGGCGTTTTTCACCCATATGATGAGCGGGTTGCGGCACTTTGTGCTCGATATCGGCGCGGGCTACGAACTCGATACCAACAAGCTGTGGTCGATTGTATCGCCTATCATCGCAATCGTCATGACAGGCTGTTTCTGGGCGGTCATGCTTGCCAAAACGGGAGTGCTGTAATGGGTGACGGGACTTCTATCGGCAAAGTGCGTGGGCTCGGCTCGGCGCAAGAGGGCGCGCATCACTGGCTGGTGCAGCGCTTTACGGCGATTGGCAATCTGGTGCTGATGAGCTGGCTTTTGATCAGCTTTCTGATGCTGGACAATTTCAGCTACACCACGATGAGCGCCTGGATCGTGCAGCCAATTCCGGCAACCGCCATGATACTCTTGGTAACAAGCCTGTTCTGGCACGCGCGTTTGGGG
The DNA here is from genome assembly GCA_039025455.1 of Pseudomonadota bacterium. GTDB lineage: Bacteria > Pseudomonadota > Alphaproteobacteria > Sphingomonadales > Sphingomonadaceae > Erythrobacter. Next base: position 2,945 of record JBCCOF010000172.1, on the reverse strand, counting down.
CTTCAGGTGCTGATCGAGGATTACGTTCATGATGGCGGCTCGAAATACGCCTGTCTCACCGCTCTCAACATCGCAGCGATTGGCGGCGGCGCATTCTCGATCTTCAGCATCGCCAGCCTAGCTTTCGGAGGAGCCGCATAATGGCCGCCACTAAGGACAAAGCCGCCAATGGTTCAGCCGCGAACGATGCCGGGCCGCAATTGAACGACGCGTACAAGATCATCGACCACACTTATGATGTGGTGGTTGTGGGCGCGGGCGGGTCTGGCCTGCGCGCAACCATGGGCGCAGCCGAAGCTGGCCTTCGCACCGCCAATATCTCAAAGGTTTTCCCGACCCGTTCGCACACCGTTGCAGCGCAAGGCGGGATCGCAGCGAGCCTTGGCAACAACACGCCCGATCACTGGACCTGGCATATGTATGACACCGTGAAGGGGTCGGACTGGCTGGGTGATCAGGACGCGATTGAATATCTCGCGCGCGAAGCACCGCAGGCGGTGTACGAGTTGGAGCATGCAGGCGTCCCATTCTCGCGCAACGAAGACGGCACGATCTATCAGCGCCCCTTTGGCGGCCATATGCAGAATATGGGCGCCGGCCCGCCGGTGCAGCGCACCTGCGCGGCGGCAGACCGCACGGGGCACGCAATGCTCCACGCGCTTTATCAGCAAAGCCTGAAATACGACGCGGACTTCTTCATCGAATATTTCGCGCTCGATCTGATCATGTCGAATGTCGACGGGGTTCAGAAATGCGTCGGTGTGATGGCGCAGTGCCTCGATGATGGCACGATCCACCGTTTCCGCGCGCAGAGCGTGGTGCTGGCGACCGGTGGTTATGGCCGGTGTTACTACACCGCGACCTCGGCGCATACTTGCACCGGCGATGGTGGCGGCATGGTGCTGCGCGCTGGTCTGCCGCTGCAAGATATGGAGTTCGTGCAGTTCCACCCGACCGGCATTTACGGCGCTGGCGTGCTGATCACCGAAGGCGCGCGGGGCGAGGGCGGTTACCTCACCAATTCCGAAGGCGAACGCTTTATGGAGCGCTATGCTCCATCGGCGAAGGATCTCGCATCGCGTGATGTGGTCTCGCGCTCGATGGCGCTGGAAATGCGCGAAGGGCGCGGCGTGGGCGCAGAAGGTGATCACATTCACCTCAACCTCAACCACATCGACCCCAATGTGCTGGCCGAGCGTCTGCCCGGCATCACCGAGAGTGGCAAGATTTTCGCGGGCGTCGACCTGACACGTGAGGCGCTTCCTGTGACCCCGACGGTCCATTACAATATGGGCGGCATTCAGTGTAATTATCACGGTCAGGTTGTGACGCTGGGCGATGATGGCGATCCGGACAAAATCGTACCCGGTCTATATGCTGTCGGCGAAGCGGCGTGTGTGTCGGTCCATGGCGCCAACCGGTTGGGATCGAATTCGCTGATCGACTTGGTGGTGTTTGGCCGCGCAACTGGTCTGCACCTTAAAGAAACGCTGGTGCCGGGCGCGGCTCAGCCTGAGCTGCCCAAGGATAGTGCGGACATGTCGCTCACCCGCCTTGACCACTTCCGCTTTGCGAAGGGAGGTTCGCCGACGGCCGAAATCCGTTCGGACATGCAAAAAGCAATGCAGAAACACTGCGCCGTTTTCCGCGATCAGGACCTGATGGATGAAGGCGTCCAAAAGCTCTCTGACCAGAATAAGCGGATGGAGGACATCCACGTTACCGACACATCGCTGATCTGGAACAGCGACCTGATCGAGACGCTCGAACTCGACAATCTGATGGCGCAGGCGAATGTGACCATGGCATCGGCAGCCAACCGCAAGGAAAGCCGCGGCGCGCACGCGCATGAGGACTATCCGGATCGCGACGATGCGAATTGGATGAAGCACACGGTCGCATGGTTCGATGGATGGGGCGGACGCGGAAGCAACATCCGCCTCGATTACCGCCCGGTCCACGAATACACGCTGACCGAGGATGCCGAGTATATCGAGCCAAAGGCGCGGGTTTATTGATGCGGGCACTGGCTGCGGCTGCGCTTTTGACGCTGGTTGCAGCGCCCGCCCAGGCCGGTGCCTTGTGGCGCGATGCGCAGGCGGGTGAAACGCCAGCGCAGACGTTGCAGAAGCTGACCGATGCGAAACGCAATCCGGACCCTTCCAATATCAAGGGGTCTGCGTGGTGCGAGGTTCACATCCCGAAAGTTCAGGTTGCGGGTCGCGATTTTGAAGTCTGCTTCTACTACGAAAACAGCAAGCTCGTGCAGGTGACGCTGGATTTGGCGGGTCAGACTGCACCTTCCGCGGCCCCAACCGCGTTCGAGACTCTGCTTGAGGATTTGCGCCGGCAGTATGGGGCCGAAGACAGCGTCGATCGCAGATCAGGGTTTGTCACTCAGCACGAGGCAAAGTGGGCCAAGGCCGGACGCAATATCAGTCTGTATATGATGGCCTTGAGCGGTAATTCCGATGCGACTGTGAACATCCACTATCGACCATAGTCTTGCATTTCAGCAGCCTAGGTTGACGCGCTTTGCGTCTTGATCGCATCTCTTGACCAATGTTTGATAAGCCCTTCTTCCAATCCCTTAAATGGCCGTTGATTGGCTCAGCCATCCTTGGTTGCGCACTTTTTGCGTATGGCCTCTCGATCCCTCCCTATTCGGATATGGCTCTCGCGGCACAACTCAACCTCGATGCGTGCGACGAGAATGGCGTCATCGAGGGTTGGTATGATCAGAAATCGGCGCTGGAGACTTGGCGCTATCCATTAATGAATGGCGGTATAAGCGTTGTCCTTGGTGCGGTGACGATTTCTGCAATTGTCGCTGCTTTCGCGCAGTCGAGCCGAGTGAGTCTTCAGACTCCTAGCCAAAAAGCCACGTTCTTCGGCTTGGGTGCGCTTGTCTTTGGCCTAAGCTGGTCGTCTCAGATCTGGAGTCT
>JBCCOF010000171.1:0-4378 GCA_039025455.1 Pseudomonadota bacterium | reverse complement strand
GTAACGCGCAATCTCGCTGCGCAGCTCGGCGCTGATCTCGGGATAGAACTGCTTGAGCGGCACTTCGACATTCTCGCCCACGGTCAGCGTCGAGAACAGTGCGCCGCCCTGAAAAAGAACTCCCCAGCGGCATCGCACACCGATATTCTGGTCCGGATCGATACCAGTGATGGTGCGGCCCAGCACGTCGATCCGCCCGGCATGCGGTTCTTGCAGGCCGATGATCGAACGCATCAGCACCGATTTGCCCGTTCCCGACCCGCCGACCACGCCGAGGATCTCGCCCGGCCGAACAGTCAGGTCGAGATTGTCGTGCACCACAACGTCGCCGAATTTGTTGACGAGCCCTTCGACGACAATCGGCGATTCGGCAACGGGATCTGCTGGGGCGCTCTCGGACGATTTTTCCGGGGCGTGTTCGGTTTCTTCCATACTCACCCCCAGCCGACTTCGGTGAAGAACACGGCAAAGAATGCATCGAGCACGATTACGGCAAAGATCGCCGAGACAACCGCCATCGTGGTGCGTCTGCCCACCTCCTCGGAGTTCCCCTGAACCCGCATGCCGTGGAAACACCCGGCCAGTCCGATAATGAGTCCGAACACCGGAGCCTTGATCAGCCCGACCCACACATCATGCAGCGGGACAACTTCGGGAATCCGCCCGATAAATGTGAAGAATGGGATGCCAAGCGCGAACTGGCCGACCACCCCGCCGCCGATGATGCCGACGACTGCGGAGAAAAATCCGAGCAGCACCATCATGAAGGTGCAGGCGATGATCCGCGGGATGACCAGCCGCTCAATCGGGGAAATGCCGATCGTGCGCATCGCATCGACTTCCTCGGTCAGTTTCATCGTGCCGATTTGCGCGGCGAAGGCGCTGCCTGACCGTCCTGCCACCATGATGGCGGTCATCAAAATGCCAAGTTCGCGCAAAGTGATCCGCCCGACCAGATTGATGGTCAACGATTCAGCGCCGAACTGCTCAAGCTGCGTTGCACCCTGTTGCGCCACCACAATCCCGATCAAAAAGCTCATCAACCCGATAATCGGAAGCGCCGAGACACCCACGAACTCCATCTGGCGAACGGTCGCGCGCAAGGGGAAGGTCGAGGGATGCCGGATCAGCGTGCCGAACGCGATCATCACCTGCCCGAAAAAGCCGACCATGCCATAAATGCCGGCCCGCGCTTCATAGACCTGCTTACCCAGCCCGAGCGGCACCCGCTCCCAAACGGGCAGCCGGCGCGGCGTGATATCGGCATCGTTACCCGCCCCCTCGACCGCGTCGAGTAAGCGCTTGGCCCGCGGCGTGGCTCCTGTGATTTCAGCGCCATGATCGGCGGCAAGGCGGCACGTGACCCACGCCCCGACCGTGTCGATCTGATCGACGCCGGAAAGATCGATGGTCGAGATGGTGTCGGATAGGCCGCTAAGATCGCGCTCCAGCCTGCCGATTGAGGCTACGACCATCGGCCCCGAAAGCGTAAGCCGTGCGCCCCCGGCTCCATCGTCATCAATCGTGAATTGCGAGAGCCCGTCCATTGGTCACAAGCTATGCGTGCAAATGAATGTGCAGACAAGCATCGACTGGAATTCGCGGCGCTATTGCGGACCCGACCGGCGCGCGCCGGTTGACCGCAAGATGGCCTTGGGGCACCCCGCTCACACGTTGGAAGGGAACCTCAATGGGCTATTTCAAAACCGAAATGAGCGGGGATACTCTGGTCGTGAGGCTCGCCAATCCGCCTTACAACGCGCTCAATTCCGACATGCTCGAAGCGCTAGCGCAACATTTCGAGGCGGTGGGCGAAGACCCTCCCGCTGGCGGCGTGGTGCTTACCGGAGAGGGAGACAATTTCACGCGCGGCATGGATGTAAAAGTTGCAGCGACCTTCGATGAAGCGGGTGCGGCGCGCGCGCGCCACGCGATCAACATCTTTTTCGCGAGCCTGCATCGCTTGCCTTGTGCGCTGGTGGGCGCGGTGGGCGGCCATTCCATCGGCGCGGGTGGCATTGCCATGCTGTGTTGTGACTGGGTCGTGGCGGCGCAGGGCGACTATCGCATCGGCCTGCCCGAAGCGAAGGCGGGGCTGCCCTTCCCTACCGTTGCACAGGCGGTGCTCGACCATTGGCTCGACCCGGTCTGGCGGCGGCGGCTCGCGCTAACGTCGCAATTGATCGGGCCGGACGAGGCGGTGAATGCGGGGCTGGCGGATGAGCTTGTTCCAGCCGACACCCTGCTGAGCCGCGCGGTGGAGATGGCACAGGCCATGAATGCGCAAGCCGGTTTTGCCGCGTGCAAACGCCAATTGCGCGCAAGGGCCAATGCGGAAATCGACGCGCTGCTTGCCTAGAATTGTTGCACCGCACCCAGTGCCTTGGCATGGGAGTCGCAATTGATGCGTGCGGTCGCGACATCCGTCGCGACCTTGTGCCGGGCCACCCGCTCCCTCCACCCTTCCACCCGGATCGTACTCCGGAGTGATAATCCGGGTGGAAGGGTGGAGGGAGCGGGTGGCTTGGACCGCGAGCGTTAGCGAGCTTGAAACATGACACTACCCAAGACCTTCGACCCCGCCGCTATCGAAGCGCGCTGGTACTCCCACTGGGAGGGCAATGGCTGTTTCCGGCCAGAGCGCCCCGACGCCGAGCCGTTCACCATTGTGAACCCGCCGCCTAACGTGACAGGTTCGCTGCATATCGGCCACGCGCTCGACAACACGCTTCAGGATATCGTGATCCGTTATGAGCGGCTGCGCGGCAAGGATGCATTGTGGGTGGTCGGCACCGATCATGCCGGGATTGCGACCCAAATGGTGGTCGAGCGCCAGATGGAAGAGCGGCAGGACAAGCGCACCAATTACTCGCGCGAGGAATTCGTCGAAAAAGTCTGGGAATGGAAGCACGAAAGCGGCGGCACCATCACCAACCAGTTGCGGCGGCTCGGCTGCTCGATGGACTGGTCGCGCGAGCAGTTCACGATGGACGAGCATTTCACCAAGGCGGTGCTCAAGACCTTCGTCGATCTATACAATGACGAGCTGATCTATCGCGACAAACGGCTGGTCAATTGGGACCCCAAACTGAAGACCGCGATCAGCGATCTCGAAGTCGAAACGCAGACCATTCCGGGCCATTTCTGGCACTTCAAATATCCGCTGGCCGATGGTGTGACGCTGGATTCGGGGCAGGACTATATCGAGGTTGCCACCACGCGGCCGGAGACGATGCTCGCCGATATGGCCGTCGCGGTTCACCCCTCCGATGAACGCTATGCCAGCGTCGTGGGCAAGTATGTGTTGTTGCCGATCACCGGGCGGCGCATCCCAATCGTCGCGGACGAACACGCTGATCCCGAGCTGGGGTCGGGCGCGGTGAAGATCACGCCGGGCCACGATTTCAACGATTTCGATGTGGGCAAACGCGCCGGGATCGAGCCTGCGGACATGCTCAACATGCTCGATGGCAATGCCGATGTGTGCCAGACGACGGACGGGCTTGTGCCTGAGGAGTATCTCGGCCTGCACCGCTTCAAGCGGGACGGCGTGGACGGCGCGCGCGAATTGGTGGTCCAGCGCCTCAAGGAGCTAGGCCTCCTGATCCCGCATATCGCCAAGACCAAGAAGGGCGAGGAAGTCGAGCACGACGCCGAACCGCGCCAGATCGCAACGCCCTTCGGGGATCGCGGCGGCGTGGTGATCGAGCCGTGGCTGACCGATCAATGGTATGTCGATGCCGAAAAGCTTGCCGAAAAGCCGATCAAGGACGTGCGCGACGGCACCATCGAGATCGTCCCCAAGTCGTGGGAAAAGACATTCTTCAACTGGATGGAGAACATCCAGCCATGGTGTGTGAGCCGCCAGCTATGGTGGGGGCATCGTATCCCCGCGTGGCTCTCCGTGCCCGATCCGGGCACCGATGAGCTGGAGCGCCATTATGTCGCGATGAGCGAAGCTGAGGCGATCGAGCAGGCCGAAATCGACGCCGATGGGCGCGAAATCGTGATCTTCGACAGCATCAGCGACGCCCTGTCCGGCGCGGATGGCAAGCCGAGCGTCTACAGTGAAGACGTCTACGGCCTCGTGCGCGATCCCGACGTTTTGGACACGTGGTTCTCGTCTGCTCTGTGGCCCTTCGCCACGCTCGGCTGGCCAGAAACCAACTACCAACCCGTTCGCCCTGAGCCTGTCGAAGGGCTGCACTTTTCTTCCGGTGCAGCACCAGGCCAAAAGAAAGACAGTGCTTCGACAAGCTCAGCACGAACGGAAATTGGAGATTGGGGCGAGAACACAGACCTCCTGTCCAAGCACTTCCCCAACAGCCTGCTCATTTCCGGCTTCGACATCCTGTTCTTCTGGGACGCGCGGATGATG
>JBCCOF010000170.1:0-4419 GCA_039025455.1 Pseudomonadota bacterium | reverse complement strand
GGCGGGATCGATATCGCCGCCAGCCTTGTTGCAGGAAAGCCGGTTGCACAGACCGGACTGCTGCAAGAGGCCAAGGGCGGCGCGCTGCTGGTGCCAATGGCCGAGCGGATGGATGAAAGCGTCGCGGGGCGCTTGTCGCAGGCCTTGGACGAGGCACAGGTTTCGCTGGTGATGCTCGATGACGGGATCGAGCCGGATGACACGCCGCCGCCCGCTTTGATGGAGCGCTGCGCCTTCATGTGCGACCTCACCCATTCGCGCGAGTGGCATGGGGTTGCTCTGCCGCCTCGGAGCGACATGGCGCTATGCGATGTCACGCCGCTGTCAGACGAGGCACTGACTGCGCTGGCTGGGACGGCAGCGGCCTTTGGCGTGCATTCGCTGCGCCCCTTGCTCTTTGCAGGCGAAGCCGCGCGGGCCTGTGCGGCGCTGGATGGACGGCGCGAGGCAGGCAAAAGCGATCTCAACACCGCAGTGCGGCTGGTGTTGGCTCCGCGCGCGACCCAGCTTCCGCAAATGGAGGAAGAACCGCCCGAGCAACCACCCGAACCACCGCCTGACAGCGGCGACAGCAATTCGGACAATGACAGCGACCGGTCCGACCAGCCGCTCGAGGACATGATGGTCGAAGCCGCCGCCGCTGCCATTCCGATTGATCTGCTCGAACAGCTGGCCAAGGGCAAAGCGCCCCGCCGCGCCGGTGGCAGCGGGTCGGGCCAGCGCAAGAAATCGGGTCTGCGCGGCAAGCCTTTGGGCGCGCGTCCGGGGATGCCGCGTGGCGGTGCGCGGCTCGCGCTGATCGACACATTGCGCGCGGCGGTGCCCTGGCAGGGAATCAGGCGGCGAGAAGCGGGCACCACCGACAGCTCGACGATCCAGATGCGCAAGGACGATCTGCGCGTGCGGCGCTTCGAAGAGAAAGCCGCGCGGGTCACGATCTTTGCGGTCGATGCCTCAGGGTCGGCGGCGGCGGCCCGGCTGGCCGAGGCCAAGGGCGCGGTCGAACTGATGCTGGCGCAAGCCTATGTCACCCGCAGCGAGGTCGCTCTGTTGGCCTTTCGCGGGGACAGCGCCGAGGTGCTGCTGCCCCCCACCCGCTCGCTCACCCGTGCCCGTCGTGCGCTGGCCGAACTGCCGGGCGGAGGGGGCACGCCGCTCGCCATGGGCCTCAACGCCGCGCGCGATCTGGCCGAACAAGTTGCGTCACGCGGGCGCACGCCCAGCCTGATTATCCTGACCGATGGCCGCGCGAATATTGACGCTGCCGGAGAGCCGGGCCGCAAACAGGCGGGCGAGGATGCCGAAGCCGCTGCCAAAGCCATCGCGAGAGAGGGGATCGACGCGCTGGTGGTCGATATCTCCGCCCGGCCCGGTCGCGAAGGCCCTGCCCTTGCCAGCGCGATGGATGCGCGTTTCCTTGCCCTGCCCCGCGCCGATGCGCAGACCTTGCACAAGGCCATTTCCAACGCCCAACCGAGCGCAGTAACCGCATGAGCGGTGCGCTCGATTGGGAGCGCGAAGGGCGCATCTGGCCACATCGCGATGCCAGCGACTTTGTCGAAGCGGGCGCCGCGAAATGGCACGTCCAGCGGATGGGCGAACGCACCAGCCCTACGCTGCTGCTGCTCCATGGAACAGGCGCTTCGGTGCATTCGTGGCGGGGTCTGATGCCGCTGCTCGCCGAGCATAACGACGTGATCGCGATGGACCTACCACGCCATGGCTTCACCACCGGTCACCCGCCCGATGCGATGGCGCTGGTGACTATGGCGCGCGCGGTTGCTGGGCTGGTCGAGGCGTTGGAAGTCGAACCCGATGTCATCGTCGGCCATTCGGCGGGCGCGGCTTTGGCGCTGCAAATGGCGCTCGACCACGGCTTTGCCGGGCCAATCGTCGGGCTGAATTCCGCGCTGCGCCCATTCCCCGGCCCCGCCGCGCAGCTGTTCCCCGCGCTGGCCAAGGTGCTGTTCGTCAACCCACTGGTGCCGCGCATCTTCTCCGCTGCGGCGGGTTTTGGCAGCGAGGGCGAGCGCTTTATTTACCGCTCCACCCACTCGAAACTCGATGCCGAGGGGCTGGCCTGTTACACCACTCTCCTGCGCAATCCGCGCCACACCAAGGGCGCGCTCGCGATGATGGCAAATTGGGATCTGCCATCGTTGAAGGAGCGCATGGCTCAGATCACCAATCCGGTGCTGATGGTTCACACCGACAATGATGCAGCGATCCCGCTTGATTGGGCCAAGGAAGTGCAGCAATGGCTGCCCGATGCGCGGCTCGAAGTGCTGAAGGGCCACGGCCACCTCGCCCACGAAGTCGCGCCCGAGAGCGTAGCGGAGCTTGTGCTGGAATTCGCCCGAGACGAAGCTAGTGTAAAGAACAAGGCATAAGGAGCGCGCGCATGGGCGGATTGATCGAAATGCTGTTCTTCTATGGCATCGCGCTGGGCGTGGGCGTGTGGCAATGGGCGAAAATGCGCCGCGAAGTCCGCGAAATGCGCGCCGAACGGCTGGAGCGCGAGGCGCGCGAAGCGGCGGAGCACGAGGGCGAGTGATCGTCCGCAATTGCGGGTCTGCGCTGACCCTCACCCAAGGCCCATAGCAGCCGCGATCAGGACGGTTGCAGCTCCAAGTCTCTCGCAATGGCGCGCGCGGTCATCTTGGCCGACATCATCACAGATGGTGTTCCGCCGCCCGGCTGCGTGCCTTGGCCGACCAGGTAAAGATTGGACACGTCTTCGGACTTGTTGTGCGGACGGAAGAATGCGGTTTGCGTCAAAACCGGCTCGACCCCGAACCCGTTGCCGGCATAGCTTTGCAAGGTGCCCTCGAAATAATCCGGCGTCACAAAGCTGAGATGCTTGAGGCGATCCTTGAGGTCGGGGATGTATCCACGCTCGCTCAGGAATGTGAGGACCCGGTCACAAAGCCGTTCGCCTTCGACTGACCAATCGAGACCCGACGTGTTGTTGGGCACCGGGATCAACGTGTAAGCCGCGTGGCATCCCTCGGGCGCCATGCCGGGGTCGGTCAGCGTTGGAATATGCAGATATTGCGAGAAATCCGGGCTCATCACTTTGTCATCGAAAATCTCTTTCAAGAGCCCTTCATAACGCGGCCCCAGAATGATGTTGTGATGGCGCAGTTCGGGATCATCGTCGCGCTTTTCATAGCCGAAATAGATCACCATCAGCGACATGGATTGCTTGCGGAACTTGATGATCGAGTCGCGGTTGATCTTGCGGTGCGCTTTGTCGATCAGCTTGAGATAGGTGGTCGAATAATCTGCGTTCGAGACAACCAGATCGGCGTTCAACGTACGCCCGTCTTTGAGCGTAACCCCCGTGGCAACACGCTTGCCATCGGTCTTCTCGACATTGATCTGTGCGACTTCGGCGTTGAGATGCAGCGTGCCGCCCAATTCCTCATATTTGCGCACCATGGCGCTAACGAGCGCGCCGGTGCCGCCTTTGGCGTAGTGAATGCCCCAGGTTTTCTCGACGAAATGGATCATCGCATAGATCGCCGGAACTTTGAGCGGGTTTCCACCGACAAGCAGCGGTTCGAAACTGAACACCTGTCGCAGCTTGTCCGATTTGAAATATTTGCTGACCAGCCCGAACAAAGACCGCACCGCGCCCAGCTTCAACAGATCCGGGAGCACACGGAACATCGAGCCCATGCTCTCGAAATAGGTGTAGCCCAGTTCGAGAAAGCCGCGCTCGAAGATCGCTTTCGCGTGTTCGTGGAACTTTTCGTAGCCTTCGAGGTCCTCGGGAGCCAAGCGCTTGATCTGTTCGCGCGTGCTCACCGGATCGCCGTCATAATCAAAGAAAGTGCCGTCATCGAAATAGATGCGGTAAAAGGGCAGGATCGGGATGATATCGAGATATTTGCTGGTGTTCGGGCCGCCGGAAATTCCGCTGCGCACCCGCACATCGTCGCCCAGCACATGCGGGGGAAAATCCGGCTCGTCGAGCTTTGGGTTATCGCGTTCAAGGCTGAACAGCTCCTCGATAAAATGCGGCACTGTCAGCACTGTCGGCCCCATATCGAAGGTAAAGCCATCTTCGCGGCGGACATAGGCCCGCCCGCCGGGTGCATCGAGCGCTTCGACGATCTGGCTGTCAAAACCGAGACTTTGCAGCCGCATGGCGCACGAAATGCCGCCAATGCCCGATCCGATCACAATCGCGGTTTTGCGGGGGGCGCTTGTCCCCTCGGTCTCCGCAAGTTCGGCATCAGATCCAAAGTCATTATCGATCAACATCTTCGCTACCTTTTGGTAAGGGCTACCGGCGCGCGAACCCGCCGAAAGTTCAACATTTCGACCCGTTTGTCTGCGCGCCGATCACAGCCTTCATTATGGACAGCGAAAAGGCGCTTCAAAGGTTCCAAAAAGGACCGTGACAACGGCAGG
>JBCCOF010000169.1:0-4422 GCA_039025455.1 Pseudomonadota bacterium | reverse complement strand
CAAGCCCTTCAACTCGCCCGAAGGCCCGATCTGCTCCGACCTGCGCGAAGCGGGCGCGCTGCTGAGCGCAAGCGCGGATTACGAGCATTCCTATCCGCATTCCTGGCGCTCCAAAGCCAAGGTCATCTACCGTTGCACGCCGCAGTGGTTTGTGCCGATGGATGTCGATCTGCCTTGGCTCGAACCCAAGACGCCCGAAGACAAGGCGTGGGAAAGCGAAGGCGGCGCAATTGATCCGTCCGAGGAAACGCTGTGCGCTGCCCCGACCTTGCGCGAGCGGGCGATGGAGGAAATCGAGCGGGTCGAGTTCATCCCCGAAAAGGGCCAGAACCGCATCGGCTCCATGGTCGAAGGGCGACCCGACTGGGTGCTTTCGCGCCAGCGCGCGTGGGGTGTGCCGATCACGCTCTTCGTGCGCCCCGACGGCACCTATCTGCAAGACGCAGGCGTAAACGCCCGCGTCGTCGCCGCCGTCAGCAAGGATGGTGTTGATGCGTGGGAGGAGGCCCGCAAAGCCGAATTCCTCGGACCCGATCACAATCCCGACGATTACGAGACGGTCACCGACATTCTCGACGTCTGGTTCGATTCGGGCTGCACCCACGCCTTTGTGCTCGAATCGGGGCGCTGGCCTGACCTGACATGGCCCGCAAACCTCTATCTCGAAGGCTCTGACCAGCATCGCGGCTGGTTCCAGTCTTCGCTGCTGCAAAGCTGCGCCACGCGCGGCCGCGCGCCTTACGATCAAGTGCTCACCCACGGCTTCACAATGGATGCCAAGGGCTTCAAACAGTCCAAGTCGCTCGGCAACACCACCGATCCGGTCAAGGTGATGGAGCAGACGGGCGCGGATATCATCCGGCTGTGGGCGCTGAGCGTTGACTTCACCGAAGACCACCGGATCGGCGATGAGATCCTCAAAGGCGTGGGCGACCAATATCGCCGCCTGCGCAACACGTTCCGCTATTTGCTCGGCGCGCTGGACGGCTTTGTCGGCGATATGTCGGACAGCGGCGAAGTGCCCGAGCTTGAAATCTATGTCCTGTCACTGCTCAGCGAGCTGGACGGCAAGCTGCGCAAGGCCGCCGAGAAATACGATTTCAACACCTACACCCGCCTGCTGGTCGATTTCTGCAACGAGGACCTCAGCGCGTTCTTCTTCGATATCCGCAAAGATGTGCTCTATTGCGACGGGCCGGAGAGCGTGACGCGCAACGCCTATCGCACGGTGCTCGACCTGCTGTTCCATGCACTGGTGCGTTACGTCGCGCCGGTGCTGGTCTTCACCGCCGAGGAAGTGTGGGGCACCCGCTATCCCGAGGATGCGGAGCCCGATGAAGATGGCAAGAGCGGCAGCGTCCACCTGCTCGAATGGCCGAGTGTGCCAGCCGTGCCGGCAGACACAGCCAAGTGGACCGCTTTGCGCGCGCTGAGAGAACGCGTGACCGAAGCCATCGAACCCTTGCGCCGCGACAAGACCATCCGCTCCAGCAACGAAGCCAAAGTCACCGTGCCAGCCAGCGCGGTGCCAGAGGGCGTTACCGACGAACAACTCGCTGAATTGTTCATCACGGGGACAGTCACGCGCTCTAGTGAGATGCGCGAAGAGGATGCTGTGAAAGTCACCAAATCAACCGATGCCAAGTGCGGGCGTTGCTGGCGTCTTCTGCCCGACGTGGCCGAAGACGGTGCGCTGTGCGGGCGCTGCACAAAGGTTGTCGCAGCTCATGACGCGGCGGCTTTATGAAGGCTTTGTTCACCCGCAACCGTGTGATCGGACTTGTGCTTGCCATTTTGATCGGCGGGTTCGACTATCTCGTGAAATATTATGTGATCGCGGTTCTCGACCTGCGCGTGGTGCGGCAGATCGAGCTGCTGCCATTCTTTGACCTGACCTATGTCGAAAATCGCGGCATTTCGCTCGGCATGTTCGAAGCCAGCAGCCTGGAAATGCGTTACATGCTGGTGCTCCTGACCGCGGCGATTGCTGTTATTGTGCTCGTTTGGATGATGCGCGAGCGGTTGCTGGGCGACATTATCGGGCTGGCCATGATCCTCGGCGGAGCGATAGGAAATATCCGCGATCGTTATGTACTGGGCTATGTCATCGACTATGCCGATTTGCACATCGGCGACTTCCGCCCGTTCCTCGTTTTCAACATCGCCGATGCGGCAATCACCATCGGCGTCGTCATTATTCTTGCCCGCAGCCTGTTCCTGCGCGACAATGAAGACAATAAAGAGCCGGACGCAGAGCCCGAGTCTAACGGCGTCCCATCGGAGAATTGAATATGCCCAAGGCCAACACCAAGCTTACCAATGCCATCCTGCTGGTAACGGGCTGCGCGATGCTCGGCGCGTGCGGCGGAAGCGGGATCTTCAACCGCGACCGCCCCGATGAAATGGCGGTGCAGCGTCAGGCTCCGCTTGTGGTTCCGCCTGATTTCTCGCTGACCCCGCCGGCGCCCGGTGCACCGCGCCCGGCCGAAGGCTCCGCGTCCGATCAGGCGCTCGAGGCATTGTTTGGCGGCCCGGCTCCGCGCAGCCAGATTGAAACGAGCGCACTCGACCGTGCCGGTAGCGCCGAACCCAGCATTCGCTCAACCGTCGGCGATCCGGGCACCAACACGGTGGCTAAGGGCAGCGTAACGCGCGACATCATCGCAGCACCCGAAGGCGACGGCGCCAACGCGCAGACGCTTATTCCCGGCTAAGGCCGGGATAAGCTAGTTTCTTGTTTGCGCAGCCCATCCGGGCTGCGATTTCCTCGCTCATGCGACCTAAAGGTCGCGTCGCTGCGGGCGCCCGGTCCGGCTTGCGGTCGCTTCGCGACCGTTTGGTGTTTCGCTAATTCGGTGGGTTTTGGTTCAAAGTAGCACCAGCCAAAGTACCACTGTCCTGATCCGACCCCTTATTCTTCCGGCTCGCGGGTCACCAAGATTTGATCGATCCGCCTGCGGTCCATACCGGTCACCTCGAATCGCCAACCCTGATCGCTGAAGTGATCCCCCGCCACTGGCAGGCGTTTCAGCACCGACAGCACATAGCCCGCCGCTGTGCCGAATTCGCGGGTGTCGTCGTAGTCCAGACCCAGCTTGTCGGCGAGCGCATCGGCTGACAGCGCTCCTGAAATCAGCAAGGTGCCATCCTCGCATTCGATGACTTGCGGCGCGTCGCCTTCGTCTTGATCGCTTGCGAAATTCCCGGTCATGGCGGTGAGTAGATCGACGGGAGTGATGATCCCTTCGAAATGGCCGTATTCGTCGTGGACCAGCACCATCGCGATATCCGCCGATTGCAGCACGCGCAGCGCGTCCAAGGCGTCCAGCTGATCGGGGATGACTTCGACCTTGCGCATCATCCGGGCGAGATCGACCTTCTCGCCAGCGACCAGCAGCGCCAGAATTTCGCGAACCTTTACAATGCCTTCAATCGCATCGGGCGAACCCTTCGCCACCGGGAGCAATGAATGCGGGCTGTCTTCGATCACTTGCCGGATCGCGGTCTCGTCGAAATCGACATCGAGCCAGTCGAGCTCGGTGCGCGGGGTCATCATCTCGCGCACAGGGCGCTCGGCCAACCGAACCACGCCAGTCAATATCTGGTGCTGCTCTTCCTCGATTACGCCCGACTGGGTGGCGTCGGCAAAGATCATCTGGAGTTCTTCGGCCGTGACCGAGCTTTGGCCTTTCGAGCGCACCCCGAACAGTCGAACAATCGCTGCCGAAGACTTATCGAGCAGCCAGACCAGAGGGGCACCGATAGTGGCCAGAAACGCCATCGGCCGCGCCATCACCAACGAAATCGGGATGGAAGCGCGCAAGGCGAGTTGCTTTGGGACCAATTCGCCGACAACCACACTGAGGTAAGTCGTCAGAGCGATCACCACTACGAATGCGACCTGCCGCGAATTCTCGTCAGGCACGCCCAGCAAGGCGAGGCGCTCGCCCACGGGCGCTTCAAGACTCGCGCCCGAATATGCGCCGGTAACAATCGCGATAAGGGTGATCCCAATCTGCACCGTCGAGAGGAACTTGCCCGGTTCCGCCGCCAGCGCGAGCGCGGTCTTGGCGCTTTCGGAGCCATCTTCGGCTCGCGCTTTTAACTGGGCGGGTTTGGCCGAGACAATCGCCAGCTCAGACATCGCAAAGATGCCATTGAGCACGATCAGCCCGGCGATAATTATCAGGTCATACCAAGGAAACGGGGTCACATCGCGTGCGCTAGCACATTTACCAGCGCTTGCCAGCAGCACCGTAAGCATCGCCAGTGCAAGGCTGGAAAAGTTACATTTCGATACTGCCCATTAAGGCTGGCGCAAACCATACAGGTTCAGTCGCACTTTTCTGGCCCTCAAACATCATGGGGTGCTACTTATGCAGTCCTAACTGGAGGG
Source organism: Pseudomonadota bacterium (assembly GCA_039025455.1). Lineage (GTDB taxonomy): Bacteria > Pseudomonadota > Alphaproteobacteria > Sphingomonadales > Sphingomonadaceae > Erythrobacter. Next base: position 26 of record JBCCOF010000169.1, on the reverse strand, counting down.
ATTATCATGAAAACATCACGCATTCT
>JBCCOF010000168.1:0-4440 GCA_039025455.1 Pseudomonadota bacterium | reverse complement strand
GGGGCAGTGGATGTGATCGTTGCAGGCGGCATGGAGAGCATGACCAACGCGCCTTATATGCTTAAAAAGCACCGCTCGGGCGCGCGCATCGGGCACGATATGGCCTATGACCACATGTTCCTCGACGGGTTGGAAGACGCCTATGAGGAAGGCCGCGCGATGGGCACTTTCGCGCAGGACACCGCCGATGAATACCAGCTCACCCGCGAGCAACAGGACGAATATTCCATCGAGTCGCTGCGCCGCGCCAATGCTGCGATTGCAAGCGGAGCCTTTGCCGATGAGGTTGTGCCGGTGTCCTACTCCACGCGCCGGGGCGATGTGACGGTCGATACCGATGAACAGCCGGGCAAAGGCCGTCCCGACAAGATCCCTGCCCTGCGCCCCGCCTTCGCAAAGGACGGCACCATTACTGCCGCAACCTCAAGCTCGATTTCTGACGGCGCGGCTGCGGTTGTGCTGACCCGCGAAAGCGTGGCCGCTGATAAGGGTGCAAAGCCGGTGGCCAAGATCGTAGCCATGGCCGCCCATGCCCGCGAACCCAAGGACTTCACCGTCGCGCCGGTCGGCGCAATCGAAAAGGTGTTGGCTAAGGCCGATTGGAGCATTGACGATGTCGATCTGTGGGAGGTGAACGAAGCGTTCGCCTGCGTCGCCATGTTCGCAATGCGCGACATCGGTATCCCGCACGAGAAGGTGAACGTGAATGGCGGCGCGACTGCCTTGGGCCACCCGATTGGCGCATCGGGCACACGGATCATCGTCACCTTGCTCAACGCGCTTAAATCTCAGGGCAAAACGCGCGGCGTCGCGAGCCTGTGCATCGGCGGCGGCGAAGCCACAGCTGTGGCGGTGGAACTGGTTTGAGGCTTACCGCGCTTACAGCGACAGCACTGCTCCTGTCAGCCTGCGCGGGTACGCAGGTTGGCGGTCTGACATCGGTACAACCGATGCAGCCGGGCACTTATATACTATCCGAGGGTGGCGAGGTTGTCGAAATCGTCGAACTTATGCCAAGCGGTCGCTTGCAACATCTGACCTATGACCGCGTGGTGATCGACGCTGGCTATTGGTCGGAAAAAGGCGACACGATCTGCTTCGATCTCGATGGAGACGGCGAAGGTCGCGAGGAGCAATGCTGGCGCAATTCAAAGCCGGACGCCGATGGCATCTTTGTCACCAGTCGAATTGGCGGATCAGAGCGTTACAGCGCCAAGCCGGTCGTCAAATCGGAACTGGTGCATCCGCTCGACGCGGGTGAGCAGATGGACATGCCAGCAGAGGCCGCCACACGAATTGAGAACGATTGAGCGTGCCTTAAGGCTCGCCAGCACCAAACAAGCGCACCGCCTGCACCCAGCCAGAGCGCCCGCCCACATCGATCTCGCACCACGTCTCGCGGCAGCGGAGCAATTCGCCCACCACGCCGGGTTCGGCGCGCCAGCGCAAAGTCGAGCTGGAAGCGGGCTCCTCGCGCAGATCAACCAAACCTTCACCGATAATCAATGCACCGCGCTTGTAGGTTAGCTGGCTGCGCGCGACCCATCCTTGCGTGCCGTCAGGGTCTTGCACCAGCCACCATCCCTCGCGGATGCGAACCACCTTCATCGGCAGGCCTTTGCGCTGGTACACCCATTCAATGGGATATTCGCCGCTCGGCCCCACGCGCATGTTCACTTCGTTGAACTTGGTCGAGGCCCAATAAGGCACCTCGCGGTCCTGCGCAGAGGCGGGCGCGAACACCATAATCGCGGCGAGCGACAGACATGCGCCGAGCGATATTAAGAAACGTGAAACCATAACGCTTAGCGAATTGCCAAATGGCGCGGCCGGTTTCAAGCCACGACAGATGGCAAGGTTTCAAAGCGGGACAAGTAGCCTTGACCGCCCCGCCCCCATGGCTTTAGCCCGCAGCCATGGCCAGCACTGTCGAAGCACCGCATTTCCCTTCAGGCAAACCCCGGATTGTGGTCACGCGCCACCTGATGCCCGGCGTCGAAGCGCGCATGAACGAGCTGTTTGATACGGTTCTCAACGAAAGCGACGAGCCGATGAGCCGCGATGCGCTGATCGCGGCGATGCAGAGCTGCGACGTGCTTGTGCCGACGGTAACAGACCGAATCGATGCAGAAATGATCGAGAGCGCGGGCGAGCAATTGCGCCTGATCGCGAGCTTTGGTGCGGGGACCGAGCATATCGACCTCGCCGCAGCGGCCAAACGCAAGATCATCGTCACCAACACGCCCGGTGTCTTCACCGACGACACGGCTGATTTGACGATGGCGATGATCATTGGCGTCCCACGACGCATCCGCGAAGGCACGCAATTGGTGCGGCGGGGCGAATGGTCCGGTTGGGCACCCTCCGGCCTTTTGGGGCGCAAGCTGGGCAACAAGGTTTTAGGCATTGTCGGCATGGGCCGGATCGGACAGGCCGTCGCGCACCGCGCCCGCGCCTTCGGGCTCGACATCATCTATTACAACCGCAAACAGCTGCCCACGGCAGTCGAGAGCATGTTCGGTGCGCGCTTTGTGGGCGACGTCGACGAGCTTGTCGCGCAGTCCGACATCCTCACCCTGCACTGCCCCTTGAGCGAGGAAACGCGCGGCATGATCGATGCGCGGCGGATCGGGATGATGAAACAGGGTGCCAGCATCATCAACACCGCACGCGGGGAGCTGATTGACCAGGACGCCTTGGTCGAGGCGCTGCATGAAGGGAAGCTCGCGGGCGCGGGACTCGATGTCTATCCCGACGAGCCCAATGTTGACCGGCGCTTGTTGGACCATCCCAATGTTATGACCCTCCCCCATATCGGCAGCGCCACCGCCGAAGGGCGCGAGGCGTCAGGCGAGAAAGTGATCGCGAATATCCAGTTCTGGGTGAACGGGCACAGGCCGCCGGATCAGGTGCTTGAGGCTCTGATTGGCTGAGCCGACAATCAAGCAGTCGTGTGGGTCATACCGCATCGGATTTTCATCACTTCGTCATTCCCGCGGAAGCGGGAATCCAGCTTACTTAAGTAAAACAGCTGGACCCCCGCCTTCGCGGGGGTGACGAAAATAGATTGGCTATGAACTACAAATTCTCGAATTGCGGCATGCCCAAAACGTGGAAACCGCCATCCACATGCAGCACCTCTCCCGTGGTGCATGCCCCGGCATCCGAACACAGATAAACAGCTGTCCCGCCCACTGCCTCAAGCGTAGCGTTGCTCCGCAGCGGGGTGTTCGCTTCGGTGTGTTTGAAGGTTTTGCGCGCACCGCCAATTGCACTGCCCGCCAGCGTCTTCATCGGCCCCGGACTGATCGCATTTACACGGATGCCCTCCGGCCCGAGGTCATTGGCGAGATAGCGCACGCCCGATTCCAGCGCCGCTTTCGCCATGCCCATCACATTGTAATTGGGTGCAACGCGGTTCGAGCCAAGATAGGTCAGCGTCAGGATCGTGCCGCCGCTCTCGACCATCAGCGGATGAGCGCGCCGCGCCACCTCGATCAGGCTGTAGGCGGAGATCTCCATCGAGTTTTTGAAGTTTGCGCGGGTCGTGTTGAGGATGCGTCCGGTCAGCTCGGACTTGTCCGAATAGGCAACCGCGTGGATCACGAAATCCAGACGGCCCCAGCGGTCCTGCAAGGTCGAAAAAGCCGCGTCGAGTGACGCATCGTCGGTAACATCGACGTCAATCATAATGTCCGAGCCAACGCTCTGCGCAAGCGGCTTCAGCCTCTTGGCGAAGGCATCACCTTGATAGGTGAAGGCCAGCTCCGCCCCCGCTTCAGCGCAAGCCTTAGCAATGCCCCACGCGATCGAACGATCATTGGCGACGCCCATAACCAGGCCTCGCTTACCCGCTAGTGCACCTTTGCTATCTGGCATTTTCACTCACCTTCAACCATCGGCGCTCATCTGTGCGCCGGAACATTACCCGCGAAATTTCGACAACAGCATCGAACCATTGGTGCCGCCAAAGCCAAAGCTGTTGGTCATGACAGTGTCCAGCCCCGCATTCTCGACCAACTCGGTCGCGATTTCCTCCGGTTTCAGCGCCGGATCGAGCGTTTCGACATTGATCGACGGGATGATGAAATCATGCTCCATCGCCAGCAGGCAATAGACCGCCTCTTGCGCGCCGGTCGCCCCCTGGCTGTGGCCTGACATCGACTTGGTCGAGCTGACCGGCGGGGCTTTGCCTTTGCCAAACACCCGCCGAACCGCTTCGATCTCGCCGACATCGCCGACCGGCGTCGATGTGCCATGGGCGTTGATATAGCTAACCGCGCGATCCTCGCCGAGCGTCCGAAGCGCCCCGCGCATGGCCCGTTCGCCGCCCTCGCCGGAGGGAGCGACCATATCTGCGCCGTCCGAAGTCGCTCCGAAACCGGTGACCTCGGCGTAGATCTTCGCGCCACGCGCCTGAGCGTGTTCGAGGCTTTCCAG
>JBCCOF010000167.1:0-4550 GCA_039025455.1 Pseudomonadota bacterium | reverse complement strand
TGGACCTATGTCGATGCAGGTAGCTGCGAGACCATCGAAGAAGCGGTGGCGCGCGAGATTTGGGAAGAGGCGGGCGTGCGCGCCAAAAACGTCGAATATATCGCGAGCCAGCCATGGCCGTTTCCCAGCCAGTTGATGATTGGCTGCACCAGCACAACTGATGATCCCGAGCTCACAATCGACAAGACCGAGCTGGACGATGCGCGCTGGTTCACACGCGCTGAGCTGGAGGATGCGCGTCAGGCGGGCCGTGAGGGCAACGAGCATTTGATCTTCCCGCAACCCCACGCGATTGCTCATCAACTTGTCTCATGGTGGCTCGACAAATGACCGACAAAGCTCCCGAACCGCTGACAATCGACATCTATTCCGACGTGATGTGCCCGTGGTGCGCGATTGGCTATGGCCAATTGACCAAGGCGCTGGCGGAGCTGGAGGGCGAGGTCGAGGCTGAGGTGCGCTGGCGCCCGTTTGAACTCAACCCCGATATGCCAGCCGAGGGCGAGGACCAGAAAGCGCATTTGCAGCGCAAATATGGTCGCTCCCCCGAAGAAGGCGCGGCGGTGCGCGGCCAGATGAAGGCGATTGCCGAAAGCGCGGGCGTCTCGCTGTCTTATGAGGGCGGAGACGACGCGCCCGATGCGCCGCCCGCGATGATGTGGAACACACGCGATGCGCATAAGCTGCTCGCATGGGCGCTCGAACAGGCGGGTCCGCAGGTGCAAACGCAATTGAAGCTCGCTTTGTTCAAGGCGCATTTCAACCGCCGCGAGTGCATTGGCGAGCGCAAGGTACTGCTCGATATCGCAGCCAGCGTCGGCCTGCACCGCGAGGCGGCGAAAGCCGCGCTCGACGACGCAGACCTCGAAGCGTGCGTCATCGCCGAGGAGCGTCAGGCATGGGACCTCAACATCTCCGGCGTTCCCGCGATGATCGTGAACGGCAAGTTTATGATCCCCGGCGCGCAGGCCCCCGAGGTCTATGTCAACGCACTGCGGCGGGTGGTGGCTAAGAGTCGGGCCGCTGCATCCGCATAAGGGCGCGCGCGTAACTACGGGGAACAACTCACCGGACCGAGCGCTGGTTGAGAGAGCGAGCAGAATTCGCGGGCACAGCTCGCACAGGGGGCCAGCATGAAAAGCATCATCGTCTTTTGTATAGTCACCGCCATCGCTTTTGCCTTTGGCATTGGAGCGGGGTGGGAAAGCATCAAGGTCGGGGACTATTCGGCCTATTTCCTGTGCGTGGTGCTGGCGATGGCAATCAACTGGGTGGTTTTCCTGCCTTCCGCGGCTGCGAAATCGGACACGTTCTACGACACGACCGGCGCGATCACATACGCCACCGTTACAGCAGTTGCATGCTTTGTCAGCTATTCGCACCATGGCAATCTTGATCTGCGCAGCAAGGTAATCGCAGCATTGGTCATCATCTGGTGCTTGCGGCTCGGTTCGTTCCTGTTTGTGCGCATTCACGCAATGGGCGGCACGGATTCGCGCTTTGAGAAGATCAAGGTGAACCCCGCGCGCTTCCTCGTCGCATGGACATTGCAGGGGCTGTGGGTGGTCCTCACCGCGAGCGCCGCGCATGTCGCTATCCTTGCTGAAACGCGCGCGCCAATCGGAATTTTCTTCTATCTCGGGCTTGCGGTCTGGGTGCTGGGCTTCGGCTGGGAAGTCGTTGCTGACAGCCAGAAAAGTGCGTTCAAGAAAGACCCCGCCAACAAGGGCAAGTTTATCAATGTGGGCTTGTGGCGCTGGTCGCGTCACCCGAACTATTTCGGCGAAATCACCTTGTGGACCGGCATCCTGATCATGGCGATTCCGGTTTTGTCCGGCCTGTCCTGGCTCGTCGTCATCTCGCCGATTTTTGTCACGATCCTGCTGACCAAGATCAGCGGCGTGAACCTGCAAACCGCGCAGGCGAAACAGCGTTGGGGCGATGATCCGGACTATCAGCGATATCTCGCCAACACGCCCGCGCTGATCCCCAGCCCGCCCAAGGGCTGAGGCCGAGAGGACGCGCGATGCCCGATTTTGCGCCCAAAACCGCGGTGATCACCGGCGGAGCGAGCGGTATCGGACTGGCCCTGGCCAAGCGGCTGGTTGGCACCGGCGCGCGGGTGATGGTTGCCGATTTTTCGGGCGACCCATTGAAGCGCGCAGCGGATATCGAGGGACTGATCCCGCAGGAATGCGATGTTTCGGACTTAGCTCAGGTCGAGGCTCTGGCTGACGCGGCATTCGGCGAGTTCGGGCAGGTTGATCTCGTGCTCAACAATGCGGGCCAAGGCGGTGTGCGCGGCAAGATGTGGGAGGTCGATCCCGCAGCGGCGCGCGCGCATTTCGATGTCAATTTCTGGGGTGTCTGGAACGGCTGCAAGGCCTTCGCGCCGCGCCTGATCGAGCAAGGAACCGAGGCCGCGATTTTCAACACAGGCAGCGAGAACAGCTGGTTCTGCGCGGTCCCCGAAACCGCCGCTTATATCGCGGCCAAACACGCCGTTCTGGGCATGACCGAGAGCCTGCGCGGCGACTTGCCCGCCCACGTCCATGCGGGCCTGATCGTGCCCGGCTGGGTCTACACCCCGCTCGGCCCCGAGCAGTTTATGAAATATGGCATGGATGTCGAAGCCTATGTCGACATCATCCTGCCCCAAATCCTTGCGCGCCGCCGCTTCGTGGTCAGCCATGGCTACAACACGGTGCGGATCGGAGAGCGGATGGACGCGCTGACGGAGAGCTATGAAGCGCACGCGCTGAGCGTCGAGGACGACGCCAAGCACGATGTGCACTTGGTTTTTGAGAAGCTGCGCGGTGGGACGCGCAGCTAGAGCAGCAGTGCTGCAAGGCTGCAGCCAAAGGCGATCAGCACGATGATGGTGCGCGTGGTGTGCCAAGTGGCCCAGCGGCCTAGCTCGGCAGGCAATTCGCTCGCTGTGATGGTGTGCTCTGCGAATTTCGCGTTCGCCGCTTTGAAATAGGCGAAATAGATGCCCAAGGCGCAAAGGCACAAAATGCCAGCCGCCACCCGAGAGGGTGCTTCCTCGCCAAGTCCAAGCGACACACCCGCCGAGGCTGCGGGAAGCATAACACCGGCGATGGTAAGCGGGGCGAAATAGCGATAGAGGCTCGGCCCCATCGTTGAGTGGAGGCGAAGAAATTCTTCCGGCTCCATCCGCCGCCAATAGGGGACCAGAATGGCGCCTTCGGTCAGCAAAGCACCGGCCAACAGGCCAAGGACAAAAGTGGCGAGCGGGTGAAGCGCTTCAATCATTCGACGCCTATCACCGATTAAGTATCAAATTGCAACTTAAATCAGTCCAAGCCGCTCCAGCTTGCCCGCCAGCTTGCCCGGCAGCGCGTCGCCGATGTCCTCGCCTTCGGCCACATCCTGCGGCGGATCGCCCTTTAGATAACGCCAGCCTTGGTGTGCCCGCTTGGGGCGAGGGTGGACTCGGATAAGCTCGGGCTCCAGCTCGATGCGCCAGCGCCCGCTGTCTTCCTCTTGCGTAAAACCCGTGATGACCGAGCGCGCCACGATTGCGTGTTGATGGATCCAGTAGAGCGAGCCGCCGATGCACTGTTCCCACTTGGTCGGGCGGTATTTGGTGGTGAGGTATGGGCGGCGGCGCCCCCCGGCAGCAGGAGCATACCAGCTTTCAATATCGGAATAGCTTTTCGCGCCGAACGCGATTTTCGTCAGGTGAAGGGGCATGGGTTCAAAATAGGGCAGCGCGCGCCGCGCTCAAGAGAGGGGCACCAGCCCACTCACAACTGCGAGGCCCAGAAACGCGAAAAAGCCCATGGAATCGGTGATCATCGTCACAAACACGCTGGAGGCCACCGCCGGATCCTGTTTCAGGCGTTCGAATATCACCGGCACCAGCACGCCCGCCAGCCCCGCCACCGCGATATTGATGATCATCGCCAGCGCGATCACGCCGCCCATCATCGGGGTGAACAGGAACGCGCAGGCAATGCCGATCAGAACCGCAATGGTCGCCCCGTTCAGGATCGCCACGCGCAATTCTCGCCATACGATCCGCCAGGTGTTTGATCGGGTCAGCTGATTGGTCGCAATCGCGCGCACCGCGACGGCCATGGTCTGTGTGCCGGCATTGCCGCCAATGCTCGCGACAATCGGCATCAGCACGGCCAGCGCCACCAACTGCTCAATCGCCGCGCCGAAAAATGCGATGATCGCGCTCGCGACAACGGCCGTGCCTAGATTGGCGATCAGCCAGCGCACGCGGCTGGAATAGGCTTCGCGGATCGGCTCGTTGATGTCGCCATCGCCTGCACCGGACAGCAGCAGCGCGTCCTCGCCCGCTTCCTCGGAGATGATGTGGACGATATCATCGACCGTCATCTGCCCGACCAGCCGCCCGCTTTCGTCGACCACGGCGGCGCTGATCAAAGCGTATTTCTGGAACATCAGCGCGACCTCTTCCTGATCCATCGAGACAGGGATCAGCGTCTGGTCACGCTTCATCACATCGGTCAGCAGGATCGAGCGCGGGGTCGTCAAAATCCAGTTGAGCGCGCAGG
>JBCCOF010000166.1:0-4551 GCA_039025455.1 Pseudomonadota bacterium | reverse complement strand
TTTCTTGCAGCGGAAAAGCGTCGTTTTTGCGGGCATAGGGGCTCGCGCAAAATACATAGAGCGCGATGGTTGGCGCAATAACTCTCAGGCGCGTGCGGCCTGGTGTTTCGGGTGGCGGTGATCGACGATCTGATGCTGGCAGCGCTCCTGTACCATGGCAATTCACCAGAACGAATTGGCTCAGGGTGCGGACACAGCGCGATGCAGGCTGCGCTTGCTCGAAGCTATGTTCGATTTGATGCAACACGTATACGCAGTTTCGCCCGAGTCGCGCTCTTGCTTCGGTTATGCGACAAGCCTAGGTGACGCTTGGGATTAACATCATTTGGACACCGCTGTGATAGACCTCAGTCAGTATCTGCCGATATTGATCTTCATCTTTATCGCGCTGGGCCTTTCGGTCCTTTTCGTGTTTTTGCCCATGGGGGTGTCGCGCCTCACCGGAGCGCACAATCCGGACGCGGAAAAGCTGTCGGAGTACGAATGCGGCTTCCCAGCGTTTGAAGATGCGCGCAGCCAGTTTGATGTGCGCTTCTATCTGGTCGCGATCAGCTTCATCATCTTCGACCTTGAGGCTGCCTTTCTGTTCCCCTGGGCCGTCAGCCTGGGTGAGACCGGGTGGGTCGGTTGGATCGGCATGATGACCTTCTTGGGAATTCTGGCGATTGGCCTCACCTATGAGTGGAAGAAGGGGGCTCTGGACTGGGAATGAGCGATTCTTCGAACACAATCATCACCCCGCCGCTCGCCCCGCTCAACGCCGCTGAAGCCGCTGAGGCGCTGCCGACCGCCAAGGGCGGTGAGGTGAAGCAGCCCGATCAGGATTACTTCAACGCGCTTTCGACCGAGGTGAACGACAAGGGCTTCCTCATCACTTCGACCGAAGATGTCTTCAACTGGGCGCGCACCGGTTCGCTGTGGTGGATGACTTTTGGCCTGGCGTGTTGCGCGGTTGAGATGATCCATGTGAACATGCCGCGTTATGACATGGAGCGCTTTGGCGCCGCCCCGCGCGCTTCCCCGCGTCAGTCGGACCTGATGATCGTCGCGGGCACGCTCTGCAACAAGATGGCTCCGGCTCTGCGCAAGGTCTATGATCAGATGTCGGACCCCAAATATGTGATCAGCATGGGCTCGTGCGCCAATGGCGGTGGCTATTACCACTACAGCTATTCGGTCGTGCGCGGCTGCGATCGGATCGTACCGGTCGACATCTACGTGCCCGGCTGCCCTCCGACCGCAGAGGCGCTGCTCTATGGCGTGATGCAACTGCAGCGCAAAATCCGCCGCGTCGGGACGATCGAACGGTGAGGCAAACGCGAGTTTCCCTGATGGCCTTGGTCTCCTCGTGCTTTCTTGCGCTGGCTTCGCCTGCCTATGCGCAAGGTGCTGAGGTCAGGCCCAATGGCGACCATTCCCTGTGCCCCGTGCAAGGCGAGGTGTGTGACACGCTGCCGGTTGAGTGGGTGTGGTACCGATTTGAGCACAAATCGGGCCTTTATTCGGTTGAGCTGCCTTGCGCTGAGGTGTCGACCGGCGGCTCTTTGTTTTCTAGTGGCACGACCCTAGGCGATACGGGCATGTGCTGGATGGATTCATCTGCGTTTATTGCAGAGCTTGGCGGTGTGGCCGAAGCACTCGATCTCGATGACATCTCTGATACGGACAGGGCAAGGCTCGACAAGCTTTTGAATGGCGCGCCGGACTTGTTCACCGCACTTGTCAATCGAGTGTCAGGCGATGAATCTGCCAAGCAGACTACAATCCAAGGGCACCGCGCAATTGTAAAATCCCTCGAACGTGCAGGAGGTTATGGGCGTGTAGCAAGCATTGAAATCTCACGATTTAGACAGCTAACACTCAGCGCTGACATTCAAAATGAGCTTAATGTATCGCGCGAACAGGGGGAGGCTTTGATCGACCGGTTCTTTAACTCTGCGGAATTTCCCGAATGAGCGTTATGCATTCCGCCCCGAAATACGCATCAAATGACGGGGTGCTCGACGCGCTGATGTCGGGCGTCAGCGTCTGGCTTGACGCTGCGCGCGAAGAGCATGGGGAGATCATCCTCACCGCCAAGCGCGAGCAGATAGAGACCGTGCTGCGCACTTTGCGCGATGATCATGAATATCAGCAGCTGATGGAGATCGCGGGCGCGGATTATCCCGAGCGCCCGGAGCGCTTCGAAGTGGTCTACATGCTTCTGTCGCTGACGAAGAACCATCGCATCATGGTGAAGCTTTCGACCGATGAGGACACGTCGGTTCCGACCGTCACCACATTGTGGCCCAACGCCGGTTGGCTCGAGCGCGAAGTGTTCGACATGTATGGCGTCACCTTCGCGGGCAACAAGGACCTGCGCCGGATCCTCACCGATTACGGCTTTGAAGGGCATCCGTTCCGCAAGGACTTCCCGATGACCGGCTACACCGAGCTGCGCTATTCGGAAGAGGAAAAGCGCGTCGTTTATGAGCCGGTTGAGCTTGCCCAGGACATGCGAAGTTTCGATTTTCTCTCTCCGTGGGAAGGCTCCGATTACGTGCTCCCGGGAGATGAGAAAGCCGCGCCGCCTGAAGAGCCGGACGACGGCGACGGGCCCGCTGAGCCCAAGGATGGCGTTGAGTTCGAAATCGACGACGAGGAGGGCGAAGACTGATGAAACTCGAAGAATCGCCCACCACAGACGGCGAGGTCATCACCAATTACACGATCAATTTCGGCCCGCAGCACCCGGCCGCGCATGGCGTTTTGCGCATGGTGATGGAGCTGGACGGCGAAGTGATCGAGCGAATCGACCCGCATGTCGGCTTGCTCCATCGCGGCACCGAAAAGCTGATTGAGCAGAAGACGTACCTGCAAGCGCTGCCCTACTTTGATCGCTTGGATTACTGCTCGCCGCTGTGTCAGGAACACTCTTACGTGCTCGCGATCGAGAAGCTGCTCGATCTCGAAGTGCCGATCCGCGCGCAATATCTGCGCGTGCTGTTCGCGGAGCTGACGCGCATCTGCAACCACTTCCTCAATATGGGCGCGCATGTGCTCGATGTGGGCGCGTTCACGCCCAACCTGTGGATGATGGACCTGCGCGAAGATTGCATGACCTTCTTCGAACGGGCGAGCGGCGCGCGCATGCACTCGGCCTGGTATCGCCCTGGCGGTGTGCACCAGGATGTGCCGGAAAAGCTGCTGGTGGATATTGGCGACTGGATCGATAACCGTCTGTTCCAGCTGTTCGACGACGCGATGAGCCTTGTGATCGACAACCGCATCTTCAAACAGCGCAATGTCGATATCGCTGTGGTGTCGCGCGATGATGCGGTGGCTTGGGGCTTCTCAGGTCCGATGATCCGTGCAGCCGGTATTCCGTGGGATATCCGCAAGTCGCAGCCTTATGACGTCTACGATCGCATGGACTTCGAGGTCCCGGTCGGCACCAATTCGGATTGCTACGACCGCTTCATGGTCCGCGTCGCCGAAATCCGTCAGAGCGCCAAGATCATCAAGCAATGCATTCGCGACATGCCCGAAGGCCCGATTGCCAGCACCGATGGAAAGGTCTCCCCGCCCAAGCGCTGCGAGATGAAGCAGTCGATGGAAAGCTTGATCCATCACTTCAAGCTTTACACCGAAGGCTTTCACGTGCCCGCGGGCGAAGTCTATGTCGCCACCGAAAGCCCCAAGGGCGAGTTCGGCGTCTACCTGGTCAGCGATGGCACCAACAAGCCGTACCGGTGCAAGATCCGACCGACCGCTTTCTCGCACCTTCAGGCGATGGATTTCATGAGCAAAGGCCACATGCTGCCCGACGCGACAGCCATTCTGGGCGCGATTGATGTTGTGTTCGGGGAGTGTGATCGGTGAGCAGGAGCATTCTCGCAGCTCTGGCAGCGGCACTGCTGTGTGGCCAAACGTTTGCAGCCCATGCTGCCTACGAGTGTGGCGTAAGTTATGAAGCAAGCGAAGACATTCGCGATGTGTTGCTTCATCGCGCAGCACAAGCCTTGACCTCCTCCCAATATGTCTCTGACAATGTTCGGATAACAGGCCGATCCAGCGACGATAATATCTTTGACTCGCTAAGGGCAGGTGATCCGGTAGCGAGGTTGCGAGAGATCGTTCAACCTCTTGCTTTTCGGCAAGCCCGTGAACCAAGCGTAGTCCGCTATTCGGGCGACCCATGTGGAATTCACTTTGTAGAGCTAGAGGCTGTAACCACGGAGCCAAACGAGTTCTGGAGATTGAAAGTCACTTTTCGGAACGGATTGGTCGAAAGCGTCGATGCCGTGAGGTTTTTCTACACAGAGATTGCTGTTGCGGAGAAAGCCAATGGCTGACCGCACACCTGCACCCGATACGCCTGAACTGCGCGCGCGCTGGGGCTCTTTCGAATGGACGAAAGAGAACAAGGCGAAGGCGGACTATCACATCGCCAAATACCCCGAGGGCCGTCAGAAATCGGCGGTGATGGCGCTGCTTGATCTGGGTCAGCGTCAAGTTGGCGCGGAGACCGACACCCAAGGCTGGCTGCCGCTGCCGGTGATTGAATACATC
>JBCCOF010000165.1:0-4635 GCA_039025455.1 Pseudomonadota bacterium | reverse complement strand
GTTTTGGGCAACACATTGGTGTTGGCTCTGGTCGCCATCGTCATGCTTGCAGGCACGGCCTATCTCGCTGAACTGGGGCGTGACCAGACAATTCTCGCTTCGGTCGAAGTGCGCAGCAACAACGCCGCCATCGCGCTTGTTGACGCGGCAGATGCGCTCGAAGAGGGTGAGACACCCAGCGCCGGAGCCGCGCTTGATCTCGCTTACGAGACAATGACCGATCCGATTGAATTTGCAGGCGACAAGATGCCCGCGCATCTCGCCCCCGTCATGAACGGTTTTCGCGACCGGATCGACGGGCTACGCAGCGAATATCGGGCGGCTGGAGCAGACACTGACAAAGTGCAAGGCCTCAGCCGGAAGGTCCGGGTGCTCTATAAGGACCTCAGCACCTTTGCCGTCGACTTTCACGAAGAAGCCGCTGGCGAAGCCGATAAGCTGTTTGTCGGGATCAGCCAGGTCCTGATTGGCTTTATCATCATGACCGCGATCGGCATTGCGGTCTCCTTGATCGGGGCGCGCCGGATTATCCGCAACATCGCCGGAGCGATTGGTGCGATCACGGATTCCATGGAAAAGGTTGCGCGAGGGAACACCGCTGCCGACATCCCTGGCCGCGAGCGCGAGGATGAAATCGGGGCGATGGCGCGCGCGCTTGAAGTGTTCCGCGCCTCGAGCCTCGAATTGCGCGATATCACCGATGCGCGCGCCCGGGATGCAGAGCGCCAGTTGGAAGAACAGCTCAAGTCCCAGAATGCGGCGCGTCAGATGCGCAGCGAGAAAAGCGATATGCTCGAAGGGCTGGCGCAAGGCTTTGAGGTCTCGGTGGGCGAAGTGATCGCTGCAGTCTCGACCGCTTCGGAGCAGTTGCAATCGACCTCGCAGGACATGGTTGCGCTTGCTGAAAGCTCTGCCGAGCAATCGGGCGATGCCGCCGGCGCGATGGAGAAAGCGACTGCCAATGTGACTTCGGCGGCGACGGCGACCGATGAGTTCGCCTTGTCGATCAGCGAGATCAGCAAACAGGCTTCGGCTTCCGCCGGATTGGCCCGCGATGCCAGCGCTCTGGTGGGGACCGCCAATGCGCGCATGGTCGATCTGTCGCAGGCCGCCGATGAAATCGGCGAGATTGCCGAACTGATCCAGACCATCGCCCAACGCACCAACCTGCTCGCGCTCAACGCTTCGATTGAGGCGGCGCGCGGCGGCGAGGCGGGGCGCGGCTTTGCCGTGGTGGCGAGCGAAGTGAAGGATCTGGCAACCCAGACCAGCCATGCAACCAACTCTGTCGCGGAAAAGATCGCCGCGATGCAGGGCTCGACCGCATCAAGCGTCTCCGACCTGACATCCATCGTCGAACAGATCGACAAGCTTGAACAGGCCTCGGTCCTGATTGCGAGCGCGGTGGATCAACAATCGCTTTCAGGCGAGGCCTTGGCGCGCAATATCGAAACGGTGGCCGATGGATCGGCGCGTGTTGGAGTTCAGTTGGAGAATCTGCGCGAAGCCTCGATCGCAACCGGCAGCGCAGCAAGCCAGGTTCGCGACAGCGCGTCCCAACTTGGCAGCCAGGCGGATGAGCTGCGGTCCAAAGCGACGCGCTTTATTGCCGATGTGAGACGATCCTCGCGCGATCTTGACGCGGTTGAAGTTGGAAACAGCGGCGGGGCTTGATTCGGAGCCGTTTCAGCGCTTCTGCGAGCCGTTGCTACACCTTGTCCCCCCTTTGCCTGTCATTGTGCCGCTTTAGAGCAATTTCAGTTCGACCTGCACCGGATCATCGGGCGCAAGTCCCTCCAATCGCATCACTTTCTTGCTCACCAGCAGCACCCATTCGGCCTGTTTGCTTTGCGGAAAGACCGAGCTTTTCCATTCCGTCTCGCCAATGCGCGCCATGACCTTAACCGAGCCAAAGCCGCGCTGGCGCCCGAATTCGAGCCGGTGCAGCCGGGCGTGCATGGCGATGATCTCGGCAGTTTCGCCCTCGAAAACAACCAGATGATATGTCCCGCGGTCCCCCTGCCAACGGCGGAGGGGAAGGGTGGCTGTGACCGTCTCACTCATCTGTGACTTCGCGGATAGGCACCGGGATGTTGCAAATGTCCGCGCCGCCAGCAGGCACGATAAAGAACGGATCGCGTCGATTGGCGCGGGCCTCAGCATAGCGCGCGAAGGTCTCGCTTTCGGTGGAGAGATACTCAAACGTCGGTCTTTTTGGTTGGCCTACCGCTTCGCTACTTGAGGCCGTTTCGCTCGCGGGCAGATCAGACGCCACGCGGACTGAGAGGATAGGCGTGCGCTTGTCCGCCTCTTCCTCGGTGTAGAAGCCCAGCGCGCCCGAACCGCGAGGGAGCGAGGACAGATGCTCGATCCCGCTGACGATCCGCCCAACCAGTGCAATATTGCGATCCAGATGGCGCGGCGCATGGCCGATCACGGTGTAGAGCTCCGCGCCAGAGCCGGTGTCGGGCGAGTAGTTTCGACCAACGCCAACCATGCCATAGCAGTGGACGGGCCAGAAACGGCTCGTACCCACGTCTTTGAAATAGCCAAGTTTGGAGGCCTCCTCGCGAGACAACTTTGGGTCAGGGACTTTTTTGTCGTTGTCGTCATACCATTGGATGTCCGCCTCGTAATTGCCAATCGGCCAGCCTTTCCAAAACTCTACAAATGCGGCGTAACTGTCGCGCTGATGCCAACCTTGTGATGCTGTGTCCGTGGTGGTCGTTTCGATAGAGATCATGGCGATTTCCTCTGAACTCATCGTGTCATAGACTGTGACGCCATCGGTCATTTCCAGATACTCTTGGATAGCTTCCAGTCTCTGAGATTCTGATAAGTCTGGCCTTGAAAGGACCGCTTCTAACGCAGAATCAGCGACCCAAAGAAACCCAGCTGATCCCATTGATCTTCTCAAATCGTCTGAATCCGACATCTCCATCTGCGCATCCGCCAGAGCATCATGGTCGACTGTGTACTCATCCTCCTCCATCACCTTCAGCCCCTCGGGCAGCGGCTTGGTTTCCACTTCGCCGCTTTCGGGATTGTCGTGCCCCGGATCGCCCCATTGGACGACGTAATTGTCCTGCACCCGGTTGACCGAAACGCCGTCATACCACTTTGCGCGGGCGAGCTTGCGGATGTTGCTCACCCAGCCTTGCGAGAATGGCGCTGGCATTAGCTGGATCACCACCTCTCGCGAATTGCCGTCGCGATCTGGTGCGAGCGTCATCACGATAAGGTCGTCCGCCGCAATCTTCACCCAGTCGTCGGGCGCAGCAGCGGCGACGATTTCACCCGGGCTGGGCGCTTGTGAAGGCGGTGGAAGGGGTGGTTCGGTCCCGCCCTGCGCTAAGTTGGCGGACGTCGAAGCGAGCGCGAGTGCGGCGGCTGCAGTGGCGAGCATTGTCATGCCCCGTACACTGCCACCCGCTCCCTCAAACGCAAGCCTTGCGGCGGCTGCGCAATCGCGATGGCGTCAGCCCGCCGCGTCCTCCGCCTCGGACCGCTTGTAGAAATCATGCAGCAGCTCTGCGAATTCATAGCAGAATGTCATCGTGCTGTTGCTCGGATCGTAAAACGCGTTCGCTGTCCCGCAAGTCTCGGCCACCAGCGTAATCTCCCGCGGCAAAGCGAGCTGTGTGCTCATATATGTCGCGACATATTGGAGCATTTGGTTGTCTTCCAAGACCGCACGATAGGGTGCCAGCGCTTCGGTGGTCTCGCGGTACTCGTAATAGACGTCGAACTGGCTTTCACCCAGGGCATTGCGCGACTGCAAGGCAGTGCCCCAGTGGGTCAATGTCTCGCGGAACTGGGCACCGCAATCGCTGGTCGATTCCTCGTCCAGGTTCAATTCCCGCCCAAGCACACCGAACGTCTCCGGCTCGGCGGAAATCAGGTGGCACACTTTGCGCGAAGCCCGCTGTACGCCCAGATCGTGCCGCCCGAAGAACTCTAGCTCGCCGATTTCGGAATAGGCGCTGAGCAGATACCATCCGCTGATGCCCTGCATCAATGCGGTCGAGGCAAACTCGTCCTCCATGGACAACAAGGCGAGCGTGCCGAAATTGTCGGCCGCATCTTCTTCTTGGCCAAGGATCGGAAGGTCGAAAACGTCAATCACAAGATGCCCGCCTTCGTGGAACATCACATCGATCGCTGTTCCGAGTATGAAGAGGTCCTCTTCCTCGGAGAAGACAAATTGCGGGGCAGTCGCAGTGGCGTCTTGCGCGACACCGCTTTGCGCCGGCGCAAGGCAAAGCGCACAGCCCAATGCAGTGGCAAAAAGCTTCCCGGATACAGATTTCAACATTGAACACCCCCCATGTGCATCGCCATGCGATAGCCTCGCCCCGCTTGCATGAATAGCATGTCTGGTGAGATAGGAAACCTCCATGCGGCAAGGCGATTGGGGCTATTTACGTTGATCCAATCGGGTGCCTTGCGCAGCCAGGTTTTCAAAGCTAGACGCCGCGCTCTGTCTCCCGACTAGGCACTCTTGCAGGAGAACAGACAAGCCTGTCCTTAAGCAGCGAAGCGGTAGGGCAGAAAACCTGTCCTCAAGCAGCGAAGCGATAGGACAGAAGGAAGCACGGGGGAGAGGTTAGGCGCGGATCAGTGACTAAAAGGAAC
>JBCCOF010000164.1:0-4636 GCA_039025455.1 Pseudomonadota bacterium | reverse complement strand
ATGCGCAGACGACCGACAAACTGTTGATCGCAGGCAATGACGGGCGGTTCTATACGCTGGGCTGCGACAAATTACCGGGCGCGCGCGGCTTTGGCGAGCCGGTGCGCACGATGATTGATCTGGACGCGGAGACTTCGATTGCGCGCATGCTGGTGCACCGGCCCGGCGGCAAATTGCTGCTCGGCTCCAGCATCGGCAAGGGCTTTCTGGCCGAGGAGACCGAGCTGACCGCCGAAACCCGCAAAGGGCGACAGGTGGTGAACCTGAAAGGCGATGCCGCGCTCAGTGTGATCCGCCAAGTGCCCGCCGAGCACGATTCCATCGCGGTGGTCGGCGAAAACCGCAAGCTGGTGGTGTTCGCGCTCGACGAATTGCCGGTGATGGCGCGCGGGCAGGGGGTGCAGTTGCAGCGATACAGGGATGGGGGGCTGTCCGATGCGACGACCTTCACTTTGGCCGAGGGGCTGAGCTGGCAAATGGGCGGATCGGGCGACCGCACCCGCACCGAAACCGAGATCGCCATGTGGAAAGTCGCACGCGGCGCAGCAGGCCGCCTGCCGCCGCAGGGGTTCCCCAAGGATAACAAGTTCTGAGCATTACGGGCGGCAAAAGCTGGAAAGAGCTACCGGCGCGTGAACGGCTTTGGGTCGTTGCTCTGATTGGCGTTGTCATTCTGCCGTGGCTGTTGATGTTTGGGTTCGAGCTGTTCTGGCCGCGCACACTGGTGACCGCTCCGGGGCTTTGGGCTTATGCTCTGGCGATAGTGGGCATGGCGGCTGTTATGGCTGTGCTGGTTCTAATCGCTCCGGCTAAAGAAGATAGAAGGCCAATCCCTGTCCCCTTTGCCATGCTGGGCGCCTGCGTGCTCCTTGCCGGTGCAACAGCGCCATATCTTTTGCGGCAGGCTCTGACGATTGTGCCCTTTATGAACGGGGTCGTTGAGACCAAGCAACGCGAGTTTTTTGTCACGGGTGGTGATCGCGAACGGTCCGGCGAAAGCGTGATCCGCTTGACCCCGGTGGGCTATAATGCGGGGCGCGATGTGTCCTTGGTGGTGCAAGATGATGTGATGAAGCCGATGGCGGCCAGGGCGCGTGCCTTTCGATTGGGCGAGGTGGAGGAGCGTGACTGTCTGGTGCTGACGACCGAGATTGGGCTGTGGGGCATCGAGCGGATTTACTCGGGTGCGGTCATGACGAGGCCGGTGGGCGAGCTTTTTATCTCCGAGCGTTGTTAACTCACTCTTCCCTCCGCGAACTCTGCGAAAAGCCCTTAATGCACCTTCGGTGCGAAAAAGTGCCTCAGCCTATTTCTTCGTCCAGCAACTGCTCAACGCGGCCCTCATCGGGAAAGCCCTCCGCGACCCAGCGGCGCTCGACCGTTTGCAGGATGCGCGCCACTTCCGGCCCGGCCGCGACCCCGCGCGCAACGATTGCGCCGCCCTTCAATGGAAAGGTTGGTGGCTCCCAATCGGCCAGCATCCGCGCATCCGCTCCGAGCAGCAACAGCCGGTCCACCGCGAAAGGAGGCGTGTGGTGATAGGCGAGGGCCTGCGCGCTTTGCGTATCGCTTGGGTCTCGTTCAGCCGCGCATACCAGACGCGCGCGCTGGGCTTTTGAAAGCCGCAAACGCGCCGCCACCGTCTCGGCCACATCGGGCGAGGGCGGTAGCAGGGCGGCAAGGCGGCGCAGCGGCTCGGGCGTGAACCCTTGCTCTTCTTCGGCCACGATGAGCCTTTGCAACACAGTGAGATGCGCCGGGGATGCTTCGGGCAGGACCACGCCGAGCACGCCCGCTTTGTGCATCCGGACCACGGTCGAATGCGGGTCGGGCAGGGCCAGCAGGTTGAGCAATTCCATCGCGATCCGTTCGCGGCTTAGGCCCTTGAGCGTGTCGGCCAGATCGGCGCATGCTGCCTCGGCCTCGGGGTCCAGTTCCGCGCCAAAGCGAGCCTGAAACCGGTAATATCTAAGGATGCGCAGGTGGTCCTCCGCAATCCGCTCGCGCGCATCGCCGATAAAACGTACACGGCGCGCGGCAAGATCATCCATCCCGCCGAAATAGTCGGAGATTTCCAGCGTTTCTGGGTGGGCATAGAGCGCGTTGATAGTGAAATCGCGCCGCGCCGCATCATCGCGCCATTCGGTGGCAAAGGCGATGGTCGCGCGCCTTCCGTCGGTCGCGACATCGCGGCGCAGGGTGGTGATTTCGACCGTCCCGTCTTCGAGCACCGCTGTCACCGTTCCGTGGTCGATGCCGGTCGGCACGGTGCGGATGCCCGCTTGCTTGCACGCATCGATGACTCTGTCCGGTGTCAGAACGGTCGCGCAATCGATGTCGTGCACCGCCACGCCCAGCAAAGTGTCGCGCACAGCGCCGCCCACCCAGCGGATATTCTCCGCGCCCAAGGCAGCGGTCAGCGCGGTAAGGCTGGCGCGCTCGGTCCATTGTGCTGGAGGAAGGCTAGGCATAACACCTCATATCCGCTCGCCCTGAGCCTGTCGAAGGGCCGTCCTTCGACTTCAGGGCCTGCGCTAAAAGAAAAGACTATCCTTCGACAAGCTCAGGACGAGCGGATTTTTTCAAAATCGAGCCGCCGCGACAGGTTCGCGATGATCGCTGCGGTCACGCCCCAGATGCGAAATCCCTCGTAATCCATCTCGAGATAGCGCCGCGGGGCACCGCGCCAGAACACTTCGTTGGTGGTCCAGCTTGCCGGATCGAGCAGCATGTCGAGCGGCGCTTCGAACCACGCTTCGACTTCGGCAGGGTTGGGGGTGAACGGCAGGTCGGGCGGCACCACCGCGAGTACGGGGGTGACATCAAAGCCGGTGCCGGTCTGATATCTATCGGTCACGCCGATCACCTGCGCAGCATCGCGGGGCATGGCCAGCTCTTCCTCCGCTTCGCGCAGAGCGGCTGTGACGGCATCCTCGCCCGCGTCCAGCTTGCCGCCGGGGAAGGCGACCTGACCCGGATGATCGCGCATACCGCGCGGGCGCTGGGTCAGGATGACGCCGGGTTCGGGCTGATCGGTGACTGCAATCAGGACCGCCGCCGGCGTTGCCCGCCCATCGGCAAAATGCGCGTCGCTAAGCAGGTCGGTTATGTGCTCGCGATGACCTGCCTCAAGAGCCGCAGCGAGCCTCTCGTACAGTCCAGTCACCGGTTCAACCCGTTGCGATCAGTGAGAATATCGCGCCTTGGCTTGTCACCAGCCAATCGTCTCCGCTGGTCTCCAGTGCGATTTCGGCAAGCTGGGCGTAGGTCGAACGGTTGAGTCGCGCTTCGCAGCCGCGCCGCACATGCAGATAGATCGCAGGCGTTTCGGGATCACCCGCTGCGCGCAGGCCGTGCTCGGGGCCGGCCACCACCAGCTCGTCGGTGTTGAGCCGGAACGCAATCTCGCCGTCGCGCAGGATGCAATCGGTGGCGATAAAGGCCGCATCGTCGACTTCGATGCTAAGCTTTTCGACCGGGCTTTTGAGCCAGTGCTGCCCCGCATCGTCGCGGGTGAGAAGCCCCGAAAACGCGCGCACCATTGCAGCGCGGTGAATGACGCCGCCCTCGTGATACCAGGTGCCGTCAGCCGTAATGTGCATGTGGCTTTCGCCAATGGATTGCGGATCCCACTGTTCGAGCGGCGGCAATTTGCGCAAGCTAACCTGCTCGGCGATCTGCGCGAGGGTCATTTCAGCGAGATATGGCGGGGGATCGTAAGGCATGATTGGATAATGCGATGGCAGACGGGGGCGTTCCCGTGAAGGGGAGGGAAGAGTTTATCCCGTTACCCAAGGCCCCAATATCCCCTCGCTCGGCATCGCGGCCAAAGCCTCGCCGCGCGCCAATAGGCGTTCGGGCTCGAACGGTCCGGGACAGCGCCATCCTCCGGTTGCCGCAGCGGAGAAACCCCAGCGCCCGTAATACTCGACATCACCGATCAGGACCTGCGCGAAGGGCGCTCT
Organism: Pseudomonadota bacterium; assembly: GCA_039025455.1. Classification (GTDB taxonomy): domain Bacteria; phylum Pseudomonadota; class Alphaproteobacteria; order Sphingomonadales; family Sphingomonadaceae; genus Erythrobacter. The sequence continues at coordinate 671 of JBCCOF010000164.1, read as the reverse complement.
GCCTTGCCTGGCGAGATTGGCCTCTGCATCGATCATCGCCGCCATCAGGCCGAGGCCAAAGCCTTCCTTCTGGCGCTCGGGCACCACCGCTACCGGGCCGACCATCACCAGCGGAACGGGGCGCTCCTCGTGGTCGATCAATGCGACCGGCCAGCACTGGATCGTGCCGACCAGCATTTCATCCTCATCCAGCGCGGCAAAACTGAGCGCGTCGAGCGGTTCCATCCCGGCGCGGATGCGATAAGCGGTGCGCGCATGGCGATCCGGCCCGAAGGCGCGGTCAAGCACTTGCTCGACCATCGCAGGCGGGACTGCTGAGAGCGGGATCAGCGAAGCCGCGTCTTTGGATGAAGGATTGGGCATAGGCGCGGGCGTTTAGGCCGCGTGGCCAGATCCGGTGTGGATCACGGTTTGAGTCCCAATTCGTTCTCGCAAGGCGCGGGTGCGCAGGCAGTGCATCGCACTTTCAAGCGCCCGCAACGCCGCGAGGGCGGAGTGGGGCCAAACCCCTTCGGGGCGAGGCGAGGAAACGCCATCTGTGTGTCGCTCGTCCTTGAATATGCTGAGCATGTCAAGGACGACGATGAAGAGTTCGACCCTGCGAAAATCCAGCGACTTCTCGAAGACAAGGTCTTTTATGCCGAGAAACTTGATGAAGCCCGCGATAAGAT
>JBCCOF010000163.1:0-4705 GCA_039025455.1 Pseudomonadota bacterium | reverse complement strand
GTCTGCTCCGTTCAGGGCAAGGGCTTCCTCGGCGGGATCACCCCGCTGGTGGATGATCAGAAGGAGCTGGTCGACATCACCGCGATCCGCTCTGACCAGTTCGACGACGTCCCCGCGATTGCCAAGGCTGGCCAGATCACCCGGCTCGAAGAGGACAAGATCATGGGCTATTACGGCGGGGGCTTCCTCTATGCGACCCCCGAACGGAGTGAGCCATGGATGTAACCAGTCCGAATATCGCCGGTAGCCCTGTAGGGGTTGCCGGTTACGGCCCGGGTGAAGTGCCGGAGGAAGTCAGCGATGCCATCCTCCGGCGGCATCCCGATGAAGCGATCCTGTGGCGCGGAAAGCCCGACTTTCTGCGCCTCGCAGCGACGGCATTCCACACCAACACAATCGCGGTGTACTTCGTGCTGCTTGTGGTGATCGCCGTGGTCGCTGGCAGCTCTGGCAACGCGATGATGATCGCTGGACTGGGCGTTGCAGGGGTCATGATCCTGTTCGGCTTAGCCTATCTCAGCGCCAAAAAATCGACCTATATTCTTACCAGCCACCGCTTTGTTCTTCTGACAGGCGTGGCGCTTGAAAAGCGGATCAGCATTCCGCTCAAGAGTATCGGTGCAGCCCATCTGAAGCAGCGCTCCGGCGGCTATGGCGATATCGCGCTGGAGATTTCGGGTGATCAAAGGCTCGGCTATTTCATTCTCTGGCCGCATGCCCGCCCTTTGCGCATGCTCACACCGCAACCGCTTCTTCGGGTCATCCCGAATGCAGAGCAGGTCGCGATGAAGATTGCCGAAGCGTGCGCCGCGCACACCGACATCGAGCGCAACTTGATCGAGGTCAATCAAGACCAACCCAAGGGCGGTAAGATCGAGCAATCCGACATCGCCACAGATGTCAAAGGCTTGAAAGGAGCGCCGGCATGAACACCGCAGTCGCCCAAAGCGGAGCACAGCCCGACGACCGCAAGGCGATGCGTCACGTTGTCCCTGTCTTCCTGATGGGCGGCGTGGTCGTGTTTTCTGTTGCGATGACATCTTTGGTGACGCTCGGCTATTTCGAGCGTCAAGCTGTGCCGAGTGAAATCCGCGCAGCCGAAGGCGTCGAGATGACTGCATCGCGCACGATTCAATTCTTCGACGAAGCCAACGGCACGGTGCGGGTCGAAGATCATGCAACCGGGGCGCAATTGGCCAGCTATGGCCCGGGAACCGGCGGCTTTATCCGCTCGACCGCGCGCAGCCTTGTTCACCAACGCCGCATTCGCGCAATCGGCCCCGAGGTCGGGTTCGAGCTGATCGAATGGGACAATGGAGCACTCACACTGCTCGACACCACGACCGGTGAAACGGTCGAACTTGCATCCTTTGGCAGGGACAACCGCAAGGTCTTTGCCGACATGCTGGAAAAGGAAACCAACTGATGACGACTATGGCTAAGGGATCGGCCAATGGTTCGCCAATCGGTGCACGGCGCTTTGAAACGCCCTGCACCATTTCGGTCGAGCAAAGCTCCGAACATTTTCACGCACATGTCGATTTGACCGGCAATATCGAGATCGAACCGGGCGACAAGGTTCGCGTCCACGGCGATCCGATCTCTATTCCGTTTGGCAGCAAGGCCGTGTTCGAGCGCACCGCCACCGTGACCCGCGCCGGGCCGGTGAAGCGCGCGCTGACCCGCCTCGCCGCCTATTTCGACCTCGCTGAACTGTACGAAGTGAGCTTTAACGCCGGGAGGATCAAATGAACGCGCACAGCTCCATCAAGCAAGCCTCACAGCAGGCGTCTGTCACGCCAGCGCCCATCACCAAAGAGGACGCGATGGCCATCGCGACTCAAGATACGATGCTCGCGCCGCGCTTCTACACCACCGATTTTGACGCTCTCGACGCCATCGATGTATCACTCGTGCGCGAGGAATGGGACGCGCTGATCGAGGAAATGATCGGCGACCCGAACAAAAAGCACTTTCGCCACAATGAAAAGTTCCACGGCGTGATCGAAGGGCTCGAGCCTGAATTGCGCGCCGAGTTCACCGATTTCCTCGTCAGCTCGCTGACCTCGGAATTTTCGGGCTGCGTACTCTATGCCGAGATCGCCAAGCGCACCAAGAACCCCGACGTCAAACAGCTGTTCAAGCTGCTCGCGCGCGATGAAAGCCGCCATGCGGGCTTTATCAATGAATCGCTCAAGGATGCCGGGATCGGCGTCGATCTGGGCTTTCTGACGCGGACCAAGAAATACACATACTTCAAACCGAAGTTCATTTTCTACGCGGTCTATCTGTCGGAAAAGATCGGCTATGCGCGCTATATCGCGATCTACCGCCATCTCGCCGCAAACCCCGAAAACAAGTTCCATCCGATCTTCGACTGGTTCGAGGAATGGTGCAATGACGAGTTCCGCCACGGCGAAGCCTTTGCGATGCTGCTGCGCGCGGACCCGCAATTGCTCGAAGGCGCGAACAAGCTGTGGGTGCGGTTCTTCCTGCTCTCGGTCTACGCCACGATGTATGTGCGCGATCACAATCGCCCGGTGTTCCACAAGGCGCTGGGCGTTGATCCGACCGAGTATGATTACAAGGTCTTTGGCATCTGCAACCAGATCAGCCGTCAGGTCTTCCCGGTCGAACTTGACATTGATGACCCGGCCTTCCGTCGCAAGATGGAAAAGCTGCGGCTGGCGTCCAATCGCATTGACGAAGGCAAAGAGCGAGGCGGGATCGTCGGTCTGGCTCTGCGCGCAAGCGGTATCGCCGGAGCCGGCTTCAATTTCGCGCGGATGTATTTCCACCGGACCAAGCCGAACACCCTTCCCCAATCGATCCGGCTTCACCCTGCATGGTAAGCTGGACCGGCCATATTGTCCCGTTCATCGTGACGGTGGTGATCTGGTTCATCGCGACCGGGCTTATCGCCTGGGCCGATAACCGCGAGCGTGCGACATTCCGCACCAGCCTCGCGGTTGGCGGTGTGGGCGGTTTGGTCGGTCTGATCGCGATCCTCATTGCCTCGCAATCGGTCTCGGTTTGGGCAGTTTATGTAGCCTTTGCCGGAGCGTTGCTGGTTTGGGGCTGGCACGAGATCTGCTTTTTAACCGGAGCAGCCGCTGGCCCGCGCCGCAAGACGGCCGAGCCGAACCTGAAAGGCTTCGAGCGGTTTACCCAGGCAAGCATGACAGTGATCCATCACGAGATCGCTCTGGCAGTAACCGCGCTGATGCTGATCTCGCTATCATGGACCGCGCCCAACCAGATTGGCGCGACGGTCTTTACCTTGATGTTCGGGCTGCGGCTCGCATCGAAGATCAATCTGTTTGTGGGCGTGCCCAACACCTCGACCGAGATGCTGCCCGATCACCTTGGCTATCTCAAAAGCTATTTCGGCCCCAACCGGATGACGCTCCTGCTCGCGGCTTCGGTCCTGGCGATATGCGCGATGGCATGGTGGTTTGCGGGCCTTGCCATGGTGGCCGAAGCGGGCAGCGCGGAAATGGTGGGCGCGAGCCTGCTGACCGCGCTCTGCCTGCTGGGAGCGCTTGAACATATCTTTTTGGCCCTGCCGTTTCGGGACGGATATTTGTGGGGCTGGGCGCTGCCCAAGCGGGAGCGCAAATCATGAAAACAACCTGGGAAACAGAGGGAACACCCATGGACTACGAAGCCTATTTCGCTGGCGAGTTGGATGCTGTGCGCGAAGAAGGGCGTTACCGCGTCTTCACCGATATCAAGCGCAAATGCGGCAAGTTCCCGCACGCGACGCGCTTCATCGAAGAAGAGACCCAAGCGGTGACGGTGTGGTGTTCAAACGACTACCTCGGGATGGGGCAACATCCCAAGGTGATGCAGGCGATGCACGATACCATCGACGAATGCGGCGCGGGCGCAGGCGGGACGCGCAATATTTCTGGCACCAATCACCACCACGTGCTGCTCGAACGCGAGCTTGCTGACCTGCATGGCAAGGAAAGCGCCCTGCTCTTCACCTCAGGCTATGTCTCGAACTGGGCGGGTCTGGGCACGCTGGCCGCGCGCATTCCGGGCTGCGTCGTGTTCTCCGACGCGCTCAACCATGCGAGCATGATCGAAGGCATCCGCCACAGCCGCGCTCCCTACAAGATCTGGGCGCATAACGATCCGGAAGACCTCGACCGGATGCTGTCCGAATACGGCCCCGACGTTCCCAAGCTGGTCGCGTTCGAAAGCGTCTATTCGATGGATGGCGACATCGCCCCGATCGCCGAAATTCTCGACGTGTGCGAGAAACACGGCGCGATGAGCTATATCGACGAAGTGCACGCGGTGGGCCTTTATGGCCCGCGCGGCGGCGGCATTGCCGAACGCGAAGGGCTGATGGATCGTATAACCGTGATCGAAGGGACGCTGGGCAAGGCCTATGGCGTTATGGGCGGCTATATCGCGGCCTCGGCCAACCTTGTCGATTTCGTGCGCAGCTTTGCCAGCGGCTTTATCTTCTCGACCGCGCTCCCCCCTGCGGTTGCGGCGGGCGCGGCTGCGAGCATCCGGCATCTCAAAGAGAGCAACGAAGAGCGCGAATTGCAGCGCGACCGTGTGAAAACGGTGCGGCGCAAGCTTGATGTGATGGGCATTCCGCACATCGACAATCCGAGCCACATCATCCCGGTGATGGTGGGCGATGCGAAGAAGTGCAAGATGATCAGCGACTGGCTGATGGACAATC
>JBCCOF010000162.1:0-4807 GCA_039025455.1 Pseudomonadota bacterium | reverse complement strand
TGGGCCGCGCGCGGTACGCTTGAATTTGACAGCGGGCCGGTCTTCATCCGGCTTTCGGGCGACTACGTGCTTGACGAAAGCGAAGCGCGCCAGGGCCATCGTCTGATCCCCGGCCAGCTGACCGGCGCGCCCGTGCTGGACGATGTGTTCGACACCCGCGCGGGGCTTGATATCGTTGATCAGGAGGTTGAGGCCTATGGAGGCGCGCTCAACATCGCCGTTGAGCTCAGCGACACGATCACGCTCAAATCGATAACGGGCTACCGGGAAGACACATCGACCACGCCGATCGATTTTGACAGCCTGCCCGCAGCGGACCTCGATGTGCCCGCGATCTACGAAAACGACCAGTTCAGCCAGGAACTGCAACTGCTTTACGAAGGTGATCGGCTGTCGGGGGTGTTTGGCGCCTATTACCTCAACGCCAACGCTTTCACCGCGTTTGACGTTGCGCTGTTTACGACCGGCGATTTGCTGTTTGCGCTTGACCCAACGACCGATCTTCGCGGTTTCAACGCGCAGACCCTGGGCGATGTCGACACAGAAACCTGGTCCATCTTTGGCGACTTTACCTATGACCTAACCGACACGCTCAGCCTCTCGGTTGGCGGGCGTTACACCAACGACAAACGCACCAGTCAAGTGCTGCGCACAACCTTTGTTGGCGGGTTTTCCGACCTGTTTGATCCCAACAGCACCGCTATCCCGATCGCGGTGACCAGCGATTTCAATGGCAGCGATACATTCGAAGACTTCAACCCGCGCGCCTCGATCAGCTGGCAGCCAACGGCGGATCACAACATCTATTTCACTTACAGTCAGGGCTTCAAAGGCGGTGGATTTGATCCACGCGGCCAAACCACAGCCGCGCCTGATCTCGACGGCGATGGCGACATCGACTTTGATGACCAGTTCGAATTCCTGCGCTTCGAGCCCGAGACCGTCGACAGCTTCGAACTGGGCTGGAAGGCCTCGCTGCTCGACAACCGTCTGAACATCGCGATCGCCGCCTTTCTGGGGCAATACGAGAACGTTCAGATCCCCGGATCCGTTGGCCTCGACACCACAGGCGATGGCATCAATGACAGCTTTATCGGCATCACATCAAACGCTGCCGACGCCGACGTTAACGGCTTCGAGTTTGAGGGGAACGCCCTGGTGGGCGAGGATTTCCTTGGACAAGGCAGCCGCTTCAGCGTCAATTGGTCGCTGGGGGTTCTCGACGCGGAGTTCAACGAATTTATCGACGCCTTGGGCGAAGATGTTGCCGATGAGCGCGTTTTTCAGAACACCCCGGACATCACCGGCCATATGGGCTTCAATCTCGGCGTGCCCGCGGCTGACGGCGTGGTGGATTTCATCGGTCTGGTGTCGTTCCGCAGCGACGCCAGCCAGTTTGAAACGCCCAACGCCTTCCTCGATCAGGACGCGTTCGAGCTTGTGGATTTCAGCCTTGTCTACACCGACGATGAGGGCCGCTTCAGCATCGGTGGCCACGTAAAGAACCTCTTCGATGTCGAGTACATTGTGGCGGGCTATAATTTCGTTGCAGGCGGAACGCCTCCGGGCACGCCGTTTGTGCCAACCCTTGGCCTGGAGGGCACGCTCACCGGCTTTTACGGCGACCCGCGGCGGTTCTTTGTGACCGGGCAAGTCAACTTCTAGCCCGGCGCCAACATACGAGCTCTCCAAGGGGCGGCGCGCACTTTCAAGGGCGCGCCGCCCCGTCCATTCTCGAGCGCCATTGTCTCAGCCTTTCAATCGCGCTGCGAAGCGGGCATAGGCGCGCCCATGCACGATATTCGCATGATCCGAGACGATCCCGAGGCCTTTGACGCAGGGCTGGCCCGGCGCGGGGCTGAGCCGGTGGCCAAGGCCATCCTTGCACTCGATGAAGAGCGCCGCGCGCTCACCACCAGACTGCAAGAAGCGCAAAGCCGCCGCAACGAAGCCTCCAAGGCCATCGGCAAAGCGATGGGCCAAGGCGCCACCGAAACCGCCGAGTCGCTCAAGGCCGAGGTTGCCGAATTGAAGCGCACCATGCCCGAAATGGAGGAGGCTGAGCGCGAGGCGGATAAAGCGCTTACCAAGGCGATGCTCGCGCTTCCGAACCTGCTCGACCCCTCAGTGCCTGATGGGACAAGCGAGGACGACAACGTTTACTTGCGCGAATGGGGCGAGAAACCCGCTTTCGATTTCGAGCCGCAAGAGCACGCTGATATAGCTCCCGCGCTTGGCATGGATTTCGAAACCGGAGCCAAGATTTCCGGCGCGCGCTTCACCTTCCTGCGCGGCGATATGGCGCGCCTGCACCGCGCGCTGGGCCAGTTCATGCTTGACACCAACACGCGCGAGCATGGCTTTGTCGAATGCAACCCGCCGCTGCTGATCAACGAGGAATCGGGATACGGCACCGGCCAACTGCCAAAGTTTGGCGAAGACCTGTTCTGGACCAAGGATGACCGTATCCTCATTTCCACATCGGAGATGGTGCTGGGCAATTCCTTTCGCGAGCAATTGTTCGCCGAAGATGATTTTCCCATGCGGCTTACCGCTCTCACCCCCTGCTTCCGTTCCGAAGCGGGCGCGGCGGGGCGCGACACGCGCGGGTTTATCCGTCAGCACCAATTCGAAAAGGTTGAAATGATCGTCGCGGCGACCCCTGAGCAAGCGGCCGATGAGCACGATCGCATCACCGGTATCGCTGAAGGGCTGCTGCAAAAGCTGGGTCTCCACTACCGCGTGATGGCGCTGTGCGCGGGCGATATGGGCGCAGCCATGATGAAGACCTATGATCTGGAAGTCTGGCTGCCCGGACAAGGCTCCTATCGCGAGATCAGCTCGTGCTCGGACGGCGGCACCTATCAGCCGCGCCGCATGAACGCGCGCTACCGTCCCAAAGGCTCCAAAAAGAGTGAGCATTTTCACCTTTTGAACGGCTCGGGCCTCGCCGTGGGCCGCACTCTGGTCGCCATTATTGAAAACTACCAACAAGACGATGGCAGCGTCCTCGTGCCCGAAGCGCTCCATTCCTATATGGGCGGTGTGACCAAGCTGGAGCCAACCCAATAATGCGAATTCTCGTCACCAACGATGATGGCTATCACGCGCCCGGCCTTGCGGTGCTGGAGGAGATCGCGGCGCAATTCTCGGACGATATCTGGGTGTGCGCCCCATCCGAAGAGCAATCGGGTGCGGGCCATTCGCAAACGCACCGGGCGGTTGAGCGTCAGCGAGTGGCCCGCGCCCGATTGCTCTTCGGATGGGGCGCACACCCAGATATCGTCCGAAAACTGCGCCGCGATTTCTTCCAGCACGGCCAGACCCGGCGCGTGGTAGCCATCATCGTTGGTTACGAGAATTCTCATGCCACGCCCCTTACAACACCGTCATGCTGAACTCGTTTCAGCATCCATTTATCCTTTCCTAAATGCCCTTGCAGGCTGAGAAATGGACCCTGAAACAAGTTCAGGGTGACGAAAAAACTAAAGCGGAGACAGCTTAGTCACGCCGCCCATATAGGCATGCAGCGCTTGCGGAACCAAGACGCTGCCATCGGCCTGTTGGTAATTCTCGATGATCGCGACCAGAGTGCGGCCCACAGCGAGGCCGGAGCCGTTGAGGAGGTGGAAGTATTCGCTCTTCTTCGATCCTTCGGGGCGATAGCGCGCATTCATGCGGCGCGGCTGAAAAGTGCCGCCGTCAGAGCACGAGCTGATCTCGCGATAGGCGCCTTGCCCAGGCAGCCACACTTCAAGGTCGTATGTCTTCATCATCGCCGCGCCCATATCGCCCGAACACAATGCCATTACGCGGTAGTGCAGGCCGAGCTTTTGCAGCAGATCCTCGGCAATCGCAGTGATCCGTTCGTGCTCCTGCGGGGCCTGTTCGGGCGTTGCCGCGACGATCATTTCCACTTTTTCAAACTGGTGCTGGCGGATGAAACCGCGCGTATCGCGCCCTGCCGCGCCCGCTTCGGAGCGGAAGCATGGCGTGAGAGCGGTCAACCGCATCGGAAAATCACTTTCGGCAAACAGCTGTTCGCGAAAGGAATTGCCCAGCACCATTTCCGAAGTTGAGATCAGGATGCGATCATCTGTGGTCCAGAACAGGTCCTCGCCGAATTTCGGAAGCTGGCCAGTGCCGTATCCCGCGTCTTCATTGATAAGCAGTGGCGGGTTACATTCGGTAAAGCCGTGCTCGCGCGTGTTGGTGTCGAGCATGAATTGACCCAAAGCGCGGTGCAGGCGCGCCATGTCGCCGCGCAGGAAGGTGAAGCGGGCACCGGAGATTTTCGCGCCGGTTTCGAAATCCATGCCGAGCGCGGGCGCGAAGTCGGCGTGTTCTTGCGGGTCAAAATCGAAGCCGGGCTTTTCGCCCCATTCGCGCAGATAGACGTTATCGCCTTCGCTCTCGCCATCGGGGACAGACGGATCGAGCAGGTTTGGCAGCGCGAGCATTGCGTCCTTGAGCTTTTCGCCAAGCTCGCGTTCGCTTTCTTCGAGCTGCGGCATCGTCTGCTTCAGTTCCGCGACCTCGGCCTTAAGCGCTTCGGCGGTGTCGGTGTCGCCTTGTCCCATCGCCTTGCCGATGGCCTTGGAGGCTTCGTTGCGGCGGCTTTGCGCTTCCTGCAGCCTGGTGGTGAGCGCGCGGCGCTCTTCATCGAGCGCAAGAATGGCTTTGGTCACCGGTTCGGCCCCGCGCCGGGCCAGCCCTGCGTCAAAGGCCTCGGGATCGTCTCGGATCAAGCGAATATCGTGCATGGGCGCGCCTATGCCCGCTTCGCAGCGCGATTGAAAGGCCGAGA
>JBCCOF010000161.1:0-4835 GCA_039025455.1 Pseudomonadota bacterium | reverse complement strand
CGTGAAGGAGAAATCGAGATTGGCGATTTCCACCGGAACAATTGTGGAGATCTCGAACTGTTTAATCGGATCGTTCGCCAAAGCGCATCTCTCCTTGCCCGTGCCGGGCGCCGGGCGTGTCCGGCGTTTCTATCTCTTAGCGCACGCGTGTGCGCCAGTGTTGCTTTCGGCCCACCGCGTCGCTGCGCGGACCGCTTGATCGCTCTAGCCCTTACCGGCCATCGCGATCCGAATTGACTGTGTCATCTCGCCGCGCCCGCAGGGGGCGTGGCTGCGCGATCAACCCAAGCGTTCTCATGACGTTTAGAACGCCCGCTGCAAACCCCAACAAAAGCAGAACAATCAGACCGAAAGGCCCTGTTCCGGCGACCTCATCAAGGCCCCAACCCAGCAAACCCCCAACAAAAACCGCCGCAATGAAGTCCGACGATACCCGCATCGCCATCGACCATTGCGATCGATCCTGTTTCGCCTGCTTTTCGAGCACCGGATCGGGGCGATGCGCATCCAGTTTGGCGTCCAAGGCTTCGAGGCGCTCCTGCACATCGGATAACTCTTGGTTCGCGCCAGACTGCGCTTTTGGACCGCGATTGCTGTCTTTGCCCTGTGAGCCCGGACCGGGGTCGGCTGGGTCACCCACCCAAGCTCTCCTGCATGATGCTCTAGTGATGCTGCATTTGCGAAAATCGGCGGGACCATAGGGGCGGTCGCCCTGCAAAGTCAACGGCCCTCACGCCAGCCCTCTGCAACCGCAAACCAGCGGGTTTTGGCGTCCGTCAGGCGGCGCTGCCGGCGTCCACCAACGCCTCTGCGTCGGCAAGATCGACCGAAACGATCTGGCTGACGCCGCGCTCGGCCATTGTAACCCCGAACAAACGCTGCATACGGCTCATCGTGATGGGATTGTGGGTCACCACAAGGAACCGGGTCGAAGCGCGTTTTCCCATCTCGTCCAGAAGATCGCAGAAGCGTTCAACGTTGGCGTCGTCGAGCGGTGCATCGACCTCGTCGAGAATGCAGATCGGTGCAGGGTTGCAAAGGAACACCGCAAATATCAGCGCCATGGCGGTCAGGGCCTGCTCGCCGCCCGACAGAAGCGTGATCGACTGAGGCTTCTTGCCGGGCGGCTTGGCGATAATCTCAAGGCCGGCGTCCAGCGGATCGTCAGCGTCGACCAGTTGAAGCTCCGCATCGCCGCCACCAAAAAGCTGGACGAACAACTCGTTGAACCGCTCGTTGACGCGGTCAAACGCTTCCAGAAGCTTCGCTCGCCCTTCCCTGTTCAACGTTGATATGGTCGAGCGCAACTTGGTGATCGCCTCGGCAACGTCGTCGCGCTCCAGCACCAGCATATCGCGTCGCTCGGCCACCTCATTGGCCTCCTGTTCCGCCGCAAGATTGACGGCGCCGATGCGTGCACGGGCGTCCTTAAGGGTTGAAAGCTCTTTCTCCAATGCCTCCAGCGTTGGGGTCTGCATGCCGGGCTCAAAGCCAGCCATTGCCATGAGCGCATGCGGCGCAGCATCGACCGCTTCGACGATCATCGCTTCAAGCGTGTTGCGCCTCTCATCCGCAGCCGCTTTGCGCTCTTCGGCCCTGCCATGCGCTTCGCGCGCCGCGAAATAAGCCTCTTTGATCTCGCGGGCACGGGCATCCGCCTGGCGCTGCTGCCCCTCAAGCGCTGCAAGCCGGTCTGCAGTCTTGCCGCGTTCCGCTTCGGCCGCTTCGATCTGCGCCGCCAAAGCCCGGCGCTTAGCAACCAACTCACCCGGCGCTCCATCGAGTGCCTCAAGTGTCGCCTCGAGCTCAGATTTGCGGCGCGCAAGCGTTTGCGAATGGGCGGCTGCGGCTTCGGCGCGGCGGCTCCATCCTTCGAGCGCGCGCTGAACAGTCACCACCCGGCGCGCGGTATCGTCCAGGTCGCGCTCAATCGCTTGAGCAGCCGCGACCGCGTCGTTTGATCGTGTTCGCGCCGCGCCCTCCGCTTCTGAAGCTGCCCGGAGCTCAGCTTCCAACGCTTCAAGCTTTTCCGGCTCAACGGTGGAGGTCTGGGCATGCGCCACCGCTTCCTGCGCAGCTTGCAAGGCTTCTTCGAGCCGCTTGAGATCGCCTTGCGCCGCTGCAAGTTGCGCGGCTTCGCGCTCTGCTGCGCGTTCAATCCCGACCAGAGCGTTCGCAGCGTGGTCATATGCCCGGCGCGCATCTGCCTCGTCCTTGCGGGCCTGAGAGTAGGCGTCACCCGCCTGCCGCATCGCTTCAAGCGCGTTGGTATGGCTTTGCGAAAGAGCTTCGACTTCCGTCTGCGCGGCTGCCAAATCCGAGCGGAGCGCGCCAAGGCGGTTGCGCTCGGCCAACTTAATGGCGGCGGCTGATGGTGCGTCGGCCTTGCGGGCATAGCCGTCCCAACGCCAAACCGCACCGTCCTTTGAGACCAGGATCTGTCCAGCCGACAGCTGGTGTTGCAGCGTGTCACCTTGCTCCGGCTCGACGAGCCCAATCTGCGCCAGAGCGCGCGCGAGCAACGGTGCGCCACGCACATAACGAGCGAAAGCGGTAACATTGGCGGGCAGCTCTGGTCCGTCGGGATGGTCGTCCCCCAGATTGGCCCAGAAATGCGGCGCATCAGCACTGGTAGCGGCTTCAAGCGCCTCGCCGAGCGCCGCACCAAGCGCAGCTTCGTATCCCGGCTCCACCGTCAGCGCGTCAAGAACAGACCCGTATTCGCGCCCCGGATCGCTGTCTGTCGGCTGGGAGCCGACAAGCTTCTCAAGGGTATTGACCTCAGCCTGAAGCAGGTTGAAGGCCTTCTCCTTCGCCCGCAGGGGCTGTTCTGCCGCAGCCGCGGCAGCCATCGCCTCGGTCCGGTGAACTTCCGCAAGAGCGGCCCTTTCGGCGGCGCTCTCCGACTTGTGTTTGTGGGCCTGTGCGTCCTGCCGGGCGTTTGCAAGTTGCTGTGCGGACTGCGCGGAACTAAGCTTCTCGGCGGCCAAACGTGCTGCAGCATGTTTTGCTTCGGCGTCGGCCAACTGAGCCTGGGACCGCGCGGTCATCTGCTTTTGGGCGTCCACCTGAGCGCGGGCCGCGGCAAGCGAATCGCGCGCCGCGTTGCTGGCGGCAAGGGCCCGCTCAAGTTCATCTTGCGCTTTCTCGGCCGCCAGCTTCCGGTCTGGAAGTTGATCCTGTGCCGCTTTGCGCGCGGCATCGAGCGCTTTAAGATCCTCTTCCAACGCGGCTCTCTCCGCAGCCTGTTCGGAGGAGATGCCCGTCTCGCGGGCGATGTCCGCGTTGAGGGTTTCGAGTTGGCCCCGAGCGGTATCGAGGCGTTCGGCAATGCGCTTTTCCTCCGATGCCAGCTCATCGCGAGCCCTCAGCAGCCGACCCAGGGCGGCACCGGCTTGGGCAGCCTTTTCGCGCGCGTCGGGCACTTGTGCTGCGGCGCTTGCCTGGGCGGTGGCAGCAGACAGTTGGCCCTCGTCGGCGCGCGCCAGAAGCTCTGTCGCCTCTTTAAGGTGCGACGCCGCCTGGTTAGCGGTGCTGTTAGCTTCCGCCCACTTCAGCGCAAAGACACCCGCCTCGACCTTACGGGTCTTGGCAGCGATGTCGCGAAAGCGCGCAGCCTGCCTTGCCTGCTTGCGCAAGCCGTCAAGCTGGCGATCCAGCTCGGCGACCACATCGTCAAGGCGCTCGATGTTGGCTTCTGCCGCTTTGAGCCGCAGCTCGGCCTCATGGCGACGCGTGTGCAGGCCCGATATGCCCGCCGCTTCTTCGAGCAGTGCGCGCCTTTGCGCCGGCTTCGCAGCAATGATCTCGCCGATCTGACCCTGCCGGACCATCGAAGGCGAGCGCGCCCCTGATGCAGCGTCAGCGAACATGAGCTGGACATCGCGCGCCCGCGCTTCGCGACCGTTGACGCGGTAGTTCGAACCCTTGTCCCGCTCAATCTTGCGCGAAACTTCAAGCTGCTCATGTTCGTTGAAGGCGGCTGGAGCCTTGCGCTCGGAATTATCGAGAAAAAGCCGGACTTCCGCCCAATGGCGCGCCGGGCGTTTGGCCGAGCCGGAGAAGATCACTTCTTCCATGCCCGACGCGCGCATGGCCTTGTATGAGCTTTCGCCCATGACCCAGCGCATCGCCTCGACCAGATTGGACTTGCCGCAACCATTGGGCCCGACAATACCGGTGAGACCATTCTCGATCAGAAGGTCGGTCGGCTCGACAAAGGTCTTGAAGCCGGTGATGCGCAGTTTGTTGAATTTCATGGGCAATGACTGCCTATGAAATACCGTGCGCGTAGACGCGCTGCCCCGGCGCTAGGCCAGCAGCGGATCGATGATTTCGGCGTACTCTTCAGGGCTCCGCGCACCGGGGAATCTCGCACCATTGATAAATATCGTCGGCGTCGAGGCGACCCCAAACTCCTGCGCGCCTCGCTCCGCGCCGGCCACAATAGCCCGTTCAAGCTCCTGATTCGTCAAGCAGGCGTTGAACGTCTCTTGGGTATAACCGGCTTGCGCGACAATGGCGAAAAGCGCTTCGGCGGGGTTCGCCGCCGCAGCCCATTCGCGCTGGCGCTCGAACAGGATGTCTATGACGTCGTGGTAGAGGCTTTCGTCGGCACAGCGGGCCAGCATGGATGCCGCGCGCGCGCGCGCATCAAGCGGAAAATCGCGGAAAACGTAGAAGGCCTGACCGTTGTCGATGTATTCCGCCTTGATCGCAGGAAGGGCACTGGTGTGAAAGCGGGCGCAGTGCGGGCATGTCATGGACGAATAGTCGACAATAACGACCGGCGCATCGGGATCGCCCAGCGTAACGTCCGGAAGACCATCGGTTGG
>JBCCOF010000160.1:0-4887 GCA_039025455.1 Pseudomonadota bacterium | reverse complement strand
GCGGGCCAATCGGGCAGCAATTCCGGCTCGCAAGCCTCCGCTGACTGGTTCGCCGGGGATCACACGCTCGAACGCCAGGCCGACGGGCATTTCTACGCCTCCGCCATCGTGGACGGCGCGCAGGTTCGCATGATGGTGGATACCGGCGCGAGCGTCATTGCGCTCACCGCCGCCGATGCCAGCGCCGCAGGGCTGTATTGGGACGATTCCGAAGTGCGCATGATCGGCCGGGGCGCAAGCGGCGCGGTCTATGGCGTGCCCGCGCGGCTCGACGAGGTGGAGATCGGCGGCATGGTCCGGCGCAATGTCGATGCTGTGATCATTCCCCAAGGCCTCGGCATTTCGCTGCTCGGGCAATCCTATCTCAAGCAGATCAGCGGGGTCGAAATCGCTGACAACAAGATGATCCTGAGCGGCCGATAACCGCCCGCATCATCGCAGTCCCGGCGCGAAATAGATGTCGATGTAATCGGTCGAACTGTCGCACCATTCAAATTCGCGCAGGCGATAATAGGTGCGGTTCTGGGTCACTTCGAACCGCCAGAGCTTATCCTGCGAGCAATTTCGGCCAAACATTCCCGTCATCGCGATGCGCCCGTCGAGGATGAAGTAATCGGTCCCGATCTCGGTGATCGAGCCATCCACCGCCAGCCGTGCGCCGCTCGCGTCCTTTTGCAAGCCATTGACCCGCCACACATCATCCGGCCCGCGATCAATATGCACATCCCCGCGCGTGTCCCACGTGATCCATTGCAGCGTGATCCCTTGAGCGGTGCGCAGCCTTTGCGCATCGCGCTGGCTCAGGACACGGGTGGCGGGGGTGCGGGTGCTTGAGGGAGCCGGAGCGGCCTCGGTTTGGGCCAAGGCGGTCGGCCCTTCCGAGGGTGACGCTGCCCCCACACTGGCCGCCCCCGCGAGCAAAATCCCTCCGGCAAGTCCCGCCATCCAAGCTGTATTTTTCATCGTAACTCCCCTCTTCGCTTGCTGAATTGCCAATTGCACGCCATCACGCGTCCACCCCAATTTCATCTAAAGGAATACCCCCGCCATGGCCGATATTGAAACCGACTATCTCGTCATTGGCGCAGGCGCTGTCGGGTTGGCTTTTGCCGACACTTTGCTTGACGAAGATCCCGATTGTCACATCACCATCGTTGACAAGCACGCCAAGCCTGGCGGGCATTGGAACGATGCCTATTCCTTCGTCGCGCTGCACCAGCCCAGCTCGACCTATGGCGTCAACTCGATGGAGATGTGCTCCGAAAAAGTCGACACCAAGGGGCACAATGCCGGAATGTATCCGCTCGCCAAACATGCGGAGATATTGGCATATTACACCAAGCTGATGGATGAACGGCTCGTTGCGAGCGGTCGAGTTTCATACCATCCGCTCAGCGAGTATCGCGGCGGGGAGAACGGCACGCACAGCATCAAGGGCATTTTGTCGGGCGAGGAAACATCGGTCACCGTGCGCCGCAAATTGGTCGATGGAACGTGGTTTCAGACCTCGGTGCCTTCGACCCACAAGCCCGCCTTCGAGATTGCGGACGGCACGCGCTTTGCCATTCCGGGCGAGCTTCCCGGCCTGTGGAAGGACAGCGACAACTTGCCCGAGCATTACGTCGTTATTGGCGGCGGCAAAACCGCGATGGACAGCGTGGTGTGGCTGATCGAGGCTGGCGTTCCGGCAGAGCAGATCGGCTGGGTTCGCCCGCGCGATTCGTGGATGTTCAACCGCAAGTTCCTGCAACCCGCCCATGCCGCGATCGAGAGCCTGATGCAGTTTCAGGTCAATCTGGTCGAATGCGCGAGCAGCTCCGAAACGGGCGACGAGATGATGGCCAAGCTGGGCGAGCGCGGCACCATGCTGCGGATCGACGAAAGCGTGACGCCCAAGATGTTCCACTATGCCGTGATCTCCGAAGGCGAGATCGACATGATGCGGCAGGTCACGCAAGTCTTCCGTCAGGGACACGTGAAGCGGATCGAGCCGGGCAAGATGCACTTTGCCGATGAAGTGGTGGACCTGCCGGAGAACACTCTGTTTATCGATTGCACCGCCACGGCTGTGCCGTTCGACGTGAGCTCTGACACACGGCCTTTCTTTGACGGTGACCGGATCACGCTGCAATTGGCGCAAGTGCCATTCGTGCCATACAGCGCGGCGCTCGCAGCCTTTCTCGAGGCCAATTTTGAAACCGATGCGGAGAAGAACGCGCTTGTTCCCCCGGCGCCGCTCACCGATTCAACCGACACCTATCCCTATGCCGTGATGGCCAATCTGATGAGTGTCGGGACGCTGTCGAACAATCCCAAGACGAACGAGTTCAACGCGCGCAGCCGCCTGCACCCGACCGGCCCTGCGATTGCCAAGATGATGCGGGAAGGCGACCCGCGCCTCGCCGAATTGAGCAAGATTGGCGACGTGATCCGGGAGAACCTGCCCGGCGTCATTGAATTGGGCATGAAGGCCAAAGCGATCCACGAAGCCTCCCCACGCGGATAAAGCGCGCGTCATTTGCGACGACTCGCGGATTTGCGTGGTTTCTTGTTCTTGGGAACTTCATAATTGGTGTGATAGTTATGCCACTATGAACCGTCGTGACCTTATCAAGACCGGCCTCGCTGTTGGTGCCGCTGTGGCGCTGGAAGCCAAGCTGAGCGCTCAACCACTGCGCGGTTCCGCCCGCGATCGCACATTGTTTGCGATTGCCAAGCGAGAGCTGGACAAAGCGGGCTCCGCAATCTGGAAACGCGACATTGTCGGCATCGCCGATTTCGGCGTTCATTCGGCCAATCGTCGTTTCCACTTCGTCAATATGGACCGGCAAGAGGTCGACAGTTTCCACGTCAGCCATGGCGCGGGTTCCGACCCCGAGCATGATGGCTGGCTCAACCGCTATTCCAATGTCGAAGGCTCCAACGCGACCAGCAAAGGGGCCTATGTCACCTGGGAATGGTACCAAGGCAAGTATGGCACATCTGTGCGTCTGGGCGGGCTCGATTCAACCAATGATGCGGCGCTGCGGCGCTATATCGTGATGCATCAGGCGGCCTATGCCGAGCCTTCGCATATTGATCGCTGGGGGCGCCTGGGGCGTTCGAACGGATGCTTTGCGCTGGGCGAAGAGCAGTTCAAGATCGCGCTGATGAGCCTTTCGGGCGGGCGTCTGATCTATGCCGACAGCCTCGGGCTGGTGGACGAGGACACCGTTTCTCCGCCGAAAGCACCCCTCGTGCAGCCGCTCCAACCGGCTGAGCCCGACACGACGCAGCGTTACGCACCGGGTTCGTTCTAAGCCGGTGAGTTACCGAGCCTCCTTTGCCCCTTCGGCAGAGGCAAGAGCGATCATCTCTGCAAGTATCAAGGCGGGTGCCGTAGGGGCGGCGGTCATCACATTTGTATTTGGACTAGGGTTTCTGTTCGGATCGAGCGGACAAAGCCTAGGTATAGTCCCGCTGTTGATGTTCTCATTGGTTATTGGCCTGATCCTTGGCACGCCGGCTACTGCCTTCTGTCTGACGACGATAGGCTGGCCGGTCGCTGTGCTTGTTCGCGAACTGATTGGCTCTCGCAAAGGCGCAATATTCGCAATAACATGCGCTTTGGCCGCCGTTGCTGGCATCGCCCTGCTGGCATCACCAACGGTGGGTCTGCTTGCGCTCGCCTATGCCGTCCCAGCGGCTTTATTCTACCGAAACGCAATCATCATAGAGCGCACCAGCGACGGCTAGCCTTCGCTCAATTTCGCTTGATCAGCCCCCGGCGCGCGGGTCGTTCTCGATCACGATCACTTCGTCATCGCTCACAATCGCGCGGTTTTTAACGCGCGGCTTGTCGAAGCTCGCCAGCACCGGTTTGTCGCGGCCATAGATGTCCTTGAAGGTGCGCATATTGCCCTTCACATCGGTCCCCATCGTGAAATAGGTGATGTAGGCAGGCATCTTCTTCTCGATCATCACCTTGGTGTATTCACCCGAAGTGGCGATTGCGATTGCCTCGTCCCTGGTCGCGCCTTTGCCCAGGATCGCCATTGTGATCGCAAGCTCGAGCGCGCGCTCGGTCCGGATGCAGCCATGGCTGAGCGCGCGATTGGTGCTGTTGAACAGCCCGCGCGAGGGCGTGTCGTGGAAGAAAATCGCATGGCGGTTGGGCATTTCGAGCTTCATTCGGCCGAGCGAATTGGTCGGTCCGGGTTGTTGCACCACCGAGATATAGCCATTGGCGCCCTTGGTCGCCTTGTAGCCCTTCTGCCGCGCCCATGACGGGTTGTTGAGCACGCGATTGCCCAGCCCTTCGCCCTTCACAATGCTCTGCGGCACCGTCCATGTCGGGTTGAACACAACGCCAGATACCGTTTCGGCGAGCTGCGGGGTCGCGGTGCGGCCCGGCTTGCCCACGATGGTCTTGTAGGTCGAGATGATGTTGTCGCCGACGGTCAGGCGCAGCTGATATTCCGGCACATTGGTGATCAGATATTGCGTGCCCAGATCGCGCGCCAGCCAGCGCCAGCGATCCATATTCGCACGGATGAGCTTGCGCTTGGTCTTTTGCTCCGCCGGCGTGTCAGCGAGAGCCTGTTTCAGCTTTGCATAGTCAGGATGAGTCGGGTGAAGGCTCGCGAGAGTATCCGCAACGCCCTTTTCACCGAGCGCCTTGGCCAGCAGATCGTCGGTGCGGAAACGGTCACGGTCGGGATCGACCACAAACCACTGCTTGCGCGCAGACATCGGCGTGCGACCGTCGCGCAGATCCTCGACCAGCCAGATGAAGTTCTTTTCCGCCAGCGCGTTGAGTTCTTCGGACGGGCCGGAAGCCTGCGAAACGAGCAAGGCTTGCAAATCATAGTCGGCCGGGTCGAGGCCCTCTTTGTCGATATTCTCGAT
>JBCCOF010000159.1:0-4942 GCA_039025455.1 Pseudomonadota bacterium | reverse complement strand
GTTTCGCCAGATTCGCCGAGCAGATCGATCATATTGGGGTCCTTCTCCATATAGAGCGGATATGTCGGACCCTGACGCGCGATTTCAAGGGGCGCGGGCAATCAC
Organism: Pseudomonadota bacterium; assembly: GCA_039025455.1. Classification (GTDB taxonomy): domain Bacteria; phylum Pseudomonadota; class Alphaproteobacteria; order Sphingomonadales; family Sphingomonadaceae; genus Erythrobacter. Next base: position 4,837 of record JBCCOF010000159.1, on the reverse strand, counting down.
CTTGGGGAAAGCTGGCCGGTATCCTTGGTGCCGGCCTGCGTTGGGGCGCGTTTTGTGGCGGTTTCGCGCGGGTTTGAAGCGAAGGCTTCGAACAGATTGGGCATTTTGCGTACCTGCTCCACATCGGTCTTTCCGTTGAACAGCAGGCGGACAATCGCATAGCGCCGCACCAGCAATTCATGGATCAGCACCACCGTGCCCGCCGCAGCAGCGGTTAGCATCGTAAACTCGAACCACGCCGGCAATGCCACGCCGACCAGCATCTGGCCGAAGATATACACGAAGCAATGGTGGAACAGATACATCGAGAGCGCGCAATCGGCGAGCCATGTTGTGCGCGGCCCACCCTCGTTGAAGAAACGATGGAAGAACTGGAGAATGAACAGCACCAAAGTCCAGATCGCGAGCTGGTTGAGGAACAACAGCGCCATGCGCACGGCGAAGCTGCGGTCTACGCCCAGATCAACGCCCATCGCCATCGCAATGTCGCGGACCAGCGGGAAGATGTAGCCCTGATCGGCCATCGGATAGGGCTGAAAGATCAACGCCGCTGCGGCCGCGAATGGCATCCACCAACGCCACGCGACAAGCGAGGCGAGAAAGCGCGGTGACAGTGCGGCCATTACGCCCACTACAAAGAACGGGAATTCCGAGGTCAGCTTGTACCAGCTTTGGAAGCCCGGGAAGATCAGCTCGTATCCGCCCGGCACGATAGCAGCGGCGGAGTAATTGGCGGTGTTTGCCACGCCGAGCAGGACCAGAAAGATCAGGAAAGTGAGGCTACCGCCCGCCAACAATCCGATCCGGTCCGACAGGCCGACCACGGCGCCGCGCAGCTTCGATGTCTTGGGCAAAATCCCGTGCACCAATGCCGCCAGCATAAACATCGGGATCAGGCTGACGAGAAACCACAGGTGCAATTGCCACGTCCCGTCGGCCCAGATTTGCGCGAAAGCCGGGCTGGCGATCCAGTCAAGCATTGTGCCCTCACCGCCTGCATCACCCCAGCGCAGATAGTGCTCGATCATGTTGAATGTCAGCGCAATCGCGATCAGCGGGATGGCGGTGCGCAAGAAGCGGTTCCAGAGGAAATCGCCCACGGCGCGGCGCGTCAGCAGCAAGACCGCAAAAAACCCTCCGACGAAGAAGAAGGTCGGCGTGATAAACAGATGAAATCCGAAGATCAGCCAATCGAAAAAGTCGGCGCGATCAGTGTTGCCTGTGATCCACGGGCGCGCTGGCGCGTAAACGGTCCCGGCGTGTAGCGCGACCGATAGGAACATCAGCACCGAGCGGGCACCATCAATGTCGTGATAGTGTTTGCGCGGTTTGGTGGCTGCTTCTGTTGCTGCGGTCGTCATGGCGGGTTGTTCTCGATCCAGGGGCGTCGGGCGAGGGCTGTCGGGAGTGTCTAGTGCTTGCGGGTTAAAGCGAAGTGCACAATGGCGGCGAAAACGGCGTCCAAAGCTGAAACGCGGGGCCGCGAAATCGTTAACGTGCGGGGCCTGTGGCAGTCGCGAAATACGCGCTTGCGCGGGACCAGCACTGGCGGCAGTGTCTGGCAAATGAAAACCAGAATCCTCTTGTCGCTCGGCGTTGCTGCCCTGACCCTCTCCGCTGCTCCGGTTACTGGTGATGACCATGCGTTCGATGCCGAAGCCGACATGGCGCAGCGGATCGCCCAGATCGAGGCGCACGAAGGCGGCGAGGACGGCATCAACGCGATCATCATCCATTCGCAGACCGCCGGGTTCAAAGCCCGTGCAGCGGCGCAGACCGGCATCCTCAAAGGCCGCAGCGTGCTGGTGAAGGACAATATCGAAACGCAAGAATGGGCGACCACCGCGGGCAGTCTTGCGCTCAAATACAATTTCACCAAGCGCGACGCGCCTCTGATCGCGAATTTGCGCGAAGCGGGCGGCGTGGTGCTGGGCAAGACCAACCTTTCCGAATGGGCGAACATCCGCAGCGACAATTCGACCAGCGGCTGGAGCGCGGTTGGCGGGCTGACGCGCAATCCGCATGCCACCGACCGCAATTCCTGCGGCTCATCCTCGGGCAGCGGCGCGGCGGTGGCGGCAGGCTTTGCATGGGGCGCCATCGGCACGGAGACCAACGGCTCGATCACCTGCCCCGCTTCGATCAACGGGATCGTCGGCTTCAAGCCGAGCGTGGGTCTGGTTAGCCGCACGCATGTGGTGCCGATCTCCTCGACGCAGGACACCGCCGGGCCGATGACACAGACGGTTAGGGACGCAGCCATGCTGCTGACGGCGATTGCGGGCGAGGACCCGGCCGATGCGGCAACGGTCGGAGTGCCGCGCGTCGCCGATTACAGCGAAGGGCTTGGCCAATACTCGCTCAAGGGCGTGCGGATCGGCGTGATGCGCAACCAGATCGGCAGCCGCTCGGATGTAGCAGCGGTGTTCGGGACGGCTTTGGAGGACCTTGAGCGCGCGGGCGCGGTGCTGGTCGATATCGAGTTCGAACCCAACCGTCAGATGTATGGCGACAGTTTCACCGTCCTGCTGTTCGAACTGCGCGAGGAGATGGGCAAATATCTGCGCTCAATCCCGGAGATCCAAGGCGCGGATACCCCGCGCAGCCTTGCTGACCTGATCGCTTTCAACAAAGCCAATTCCGAGAGTGAGATGCGCTGGTTCGGGCAGGAACTGTTCGAGCAGGCCGAGCAGGCGACCGACCGCGACGCCTATGAAAAAGCGCGCGAAAATGCGGTGCGGATCGCGGGCAAGGAAACGCTCGATATGCTGCTCGCCGAAAACAACGTGCAATTCCTCGTCGCCCCGACGCGCGGACCGGCTTGGGTCAGCGATCTCGTCAATGGCGACAATTTCGGCGGCTTTGGTATCGGCTTTGGTTCACCCGCCGCCATTGCGGGCTATCCGCACCTGACCGTTCCCATGGGCGCGGTAGAGGGACTGCCGGTCGGCATCAGCTTTTATGGCGCGAAGTGGGAAGACCATGCGGTGCTGAAAGCGGGCGCGGCCTATGAAAAGGCGCGGACAGCCACGCTGCCCACGCCTTCATTCAAACCCTGGAAGCCAGCGCCGCAGCCCGCCGAATAAGCGAGCCGCTGCAAAGGCTTACTTCTTGGCAGGTGCCTTTTTGGCAGCCGGTTTCTTGGCCGGAGCCTTCTTGGCAGGCGCTTTCTCGGCTGCCGGCTTTTTGGCGGGTGCCTTTTTCGCCGGAGCCTTTTTAGCCGCCGGCTTGGTTTCCGCCTTGTCCGCATCCGCCTTCTTGGCCGGAGCTTTCTTCGCGGGAGCCTTTTTGGCGGGTGCCTTCTTCGCAGCCGGCTTCTTCGCCGCAGCTTTCTTCTTCGCTGGCGCTTTCTTGGCCGCTTCGACCTCGGCGTCCTCGTCGGCTTCGATGGCGGCCTGAAGCTCTTCCTGCGTCACTTCACGCTCGGTCACATCGGCCTTGTCGAACAGGAAGTCGACGACCTTGTCCTCATACAAGGGCGCACGCAGCTGGGCGGCGGCCATCGGGTCCTGCTGGATATACTGGACAAAGCGCTCGCGGTCTTCCTCGCGATATTGCTGCGACGCCTGCTGGATCAGCATCGACATTTCCTGACCGGTGATCTCGACACCGTTCGCCTGACCGATTTCGGACAGCAAAAGGCCCAAACGCACGCGCCGCTCGGCGATGGTCTTATAATCGTCTTTCTCGGCCTCGATCTGCTTCAGTGCGTCAGCAGGATCTTCTTCCTTCGCTGCTTCCTGTTGAAGCTGGCTCCAGATCTGTTCGAATTCGGCATCGACCATCATGCTCGGCACTTCAAAATCGTGTCCGGCGGCAAGCTGATCGAGCAGCGAGCGCTTCATCTGGGTGCGGGTCAGGCCAGCGGTTTGCTGCTCAAGCTGACCGCGCATGATTTCCTGCAGCTTTTCAAGGCTGTCGAGACCCAGATTGGCGGCGAATTCATCATTGATGACGGTGTCGGTTTCAACCTTCACCTGCTTCACAGTGATATCGAAGGTCGCTTCTTTGCCAGCGAGATGCTCGGCCTGATATTCCTTCGGGAATGTTACGGTGATGGTTTTCTCATCGCCCGTTTTCGCGCCGACCAACTGCTCTTCAAAACCCGGAATGAACGTGCCCGAACCAATCACCAGAGCGGCGTCATCGGCCTTGCCGCCTTCAAACTCATCGCCGTCGAGTTTACCAACGAAGTCGATAATCAGCTGGTCGCCATCAGCCGCTTTTTTCGTCTTGGCGGCGTCTTTGTAGCTCTTGTTCTGGCCCGCAATGTTGCCGATCGCTTCTTCGATCTGCTCGTCGGTCACGGGAACCATCAGCTTTTCGAGCTTCAGCCCGTCAATGCTCGGCGCTTCGATCTCGGGCAGAACTTCCAGCTCGACCTTGAGCTCGGCATCCTTGCCTTCCTCATAGCCTTCATCAAGCGACACCGCAGGTTGCATGGCAGGGCGAAGGTCTTCGTCCTTCATCATCTGCTCGACCGATTCGGTGATCGAATCATTCACGATCTGCGCGTGCAATTGCTCGCCGTGCATCTTCTTCACGAGATTGGCGGGCACCTTGCCAGGGCGAAAGCCGGGCATTTTGACCTGCGGCGCGATCTTTTTGATCTCGGCCTCGATCTTCGACGCGATTTCGTCGGCTCCGATCGTGATCGTGTAGGCGCGCTTGAGCCCTTCGCTGGCGGTCTGCTTGGTCTGCATGGGGTGGGTACTTAAGCCTTCTTCAAATGAAATGTGCCGGATCAGCTGCGCGGCGGATTGGTGCGGGCGAAGGGACTCGAACCCCCACATCTTTCGATACTGGTACCTAAAACCAGCGCGTCTACCAATTCCGC
>JBCCOF010000158.1:0-4962 GCA_039025455.1 Pseudomonadota bacterium | reverse complement strand
CTTGGTCGGACCTCAAAGTAGGTATCGACATCACGTCCGCTTAAAATTTGTGCGGTTCCGTTGGGCCCATAAATGCTATTGAGCATATCACCCACTTCAGTAGCAGTTGTTTGATCACAACCTCCTCGTGACCTTCCACGTCGATCTTCACAAAGATGGGCAAACCCTCGGGCAAATGCTGCATCACTTCGCTCATCGTCGCGAGCTTGACCATGATCTCGGAGTTTTCAGCCCGAAATTGGTCGGCATGGTTTCCGAGCGTCGCCATGCCGCTATGCGCTTTGCTGAGAGTGATCGTGCGGGTTTCGGCCTTGGCGGACAGCCCGAAATTGTGCGCGGTTGCGCGGTCAAACAGGCCGTTCAGTTCCAGGTTTGCGGATAGGCGTTGGTGGGTGTCGGGAACCGGCTCAAGCGCAACAATCGACTGGCACGCGGGATTCTGACCGGCAATCAGCGAAAACAGCCCTTGGTTGGCTCCAATATCGAGAAAGCAGAACGGCTCGTTCACGCAACCGATCAGATCGGCGAGGTAATTGCCGTACGTCCCATAGTGGCAATAGGCGAAGGTCTTATCCGCCCAGTTGGACCACATCTTCACGCCATAGGCCGTCTCCAACGGGCGCGGCTTGTCACCTTCTAGCGCCCCTTTGATAAGACGCATTGCACGCGAGCGGACCACACGCAGATGCCGCCAAAGCCGGAAATCGCGAGCCATTTTCGCAGTATCCGGTTCAGGCCATCGCAGGCGGAATGTCGCAGAGTTATCGATGTGATTCATGATGTCGCACTAGAGCGTTGTTCAGCCGTATCAACGTGGATCTCGCGCCAAAGTGCTCAATATCCCACGCAGCGTGCGTATTTCGAGATGATTCCATCCTGGCTTGGTCAAGACACTGCGCAAAGTCCGGCGTGTCGCTTCGGCGCGCGGTTCGGGAAGAAAATATCCGCGGGGCGCGAGCAGCTCCTCGAAATGCGCCACCAGACCGTCGAGTTCCTCTTGCGAGGCGGGGGGCAGCACTTCGTCTTCGGCGGTGGGCTGGACGAGGTCCAGTGGGTCTCCCGCTGCCTCGCGTGATAAGCGAGACCACTCATAGGCGCACAAGATCACCGCCTGAGCCAGATTGAGCGATCCGAAATCGGGGTTGATCGGCACCGTCAGGATATGCCGCGCAAGGGCGACGTCTTCGGTCTCCAACCCAGAAGCCTCGCGCCCGAACAGGATCGCATGGCGGCCCGGCTCTGACACCATGAGCTCGGCGGCTTGATCGGGCCCGACCACCGGCTTGGTCACACCGCGCTTGCGCACTGTGGTCGCGTAGACATGCTCGCAATCGGCGACGGCTTCGGCGGTCGTGTCGTAGATTTTCGCTTGATCAAGCACTACGTCCGCGCCCGCAGCCGACGGGCCTGCTGAGGGGTTTGGCCAGCCGTCACGCGGGTTGACGATCCGCATTTCGGTGAGGCCGAAATTGAGCATGGCGCGCGCGGCTTTGCCGATATTCTCGCCCAATTGCGGGCGGACGAGCACAATCACCGGAGGCTTTGCGGCTGACATTGCGGGCCTAATCTTTCGCCGCTTCCTGAACGGAGCTTGCAAATTCCTCGAAATCGCGCGCTTCGGAGAAATCGCGATACACGCTGGCGAAGCGGATGTAGGCCACGCTGTCGATCTGGCGCAGGCCGTCCATGACCAACTCGCCGATCCGGGCCGATGGCACTTCGGCTTCCCCTGCGGTTTCGACCTGACGCTGAATTCCGGAGACAAGCCGGTCAATCTGCTCCTGTGTGACCCCGCGTTTGCGGCATGCCAGGGTGACTGAGTTTTCGAGTTTCGAGCGGTCAAACGGTTCGCGGCGGGGCTCCGAGCCGTCCGCTCCCGCTTTTACAATGACGACTTCGCGCAATTGGACGCGCTCAAAGGTGGTGAAGCGCGCGCCGCACGAATTGCACTGACGCCGCCGCCGGATCGAAGTGTTGTCCTCGGTCTGGCGGCTGTCTTTTACCTGAGTGTCTTCATTGGCGCAGAAGGGGCAACGCATCGACGGGCTTTACTTGCGGATGCGCTGGTAGAACGCAAAGCCAGCGCCAGCCACCAAGCCGAGCGGCAAAGATACAACTGGCAAAACTGCTCCCGCAACAGCGCCAATTGCTGCACCGGTCAGGACGGGCTTGGTCGAGGGGTGCTTCATGCCCTCTTTCGCCATCCCCGAGATTTCGGACTTGGCGTCTTCAACCCATTCGGGGCGATCGTTCTCTGGCTCGGTCATGGCGCGATGCTCCCGATTATGCGTCAGGGTAGACGGGGAATTTGGCGCACAGGTCCGCAACACGCGCGCGAACGCTCTCCTCGACCTGCGCGTCGCCTTCGGGGCCATTCCTGGACAAGCCATCGACGACTTCGGCAATCAAAGCGCCGATTTGGCGAAACTCGACCGGACCAAAGCCGCGCGTCGTGCCCGCCGGAGTGCCGAGGCGGATGCCGCTGGTGACAAAAGGCGAGCGCGTGTCGAACGGAATGCCGTTCTTGTTGCAAGTCAGCCAGGCGCGGTCGAGGCCCTTTTCGGCGTCCTTTCCAGTCACATCCTTAGCCGTAAGATCGACCAGCATCGAGTGGTTGTCCGTTCCGCCTGAGACAATCCGCAGCCCGTTCTCCTCAAGGCTAGCAGCCAGTGCGCGGGCATTTTCGACAATGCGGTGTGCATAGGTTTTGAATTCGGGCGCGAGCGCTTCGCGGAAGGCGACGGCCTTGGCGGTGACCACATGCATCAGCGGGCCGCCCTGAAGGCCGGGGAATACCGCCATGTTGAGCGGCTTGGTGTACTTCTCGTCATTCCACAGCATGATGCCCGAACGCGGGCCGCGCAGGCTCTTATGCGTGGTCGAGGTGACAATGTCGCAATGCGGGAAGGGCGAGGGGTGCGCGCCCCCTGCGACCAGACCCGAGATATGGCTCATATCGCACAGCAGGATTGCGCCCACTTCGTCGGCAATTTCGCGGAAGGCAGCGAAGTCCCAGACGCGCGAATAGGCGGTGCCGCCGCAAATGATCAGCTTGGGCTTGTGCTCGCGCGCGGTCGCCGCAACCGCGTCCATATCGATCAGCTCGTCGCCCTCAGTCACGCCATAGCTGACCGGATTGAACCACTTGCCCGACATATTGACCGGTGAGCCGTGGGTGAGGTGCCCGCCCGAGTTAAGATCGAGCCCCATAAAGGTGTCGCCCGGCTCCAGCAGAGCAAGGAAGACCGCCTGGTTCATCTGGCTGCCGCTATTGGGCTGAACATTGGCAAAGTTGCACCCGAACAATTGCTTGGCGCGCTCTATTGCCAGCGTTTCTACCACGTCGGCATAGTCGCAGCCGCCGTAATAGCGCTTGCCCGGATAGCCTTCTGCGTATTTGTTGGTGAAGACGCTGCCAGTGGCTTCAAGCACCGCTTTCGACGCGATGTTCTCGCTCGCGATCAGCTCGATCTTGTCGCGCTGACGGGCGAGTTCACTGCCAATGGCCTCAGCGATTTCGGGATCGGCCGTCGCCAGATCGTCGTGCCAGAAACCGTCCATCGGATTTACTACGTCAGAAGGTGCAGTGCTCATTGATGCGTCTCGATATGGTCATGCGTTGTCGGGGGATTGCCAAGCTTGGCAACGCGCCTTTGATGGCGACCATTCGGGTCACCAGCATCGGCAAATTCGGTGTTCAGGAAAGCAGTTACGCACGCCTTAGCCATTTCGATGCCAGTCAGGCGCGCGCCCATTGCGATGCAGTTTGCGTCGTTGTGTTCGCGGGCAAGCGCGGCGGAGAGCGGCTCGGAAACCAGCGCACAGCGAACGCCGGGATGGCGGTTCACGCTGATCGAAATGCCGATGCCCGATCCGCACAGGGCGACGCCCGCTTCGACGGTCCCTTCGGCTACGACTTCGGCGAGCTTGTAGCCGTAATCGGGATAATCGACGCTTTCGCCCGCGTCGGGGCCAAGGTCAGCGACCTCATGGCCTTGATCCATGAGCCATTCGGCAAGCTCGGCCTTCATGTCGGTGGCGGCGTGGTCAGATGCAATCGCGATGCGCATGCCCGGTGATATAGGGCTGAGTCATCGAACACTCCACCCTGATTGAGCGTGTTTTCGACGTTCTCTTGACCCTCGAGCCGCTTCCGATGCGCCCGTTAGCGAAATAGAGCGCGCCAACGGCATCTATGGTCCTTGAATTCGAAGGCCGGATGCGAAAAGAAGCCTATCAACGCATAATAATCTGGGCGCCGTAATGTTGAGATCATTTGTCACCGCGATCCTGCTGGTTTTCGCCATCAGCCCGACCATCGCCAACGCCGAACCGGGAACGGCGCCGCAAAAGGTCAGCAAGCCCGCCGCTGTCGAACGAGGGCATGGAGTCGTCTTGGTTTCGGTCCGCAGTTCGATCTTTCTGGTGGACAAGCTCAACGTCTATTTTCTGCGCGAAGGCGGCGATATCGATAATGATGCCGATGTCATCCGGTTCAGCCGCAAGCAGGGCTTTTTGGCGGTCGGTAACGACACCACCGATTATCTCGTGAAGGCGTTTCAATTGCCGCCGGGCCGCTATCGCTTGGTTGCTCATGGCTCCAACTGCCCCGTCGTGCCCAAACCGACCCAGACATGCGGGGCGAGCGTAAAGGTTGCAGGCGAGACTGTAGCACGCGCGTCGCAGCCGAGTCGGGGTTATGCTGGTGAAACGCCTGCTTTCGAAGTCCAAGCGAGCCGCGTCACAAACGCCGGAGACTTTGCGCTTACAGCAGTGAACAAGATCGCATGGTCGAAGGTCCCGCCCAAGGCGCTCGAGAAAATGGCCAAAAGGTTCCGCGCGTTCGAGCAAGGCCCGAACCCTCAGGTGCCGCTGTCATATCACCTGACCATACCGCTCCAACGGCGCACCGCAGAACAGGATATCGGGCGGGTTTATTGAGAGCGGGTGGGAGCCTTACCG
>JBCCOF010000157.1:0-5163 GCA_039025455.1 Pseudomonadota bacterium | reverse complement strand
TGCAGGCGCAGCTACCATCGCCAGAACAGCCGCGACCAGGCCTGCCCGCCGGGGTGAAGAATTGATTGGAAATGCGCTCATCACTGCAACTCCGTCGTTGGAATGCGGCCAGTATCGCACCGGCTGCTCTTTCAATTGCGGGCAAGCATAGTGAACAACCCGTTAGGAAATCGTTGCCTTCTTGCGGATTTCGTTCGGACCGCAAGCGATGGAGCGACGAGGTCAGCCACCAAGACCCCGTACTCTTTAATCATATGGCCGACTGTCGCGAGCGCAGCGCCCCGAATTCGGCCCAGTTCGCAGCATCCGCGTTAACTCAAAATTAGGGGTATCCTGCGATCCAACTCTCGACCAGGCCGCAATAGGGCGGCGCATCTGGGCAAATGCAGGGGGACCTAGGCGTTGCGTGTACTCGCTTTGGCATCACAGAAAGGCGGATCGGGCAAGACGACCCTGTCCGGACATCTGGCCGTCCAGGCACAGCGTGCAGGCGCTGGCCCTGTCGTCCTGATCGATATTGACCCACAAGGTTCACTGGCGGACTGGTGGAACGAGCGCGATGCGGAATATCCGGCTTTTGCGCAAACCACGGTTTCGCGCCTCGCAAACGATCTTGCCGTCTTGCGTGAGCAAGGCTTCAAACTCGCAGTGATCGACACACCTCCTGCCATCACAATGGCGATCCAGTCGGTCATCGGCGTTGCCGAACTTATCGTAGTGCCAACCCGCCCCAGCCCGCATGACCTGCGCGCTGTCGGTGCCACGGTTGATCTGTGCGAGCGCGCTGCAAAGCCGCTCGTCTTCGTGGTCAACGGCGCGACGCCGAAAGCCAAGATCACATCGGAAGCCGCTGTTGCATTGTCACAGCATGGCACTGTTGCCCCGATCACGTTGCACCATCGCACCGATTTCGCGGCGTCCATGATTGATGGCCGCACCGTGATGGAAGTCGATCCCGACGGTCGCAGCTCTGCCGAAATCACAGCGCTCTGGAAGTATATTTCCGACCGTCTCGAAAAGAACTTCCGCCGCACTGTGTTTGCCGCTGCTCCCGGTCGGGCGCAGGCTGGCAACGCGGGTGGCGCACATCGTCCCGCCGGTGGCTTCGGTCGCCGGGTGGCGCAGTAAGGGGCTCGGAACGCAATGTCCGAAGCCAACTTCGCCTCTCTTAATCCGACATTGCTTGCTCGTAAGGGTGGCGCAAAGCCAGCCATGCGTCCGCAACTCGCTCCGCTTCCCGAGGACACCCCGGATAACGAATCCAGCGATGCGCTGGAGGATCTCGGCTGGAACGATATGGGCGGCGAGTCCGAGGAAAGCGAAAGCGCCAAAATTGTCTCGCTTAAACCCGACGGTTCGCGCACTGACGAGACGAAGGCCGACAGCCCTGTCGTAAAACGTCAGCAAAAAGAACTCGCAGATCGCGTGCTCGCCAACGACGGCGGAGCAAACGCTTCTGTTTCGAAAAAAAGCCGCTCATCGAGCAAAAAGGTAGCCAAAATCGCGCAAGGCAACGGCCGCCGCGTCGCCTTTACCCTGCGCCTCGACCCGGAGCGTCATCTCAAACTGAAGTTGGCCGCGACGATGGAAGGTCTCAGCGCTCAGGCACTGGTGACCGAAGCGCTCGATGCGAAATTCGCCGAAATCACCGATCTCGAAGCGCTCATCGGGCGCATCAAACGCAACTGATCACCTGAACCGACCCAAGATCATCTGAAAGCAAGGGACTAGGACCATGGACCGCAGCAAACACAAAAGCCCGAAATACGGCCTGATCGTTACCACCGCTTTGGCCAGTGTCGCGCTTTGGGGATGCTCCACCTCGGCCGCGCCGCGCGCTGACACATCGTTTTCCAAGGCTCAAAGTGCTCTGAACAAGGGCAAGGTCAGTGATGCGATTGCGCACGCGGAATCCGCTGTTCTGGCAGAGCCACGCAATCCAGGCTTTCGCGCGATGCTCGGCACTGCTTATCTCAAAGCAGGCCGGTTCGAAGCCGCTGCTACCGCATTCAACGACGCACTGGACCTTGGCGATGCCAATCCGCGCACGGTTCTGAGCTATGCGCTCGCCGCTATTGCGATCGGCGACAGTGACAGCGCGCTCAAAGCCCTTGCCGAACGCGAAGGCGATCTCAACCCAGCCGATTATGGTCTGGCATTGTCGCTCGCTGGCAAGCCCGAGCGCGCCATCCACGTTCTCACCAACGCGCTCCGCGGTGGTCAGAACACGTCGAAAGTTCGCCAGAATCTTGCGTACACCTATGCGCTTGCAGGAAATTGGCGCGGCGCCCGCGTGATGGCCGCCGAAGACGTGCCAGCGGATCAGCTTGATGCGCGTCTGACCGAATGGGCAAGCAACGCCAGACCTGAAGATGTGCGCAAGCGAGTCGCCAAACTGCTTGGTGTCAGCGCATCGAACGCAGGCGCACACCCGGCGCATCTCGCGCTTTCCAATTTCCCGAGCCAAGCGGCAATGGTTGCCGAAGCAGCCGCGCAGGTTGACGCACCGGTCGTGCGCGAACTGGGCGAAGCCGATCTGGCATCGAATGACGCAGCGCCAAGCGTGAGCGTAGATCCGGTTGAGGTTGTAACGCCCAGCGCGCCGGCCAAGCTGACTCAAAGCGAGCGCATGGCATTCGGTGAAGACAGTGACCGGATCGAAAGCGTCGATCCGGCAATTGCGACCATTCTGGCCGCGACCGCTCCGGCCGGCGCAGCAAGCGCTCCTCCGGTTGAGGTGCCTGTGGTTGCTCCAGTGGCCCCAACAAAAGTCGCGACCGCTCCGACTACCTCGCGCTTCTTTTCAAGCCCGGTTGTTCAACAGGTCAACAAGAGCGGCTCGAAACCGAACAAGGAAGTGGCCCCAACTCCGGTTGAAGTCGCCAGCGTCGCTCGAGCGGTTGCACCCGTCGCCGCTCCAGTTGCCACGCAGGTAAAGCAACCAGCCGCACCAACCACGCTTGCCGTTGCGCCGACAAGCTCGCGCTTCTTCTCGAGCCCGGTCGTGCAAATGATCTCGGCGGATGATCGTCAGCAGGACAAAGCCGCAGCGGCCCATGCCGCGCGTCAGGCCACCCAGCTGCGCCGCGCTCGCCCGAGCAACAAGGCACCAACCCGCACAGCCTCGGCCAGCGACAAGAGCAGAAACAGCCATATGGTTCAGCTCGGCAGCTATTCGAGCCGCGCCGAAGCCAAACGCGGCTGGGCCTCGCTTCAGAGCAAGTTCCCCGAGCTGAAGGGCCATGACGTTGTCATCACCAAAGCGAAGGTGAAGGGCAAAATCTTCTACCGCGTCGCCGCAGCCGGTTTCGGTCCGAAGAGCGCACGCGGCCTGTGCGGCACGGTCAAATCGGCCGGTCGCGGCTGCTTCGCCTATGCCGCCGCCAACCCGCCAAAGGGAGCAATGGACAGCGGCATCCGGATCGCAGCGCGCACGCGCTAAGCCGAACGGCTATAATTTCAGCGAGAATTGCCCCCGGTGCTCCCTTGGCGCCGGGGGTAATTTTTTGGCGCTAGCGCTCCACCGGAACGCCACCCTTGATCAGCGTTCGCACCCTGCCCTGCGCGCCTTGGATGTCGAAGGGCGTGTTGTCGGCGGTTGCTGCCATCTTACGGCGGTCGATCACCCATGGCGCTTCGGGATCGATCACAGCAATGTCGGCTTCCCGTCCGACTGTCAGCGACCCGCAGGGCACTCCAAGCAAGCGCGCTGGCGTCTCGGCCAGCAAAGCGAAGGCCCGCCCAATGTCAATCACCCCGTCGCGCACAAGGCTCAGCGTCATCGCGAGCACTGTCTCCGCCCCCGCCATTCCGGGCGCAGCGTCGGCGAAGGGCAGGCGCTTGTCCTCTGGCCCGCGCGGATCGTGGCCGCTGGAAATAACATCGACCACGCCTTCGCCAATCGCCGCGCGCGCCGCCTGACGGTCGCTCTCGCTGCGCAAAGGCGGGGATAGCCGAGCAAAGGTGCGGAAATCGGCTGTGTCGAGCTCGCACAACATGAAATGCGCAGGCGTGATCCCGCAGGTGACATTGACCCCGCGCGCTTTGGCCTCGCGCACCAGATCGAACCCGCGCGCGGTGGTCACTTGACGCAGATGCAGCCGCGCGCCGCTCATCTCGGCAAGACCGATATCGCGCGCAATCGCCAGAGCCTCGGCTTCGGCAGGCGCGCTAGGCAGGCCCAGACGGGTGGCCACCTCGCCCGCGGTCGCCGCAGCCTCGCCGACCAGCGCGCCATCCTCGGCATGGGAGACCACCACCAGATCGAGCATCGCGGCATATTGCATCAGGCGTAGCATCACGCCCGAATCCGCGATCCAGCGCCGCCCGGTCGCAACGCCGCGTGCACCGGCATCGCGCATCATCGCAATCTCGGCGAGTTCGTTACCCTCAAGCCCGCGCGTCGCTGCCGCCAAGGGATGCACCCAAAGATCGGGCTTACCGCTCTTGGCGATGTAATTCACGCGGCTGGGGTAATCGAGCGGCGGCGATTGATCCGGCATCAGGGCCGCGCGGGTGATCCCGCCGAAATGAAACGCCGGTTTATCGACCGCAAAGACCCCCAGATCGACCAATCCGGGCGCGACTAGCTTGCCGTTTGCATCAATCGTCTCATCGCCATCCTGCGCCGCAACTTCCGCTCCCACAGCGGCAATCAAGCCGCCTTCAAGCCGGATCGCTCCTTCGACCAAGCCTTCAGGCGTAACCAAAGTGCCGCCGGTAATAGTGAGCGCTCGCACCTGCTTCATGCCCCCCACCCCTCTACGCCGCGCGCGCTGCGCGTCAGGATATCGAGGCATGCCATGCGGATTGCGACGCCCATCTCCACCTGCTTAGTGATGATCGAGCGGTCGAGCATATCGGCCACCTCGCTGTCGATCTCGACCCCGCGGTTCATCGGCCCGGGATGCATCACCAATGCCCCGGGCGCAGCGCGCTCCAGCCGCGCCTTCGTCAGCCCGTAAAGGTGATGATATTCGCGCGCCGTGGGGATGAATTGCCCCGCCATCCGCTCCGATTGAAGGCGCAGCATCATCGCCACATCAGCGCCGGTCAAAGCCGCGTCGAAGTCATGGAACGGCTCTACTCCCATCGCTTCGATCCCCGCTGGCATCAAAGCGGGCGGAGCACAGGCGCGCACGCTCGCGCCCATGGCCTGCAGGC
>JBCCOF010000156.1:0-5166 GCA_039025455.1 Pseudomonadota bacterium | reverse complement strand
TATAAGGAATACGGGCCAAAGCCAAAAGCGCAGGCCAATTGCTTGTGCACAAATGCGCAGCCTTGCTCAAGGCGAAATGGGTCTATTCGCCGCCGGAGCGGGCGCGTTGCTCTTCGATCCGCGCGGCGAGCACCGGATAGAGTGTCGGCCAAGCGTGTACGCGATCGAGCAGTTTGCCATCCATTGCAAAGCTGGGCGTACCCTGAATGCCGAACTCGGTGGCGTCCGCCTGGCCATTGTCAAGCAGCTTTTGCGCGGCAACATTGTCGGAAAGGCATGCCGTGATTTCGGTCCGCGTCAGGCCGCGGGCAACCATCTGGTCATCAAGATCAAGCGCGCTGGCCGCGTTGATGCGGCCGCCCTTGTCACCTCGAAACCAGACCGCTTTCTGGCTCTGGGGCGCTTTCACAGCGGCGTCGAGCCATTTCGACTGGCTCAGCATCAGGTCACGGTGGCGTCCTTTAAATCCCTCGGGAGAGCCGCAAGCTGCCAGCAGCGACACCGTCAGGTCGAGCGCATTGCGGATCACCGGACGCACTTCAAAGCCGATGTCACCGTCCGATACGGCGGTCACTTCGAGCGCGGGCTCACCGGTCTTGGCAAAATCGGCGCAGTGGCTGCATGTGTAGCTGACAAATTCGATCAATTGCGTTTCGGCGTCGGGATTGCCGATCAGATGGCCGCGTTCGGTCCGCTTGACCTTGGTTGACCAGCCTTTCTTGCGGTCTTTGTCGGCAAACTCGCTTTCGACATTGGAAAGATCCTGCGCGGCGATGGGAGCGGCAGCGGGTGCAACCAAAGCCAAAGCGGCGGCAAGCGCGGAAATACTGGCAAATTTCAGTGTCACGTATCCTGATCCTTATTGTCTTCGGCATCGCCCATGCTGCGCGCGAGCGATTCGAGCACTGTGCGCAATTCCGGGTCGCCGATATCGCGCAAACTGTCACCCAATTCCATCGGGATCGGTTTGAGCGAAGGCGGTGCCTTTGCCGGCCTTTCAGCATCCGGCGCCTTAACCGCGCCTTGCCGGATTTTGACCCGCGCTACGGCGTTGTAGCCGAAAAAGCGGTTCACCCGCTCGATGATCTCCGGCGTAACCTGCTGGATCAAGGGCGCATGGGCGGGTTTGACCACGAGTTGCAATATGCCTTCGGATTTCTCGCCGGGCGGGAAACGGATCGCCTCGGGGCTGCAAATCTTCGCGTGGTGCGGTCCGACAATTTCGGGCCAGCGGGTCACGACCGAGCTTTGCACAAAACCAAAGCGGCGAAAGGCGGTGCGCCCGATATCGGGCATCAGCTCGCCAATCGGCTTGGCCGAACCTCCGCGCGGACGGGTGTATGGCCGCGCGGGCTTGTTGCCCTTTTTGCTGTGGCTCTTTTTGGTCTTGTCGCTTCCCATCGTTCGACCAGTCATGGCATAGGATGCGCGTGACTGCCACCATCTCGGACACCCTACTCGACTGGTATGACGCCCATGCGCGCGAATTACCGTGGCGCAATCCGCCCGGCGCTCCGCGTCCGTCAGATCCGGCATGGCCTTATCGCGTGTGGCTGTCCGAGATTATGCTGCAACAGACGACCGTTGCGGCGGTGAAGCCGTATTTCGCCAAGTTCACTGAAATCTGGCCCACGGTTCAGGATTTGGCCGCGGCGAGCGATGAAGACGTCATGGCGGCATGGGCGGGGCTGGGATATTACTCGCGGGCGCGCAATCTGGTCAAATGCGCGCGCGAAGTGGCAGCACGGGGCGGCTTTCCCGAAACCGAAGCGGGCTTACGCGAATTGCCGGGGCTGGGCGCATATTCGGCGGCATCGGTGGCGGCGCTTGCATTCGAGCAGCGTGCTGTGGTGGTCGATGCCAATGTCGAGCGGGTGGTTGCGCGACTGTTTAATATCAAAGAACCGCTGCCGGGCGCTCGCAAAGCGATAAGGGCGCGTGCCGATGCGCTTACGCCCGACAAGCGCGCGGGCAATTTTGCCGAAGCGATGATGGATCTCGGCGCAACGATCTGCACCAGCAAGGCGCCGCGTTGTCTGCTGTGTCCGGTTAGCGATGCGTGCGAGGCGCGCAAAGCGGGTGATCCGGAGCGCTTACCGGTCAAACCTGCGAAGAAACCGAAGCCCGAGCGGGTCGGCACAGCCTACTGGATCGAAAAAGACGAGCATGTCTGCCTCGTAACGCGTCAGGGCACAGGCATGCTTGGCGGAATGCGTGCGCTGCCCGACGATGGCTGGAGCGCAAAGGCTGATGGAATGGGCGAGGCCCCGCTGACCGGTGAATGGGAATCACTTGGAGCCGTGCGGCACTCATTCACCCACGCCCACCTCACGCTGAGCGTGAAACAGCTGAAGATCTCGGAGATCGAGCCGGTCGAGGGCGAGTGGTGGCCGATCAGCAAAATCGAAGAGGCCGGATTGCCGACCCTTTACGCAAAAGCGGCCCGGCTGGCGCTAAGCACCGATTAAAACTCAGGGCGGATTAGAAAATCCCGCCGCCCAGCCACAACCGGACACAGGCGATTGCAAAGACGATCAGGCAGAAGTTCCGCCCGCCATTGCTGCGCGAAACCGCGCCAACCAGCACGCCGATCACAATCAGCGGCAGAGCAACCCAGTTGGCCCAGCCAAGCAACGGGATTTGCGCCGGGATCACGATGATGAGCGAAATGAGTCCGATAAGGATCGAGAGGAAGTTAGCCATGTGTCTTATATGGGTAAGACACCGGCCATAATCAAGCCCCTGCCTCGCTTTCGAATTCCATCGTTCAAACCGCATTCACTGGAGCTTGCGATTGACGGTTTCGCCCAAGTGCCCCACAGATATCTTAACCAAACGAGATTCCGGAGATCCCCTGAAATGTCCAATCAGAGCTTTGAAGCCGCAGAATTCCTGCCCGCTCTTTCGCGTCGTTCGCTGTTTCGCGGAGGCGGCTATCTTGCCGCCGGTGCCGCGATGGCTAGCCTTCCGATGGGCCGTTCGCTGCTCGCGCACGATGTTGCCGAAGCGTGGCCGAATGTTGCGGCGCTGGCCAACAAGTATGTAAGCGAGCGCAAGGTCGCGAACATGTTCCTCACCTTCGGCTGGCGTCAGGAAGACCATGCGCACACTGTTGGCGGCGGCAAATTGTCGCTCGCTGGCGGAGCGGATGTCGATGAAAATTCGCTTTATCGTATCTATTCGATGAGCAAGCCGATCACCGGCATGGCGATCATGATCCTGATCGATCAGGGAAAGCTCGGCCTCGATATGCCGGTGTCCGAAATCCTTCCCGCGTACAAGGACATGGAAGTCCTCGTCGATCCGGAGGGTTCGCTCGACAACACAGTCAAAGCCGAAAGCCCGATCACCATTCGCCAATTGCTCACCCACACGGCGGGTCTGGGCTATGGCATCACCAGCAAGGGCGAATTGCTCGACGCTTACAATGAGAATGGCATTGTCGGCGGGCGTGTGAGCCGCATGCCGATCCCCGGGATTCCTACTGTTACACCTGCACCTGGTCTTGAAGCCTGGGCGGATCGGCTTGCCGAACTGCCGCTGATGTATCAGCCGGCGACCAAGTGGAGCTATTCGTGCAGCATCGACCTGCTCGGGCGCGTCATCGAAGTCGCCTCGGGCATGGAATTCGAGACATTCCTCAAAACCACCCTGTTCGAGCCGCTTGGCATGAACAGCACTTGGATGACCGTACCCGACAGCGAAAAGGGCCGTCTGACCGACAATTATGGCATTGTGAACGGTAACGCCTTCCCGATCGATCCGGCGGTGAACTCGATCTATCTCGATGCGCCCAAGGTGCCGGCGGGTGGCGGCGGCCTCGTCTCCTCACCCAAGGATTACGACCGCTTCCTGCGCATGCTGCTTGGCTATGGCAAGCTGGGCAAAGAGCGCGTGATGAGCGAGTTGGCTGTGCGCGTTGGTGTCTCCAACCTTTTGCCAAAGACTGTCGATCTCACCGGAAGCTGGATGGAAGGTCAGGGCCATGGCGCTGGCGGACGCTCGCACAACAACAGCTTTGGCTGGGGCGGCGCGGCCGGTACGTTGGGCGCGGTCGATTACAGCCTCAATCTGCGCACCGCTTTGTGGACCCAATATATGCCGAGCGACGCCTATCCGATCCGCGACGAATATATGGCTGCCCTTGAAGCCGATTTGAAAGGCATGCGCGGGTCGAAAGCGGCCTGATGCACGCGGGGCCGGATGCCGGAGTGGGGGCAAAACCGCAGATAGCTTTTTCCGGTTCGCCGATTGATCGCGCGGACAACATCCGCGTCGATCCCGAAGCGCTGGGCGCGCGGATGGATTGGCGCGCGCGGGTGCTCAAGCTTGACGGCTTGCTGCCTGAAATCGGTGATATGGGCGAGCTTGAATGGGGCACGCTTGCCGATGTGCCGCCAGAGGCTGAACTGGTGTTTCTCGGCCTGCTGGACGACAAGGCCTGCTTTGCGGCGGTGCCCGATGTCGGCGCCACAGGGCCAGCCTATGCGATGCCGCGCGTTTGGCAGGTCATGCAAATGCTCTCACCGCCCGATCTCGCGATCTATGGCGGGGCGAAATCGCTGGTCGATTGGCACGCCCGCCATCAATTCTGCGCCAAATGCGGTTCGAAAACCAAGATTGCCAAGGGCGGCTGGCAGCGCTCCTGCGACAATTGCGGCGCGGAACATTTTCCACGCACTGATCCGGTTACGATCATGCTGGTCGAGCATGAGGCCGAGGGTGAAAAGCGCCTGCTTTTGGGCCGTCAGCCGCGCTTTCCACCTCGCATCTATTCCGCGCTCGCAGGCTTTGTCGAACCGGGCGAAACCATCGAAGAAGCGGTGGCGCGCGAAATCTGGGAAGAGGCGGGCGTGCGCGCGACCAATGTCGAATATATCGCCAGTCAGCCGTGGCCATTTCCGAGCCAGCTGATGATCGGCTGCACCAGCACCACCGATGATCCCGAACTGACCATCGACAAAACCGAGCTGGACGATGCACGCTGGTTCACCCGCGCAGAATTGGAAGATGCCCGTGCAGCGGGCCGCGATGGCAACGAACACCTGATCTTCCCGCAACCTTTCGCTATCGCCCATCACCTTATCGCATGGTGGCTCGACAAATGACTGACACAGCTCCCGAACCGCTCACAATCGACATCTATTCCGACGTAATGTGCCCGTG
>JBCCOF010000155.1:0-5166 GCA_039025455.1 Pseudomonadota bacterium | reverse complement strand
CGCGAAAGCGCTCAATTGCGTCGGACCCGATGGCACAGGCGGCCCGACGATTGACCCATGCGGCGTGTGCGAGGCCTGCGTCGGCATCGCCAAGGGTCAGCATATGGACGTGATCGAGATGGATGCGGCCTCGCATACCGGCGTCGATGACGTGCGCGAGATCATCGAAGCGGTGCGCTATGCGGCGGTTTCGGCGCGCTACAAAATCTATATCATCGACGAAGTTCACATGTTGTCGCGCAATGCTTTCAACGCTTTGCTCAAGACACTTGAGGAACCGCCCGCGCATGTGAAATTCCTGTTCGCGACCACCGAGGTGGAAAAACTGCCGGTCACGGTGCTCAGCCGCACGCAGCGGTTTGATCTGCGGCGGATACCGGCGGAATTGCTGGCCGAGCATTTCGCCGGCATTTGCGCCAAGGAAGGCGTCGAGGCCGAACCCGAAGCGCTCAATATCATCGCAGCGGCGGCGGAAGGGTCTGTGCGCGATGGGCTCTCCATCCTCGATCAGGCGATTGCTCATGCGGACCTCGATGCCGAAGGATCGGTGAGCGCCGCGCGTGTGCGCGATATGCTGGGGCTGGCCGACAAGAGCGCGCAGCGGATGCTGCTCACGCATTTGCTCAAGGCCGATGCGCCCGCATTGCTGGGCGCGATTGACGAGCAATATGCGCTGGGTGTCGAGCCGCTGGCTCTGATGCGCGCGCTTATGGATTTGGTCCACCGCATAACGGTCGCCCAAGTCGGCAATGCCAAGCCGGACGCGCCCAGCGAAGAAGAGCGCGCGGCTTTGGCGGAATTTGCGAAGGAGCTGAGCGCGAGCCAGTTGCATCGGTTGTGGCAATTGTTGCTGAAAGGGCACGAGGAAGTGCGCCAAGCGCCCGACCCGCTGGTCTCTGCGCAAATGGCCTTGCTGCGGGCGCTCCATGCGAGCGAACTTCCTGATCCAGGCAAACTGGCGCGGCGGATTGAGGAGCTGGAGACGCGCGGGCCTGCGCCTTCTGCGGCGACCACAGCGTCGGCCACCACGACGGCAGGCGAGCCGGTTGCCTCCGCCCCGTCCGCTAGCGACCTCGACTGGAGCGAGCTGGTCGAGCGGGTCGACAATGCCGGTCACCTGCGCGTGGCTCAGATCATGCGCGACCGGGTTCGGGTGATCGAGCTTGCGCCCGAACGGCTGGTCTATCAGCGCGCCGATAGCTACCCCGACGATCCCGCGCCCGATATTCGCGATGCTTTGTTCAAGCTGACCGGCAAGCGCTGGATGGTCGAAACCGGAACGGGCGAAGCGGCCCCGTCGCTGCGCGAACAAGCCGGGGCCGAGGCCAATGCCACCCGCGAGCGCATCCGCTCCGATCCGCTGGTGCAGGCTGCACTTGAGACTTTCCCCGATGCCGAACTGATCGAGCCGCATGACCCGAAGGAAATCGGGGCAGTGCGCGCTTCAGGCGGCAGATAAACACTTGGAGATAAACGTATGAAAAGCATGGAAGAAATGATGCAAGCCGCGCAGCAGGCGGCCGAGACGATTCAGAACCAGATGAACGACATGCAGGTCAAACTCGACTCGATCGAAGTTGAAGGCGCAGCAGGCGGCGGTCTGGTCAAAGTCCGCGCGACCGCCAAGGGCCGCATCCTCGGCGTGACCATCGACGACAGCCTGATGAAGCTCGAAGAAAAGCAGATGGTCGAGGACCTCGTAACCGCCGCCTTCAACGACGCGCGCGACAAGGCCGACCGTGTGTCTGCCGAGGAAATGAAGAACATGCAGGGCGGGATGGGCCTGCCACCGGGGTTCAACCTGCCGGGCATGGGGTGAGGCCCCTTTGATGGTCAGACCGCCTCTTTTCGCAGTCCTAGTCGGGCTCACGCTGATTTCGACCACCGGAGGTGCTCAGGACACAACCTCCAAGAGTGGTCAATCGGGTGAAGTTGAGACAGCACTGGAGCAGACTTCCATGGGCCCAGTCTGCTGGGCCGCAATTGTCGAGGCGACGGTGCAGATCGCCGAGCGGTGCTCGATGGATGTTAGGCAGGATACAATTCAAGAATTGAACAAAGCCGGTGAAGCGCTCGGGAGGAAGTTCATCGAGAGCGGGTGGACGCTGGAGTATCTCGAAGGTTTTCGGCGTCAAATGGGTGAAGCGGATGTTGCGACGGAGGACCTTTGCGCCAAAGCGGATGCAGTACAATTTGCCGAGGCAGTGGCCGGATCGAGTCCGGAATACGTAAAGGCGACAACCGAGCAAATGCTGGCGCGGCCGGGGCCACCTGAGTGGGGCACCTGCCTCTAGCATACACGGCTTCCTCTCACTCACCGTCGCAAGGCAGTGCGCATATCAACCCCAATGGCTTTCACTGAAAGAACATGACTCAACATTTCCCTCTCTCCCGCTTGCGCGGCAATGTCATGCTTCAAGGCATCGGGTGAAGGCACCGTGCGACCGGCTTTCTTGCTCCCGCTTATAGCATTGGCTCAGCCGCTCTCGGCGCAGGATGATGCGGGCACCGACATCGATGCGGATGCGGATTTCGATTATCCAATCATGATATCATCGACCGATCGGGGTAGCTCGCAAGTCGACCTGAGGCGGACGCATAAGGCTTCCCCCGCAATCGTCCCGCTAACCGGCGCGGGTAAATTCACATTTCCGCTCGATGCGAGCCTGCTTCCGATTGGCACATGGCGCCCCCCGGCTCCTATCGAGCTGAGCGGGCGCTTTTGGTTCGACGGTGAGGGACGCGGTGTTGCTTGCGAGGATTTCGGGATATCCGCGGGCTGGGCCATGCTGGGCGACGGGTTTGACGGGTTCGACAGCAAAGCCTTTCGCGCGGCTTTGTGTGCCCAGTTCAAATCGAAAGCTCGCTTCGAGCTTGCCGATTGGTACGGTGGGACGGTCGAGCGTGGTTATGTGAATGTTAAGATCGAGGTGAGGCTCGAATATGCATTGGAGGAGCCGGTGCGGCTCGCCTCGCGTGAGAATGGCACGGGGCACCAACTGCGTATTCTCAACGCCAAACGCAAAAATTCGGACGAAGACGACCTTCGCTGCATCTTTGAAAATCCTGTCCAGCGGGACAAGCGGCGGCGCGTTTGCGATATCGTTCTCGGCTCGATTCCAGCGAAGAAGCCCATTGCGCCGGGTAAAAGCAAGAGCTTCGCAGTATACATTCCGACCAAGGAAACGCCGCCCATCGCCACTGGCCGCGTTCGGATTGATCGGGACAAGGGTCCCCTGCGCCCCAACTATGTGGTCCCTTCAAAAGACGGGCTTTCCTTCCTCGAAAAAGGCGAGTTCGAGCTCGATCTGCAATTCCAGATCGATGATAACCCGCTGTGGCGCTGGGAATTAAATCCCAGCTGGGAGGGCAAGGTCTCTATCCAGCTTGAAATCCATCCCGATGGCCGGATCAAGCGCTGCGTGCCTGTTCGCACTTCGGGCAATGCGCTGGTGGACAACGGCACATGTGCTGCGGCTGTGAAGCGTGGCCGGGTGGAATTTCTCGGCCGCGAACCCGATGGCCCGGTCTATTATCGCACCGCTGTAACGTGGCGCCCTGAGTAGTCAGGCCGGGTTGATCCTGATCTGCCCATCCGCATCCACAGCTTCCTCGCATTCACCGTTGCGAGGCGGCGGGGCGGCACCCATATCAATGTCAAAGGCACGCCCCAATGGCGGCCACGGATAGAATATGACCCAGCATTTCCCTCTCCTGCCCTTGCGCGATATTGTCGTTTTTCCCGGCATGGTCGTCCCGTTGTTTGTCGGACGCGACAAGTCGGTCGCTGCGCTCGAAGCGGCTATGGAGGCGTCAAAAGACATCTTCCTGCTCGCGCAGCTTGATCCGGCTTGCGACGACCCGGAGGGCGATGACCTGTATGATGTGGGCGTGGTCGCGCAGGTGCTTCAGCTTTTGAAGCTGCCGGACGGGACCGTGCGCGTCCTCGTTGAGGGCACACACCGCGCCAAGATCGCCTTTTTGCGCGGAGAGGATGACTATGTGCTCGCCGAGGTCGACCTGATCGAGCCGGAGACGGTTGCGGGCAGCGAAGTCACCGCCCTGATGCGACAGGTCGTCGAGCAATTCGGCGAATACACAAAGCTCAACAAAAAGCTGGGCGATGATGCCAATATCGACCTGACCGATGTCGATGATGCCGGCACGCTCGCGGACACCATCGCGGCGGCGCTCAACGCCAAGGTGGCGGACAAGCAATCGCTGCTCACCGAAGCCAGCCCGCTCAAACGGCTCGAACTCGTGATGGCCTTTATGGAAGGCGAGCTGTCGGTGCTCCAGGTCGAGCGCAAGATTCGTGGGCGGGTCAAGCGCCAGATGGAGAAAACCCAGCGCGAATATTACCTCAACGAACAGATGAAGGCGATCCAGAGCGAGCTGGGCGGCGGCGATGGTGAGGACGGCGACGAGATCGCCGAGCTGACCGAAAAGATCGAAAAGACCAAGCTCTCCAAGGAAGCCAAGAGCAAGGCCAAGGTCGAGCTGAAAAAGCTCAAAGGCATGCAGCCGATGAGCGCCGAAGCGACTGTGATCCGCAACTATCTGGACGTGCTGCTGGGCCTGCCATGGGGCAAGAAATCGAAGGTCAAGAAGGACATCGCGAAGGCACAGACCGTGCTCGACGCGGACCATTACGGGCTTGAGAAGGTCAAAGACCGGATCATCGAATATCTTGCGGTTCAGGCGCGCACCAACAAGCTCAAAGGTCCGATCCTGTGCCTTGTCGGCCCTCCCGGTGTCGGCAAGACCTCGCTTGGGAAGTCGATTGCCAAGGCGACGGGGCGTGAATTTGTGCGCCAGTCACTGGGCGGCGTTCGCGACGAGGCCGAGATACGCGGCCACCGGCGGACCTATATCGGATCAATGCCGGGCAAGATCGTCACCAACCTGAAAAAGGCCGGCACCAGCAATCCGCTGTTCCTGCTCGACGAGATCGACAAGCTGGGACAGGATTTCCGCGGCGATCCGGCCTCGGCGTTGCTCGAAGTGCTCGACCCGGAACAGAACAACAAGTTTCAGGACCACTATCTCGAGCTCGATCTCGACCTGTCCGACATCATGTTCGTGTTACCACCGCAAACAGCCTCGACCTGCCGCAGCCGCTGCTCGACCGGATGGAGATCATCCGGCTGGAAGGTTATACCGAGG